>DYGV01000007.1:17076-48999 GCA_020724505.1 Anaerolinea thermophila
GGCATCATCTGGGTGCGTGCCACCTTGCCCCGCGTGCGCTACGACCAACTGATGGCCTTGGGCTGGAAGATTCTACTGCCTGTTGCGTTGTTCAATGTCTTTCTGACCTCGGTAATCATGGTTTTGTTCCCCAACTGGTTTATGCATTAACGGTAGAGCGGAAGCGGACTGTGTAAATTGGGAGTTTGGAGGTAGGAAATGTCTCTCGTCAAAGATGCTCTTGATGGCGTAAAAGCCACTTTTACCGGCCTGGCGACAACTTTTCGCGAGATGGTCAGCCCGCCGGTTACCATCCAGTACCCGGAGGAAAAACGACCCGTGCGCACCCGTTTTAAGGGTCGCCACGTGTTGAAACGCTACGATAACGGCCTGGAAAAATGTATTGGCTGCTCGCTGTGTTCAGCGGCTTGCCCGGCGGATGCCATTTTTGTCGAAGCGGCGGAGAACACAGACGATGAACGTTATTCTCCCGGCGAGCGCTATGCCAGAGTGTATGAGATTAACATGCTGCGCTGTATCTTCTGCGGCTATTGCGAAGACGCTTGCCCAACGGAAGCCATTGTGTTAGGCGATAATTATGAGCTTTCCTTCACCAGTCGCCGCAGTTCGATCTACACCAAAGAGTTCCTACTGGAACCCGTTCCAGAGGGCGGCAAACCCACGCCTCAGAAAGTTGAACCCGGCGTCTATACGCGCTCGGTGCCGGTGATGAAGGATCCTGAAGACTAAAAGCGGAGTCTTTCCATGCTCATTGATTGGATCATTTTCCTCGGTTTGGCGCTTGTGGCGATTGCCTCGGGCCTTGGGTTATTGCTCAGCAAAAACGCCATCTATGCTGCCTTGAATCTTATCGTCAATTTCACTGCCATTGCCATCTTTTACCTGGTGTTAGCTGCGCCATTTATTGCGCTTGCCCAGGTTGCCGTGTACGCCGGCGCAATCATGGTGCTGTTTCTATTTGTCATCATGTTGCTGGGGGCGGAACGTCTGGGCGGCGCCTCCACGTTGCGCTGGCAACGCCCCCTGGCAGTTGTACTGGCGCTGATCTTGATTGCGGAAACAGCGCTGGTGTTCATCAACCGCAGCGGGGCGGCTGCGCCGATTGGCGCAGTCTCGGCGGATTTTGGCTCGCCAGCTGCCATTGGCGAGTCGCTATTCAGCGCGTACCTGTTGCCATTCGAGGTAATTTCTGTCTTGCTCCTAGCAGCCATGGTAGGGGCAATTGTGCTAACCCGTAAACGAGAGCAAAAAGCCTGACCATAGCCTTTGTTGACGATTTACCACAAAGGCTGGGCAATCGAAAAAACAAAAATTGGAGGAGAATGCATGACGCCGATCCAATATTACACGGCTCTTTCGGCAATCTTGTTCACCATTGGCGCTTTAGGGGTGCTCACACGGCGAAACGCCATCATCGTATTTATGTCGGTTGAGTTGATGCTCAATTCCGCCAATCTGGCGTTTGTGGCTTTCGCGCGCAGCTTTCAGTCCATCAGCGGTCAGGTTTTTGTGTTTTTCGTCATGGCGGTGGCGGCAGCGGAAGTCGCAGTGGGCCTGGCGTTGATTGTGGCGATCTTCCGCACCAAACATAATATTAATATTGATCAAATCAATAGCCTGCGCGGATAACCGAAGGGAGCAAGATCTGTCTCAAGCGAGGCAAGGATCTGGCAAAAAGAGGTGATTATGTTCTTTGAAGAAGCAGTATCGAGCGGTCCACAATTCTTCAACCTGGCGCCCTGGATCGTCTTCTTCCCGGTGATTGGCCTGCTGTTCAATATGTTTTTCGGCGGGCGCATCCTGGAGCGCAGCCGGGCAGGGGAAAAGATCGTCGGCGGCATTGCCAGCCTGGCGGCTGGATTGTCCTTCTTGGTTTCTGTGTTGCTGGCGATCTCTTTGAACGGTCACCCAGAAGGCATGGTGGTGCCGCTGGCGGATTGGATCAACATCGGCGATCTGAACATCCGTTGGGCGTTTCAGGTGGATACCCTATCGGTGACCATGATGTTGGTGGTTTCCGGCGTTGGCACACTCATTCATATCTACGCCATTGGTTATATGCACGAAGATGTGCGCCATAATGGCGACCCCAGCCGTTTTCGCCGCTTCTTTGTCTTTATGAATTTGTTCATCGCCGCCATGATGATCCTGGTGAGCGGCGATAACTATATGATGTTGTTTGTCGGTTGGGAAGGCGTTGGTCTCTGTTCTTATCTGTTGATCGGTTTCTGGTACGAAAAAGGCAAAGATGGCATCGGCAACGCTCTGGCAGCCAAGAAAGCTATGGTGACCAACCGTATCGGCGACTTTGGCTTCCTGCTGGCGGCATTCACTATCTTTTGGACGTTTGGGACGTTCGAATTCCATACTATTTTTGAAAAAGCGCCGGAAATAGCGGCAACTAACCCGGGCGCGTTGCTTTTCATCACCATTTGCTTATTGATTGGCGTGACCGGAAAATCTGCCCAACTGCCGCTCTATGTGTGGTTGCCAGACGCCATGGCTGGTCCTACGCCCGTCTCGGCTTTAATCCATGCGGCGACGATGGTGACCGCCGGCGTGTACCTGGTGGCGCGCTCAGCAGAGATTTATGTGCTGGTTCCTACGGCGCAGTTTTGGGTGACTCTGGTAGGCTCGGTGACGGCGCTCTTTGCCGCTACGATTGCGGTTGGTCAATTTGACATCAAGAAAGTGCTGGCTTATTCAACGATCAGCCAATTGGGCTTCATGGTGGCTGCGGTAGGGATGGGCGCTTTCGTGGCGGGCATGTTCCATCTGGTGACGCACGCTTTCTTCAAGGCCTTGTTGTTCTTGTCTTCCGGTTCGGTCATCCAGGGGATGGAACGCGGCCACCATCATGTGGAGCATGATCCTAAGCTCAAGAAGCAGCTCAAAGGTCATGCCCACGACTTTGACCCTCAAGATATGCGCAACATGGGCGGTTTACGAGAGCGCATGAAGACCACCTATTGGGTGTATTTGATCGGAGCAATAGCCCTGGCGGGCATTCCGCCGTTGGCTGGTTTCTGGTCGAAGGACGAGATCCTTGCCGATGCCAGCAAGGAATTTTCCTGGGCTTACATTCTGCTCACCCTGGCGGCGATTTTCACCGCTTTTTACATGACGCGCCAGATCCTGATGGTCTTCTTCGGCAAGGCGCGCACCCTGGCTGCCGAACATGCCGAGGAAAGCCCGCTCATAGTCACTGCGCCGCTGATGATATTGGCTGTGCTTTCTTTCTTCGGCGGGTTGATCAATCTGCCGTTCGATGGTTTCCATCAGTTTGCCCACTGGCTGGAACACACATTGGGCGAATACGCTCATGCCGGCGAGTTTATCCTCCCCGTCGCTTTGCTCAGCACCGCCCTGGCGCTGATTTCGGTGGCTCTGGGATGGTGGTTGTACAACGCGCGGCGATATGAGGAATTTTGGGCTATTCCAGCGGCGCGGCGTCCAGATGATCCCTTGCGCGCTTACATTGGGCCCATCTATGAAGCGCTAAAGAATAAGTATTGGGTGGATGAGCTGTATTGGGCGGTATTCCTGAACCCTTACATTGATCTATCGCGCTTCTTGGCGGATGTGATTGACTGGCGCTTCTGGCACGACTGGTTCCACGACAAGGTGATCATGGGCGGGTATAACTTGTTGACCCGTCTGTTAGCCATACGAATTGATCTGGGCGGCATAGACGCCGCCGCCAATGGACTGGCTGTTCTGACGCAGCGCATTGCGGATAGGTTGCGCCAGGTGCAGACCGGCTATGTACGGAATTACGCGCTGTCAATTTTTGTCGGCGTTGTCATTATCTTAGGATATTTGCTGCTGCGATAGCAGCTTGCTAGAGCAGCTATCATTTAGCTGAAATAACTGCCGGAGGACGTTCCATGAACTCTCTTCTGAACAACCTGCTTCACCCACTCACCCTGGTTACGTTTTTCCCATTAGTGGGCGTTTTGATCATTCTCTTCCTGAAACAGGAGCAGAAGAACGCTGCCCGTTGGGTCGCTTTGATCACCTCGTTGATCACTTTCGGTTTTTCGCTGGTGGTATTGGCGTACTTCAATCCATCCTACCCGGACTTGCAAGAGGTGATCAACCTGCCCTGGATACCGATCGCTCAGTGGGAGATCCGCTATTATCTAGGAGTAGATGGGCTTAGCATCTTGCTCTTATTGTTGACCACGCTGCTGACCCCAATTTCCATTCTTTCCACCTGGACGGCAGTTGAGGATCGCGTCAAAGATTTCATGCTCTTCTTCTTGCTGCTCGAAGTCGGCATGGTGGGCGTCTTTTTGGCGCAAGATCTGTTCTTGTTTTACATTTTCTGGGATTTCACGTTGGTTCCGTCGTATTTCTTGATCGGAATTTGGGGCGGTCCGCGGCGCATGTATGCAGCGGTGAAGTTCTTCCTCTACACAATGGCCGGTTCAATCTTAATGTTGTTGGCGATCTTATGGCTGGGCATCTATCAGGGCAGTTTTCAGGTCCCAGATCTGATTGCCAAAGGCGGCATTCCCGCCAATTTGCAAATGTGGTTGTTCCTGGCTTTTGCCGCTGCTTTCGCCATCAAAGTCCCTATGTGGCCGTTGCACTCCTGGCTTCCAGATGCGCACGTGGAAGCGCCTACCGCCGGTTCGGTCATCCTGGCGGGCGTATTGTTGAAGATGGGTACCTATGGTTTCGTGCGCTTCAATTTGCCGTTATTCCCTCAAGCCGCGGTGCAGCTTGCGCCATGGATGGCTGCGCTGGCGGTGATTGGCATCTTGTATGGCGCGGCGGTTTCTTACGCTCAGAAAGATGTTAAGAAGTTGGTGGCGTATTCATCCGTCAGCCACCTGGGTTTCGTCATGCTGGGCATTTTTGCGCTCAACAGCCAGGGGATACAGGGCGGAATCTTGCAAATGGTGAACCATGGCTTAAGCACCGGCGCCTTGTTCTTGATCGTCGGGATGATCTATGAGCGGCGGCACACGCGCGACATGGACGCTTTCTTCGATGGGTTTGCCCGGCTTGAACGGGTATGTGGGCGAATTTACCATCCTGCTGGGTAGTTGGGGCGCTGGTCAAGCTGGAGGGCCTTTAGGCAGCCACTGGTACGCCGGGCTGGCGGCGATCGGCGTGATCCTGGCTGCGGTGTATATCCTGTTGATGTTCCAGAAAATGTTCTTGGGCCCGGTTACAAAGGAAGAGAATCGCAACCTTAAAGATTTGAACTGGCGCGAAATCGTCACGCTGCTTCCGTTGTTGGTCCTCATTTTCTGGATTGGCCTGTACCCTAAGCCGTTCTTCATGTTGATGGCGCCGGCGGTGGATAAGCTGGTGGCGGCGCTTCAAACCGCGGCTGTCGCAGGCATCCCATGAGAGTTTCCCTGGGACGAATGAGCGCCGGTCGTCCGGCGTATGAGGCGTGAACTGTCAGGAGTCGGAATATGCCAACTGATTTATGGCTGTCTATCGGGGCGATCCTACCCATCATAGTATTGTCGGTTTGGGCGTGTTTCTTGCTGCTTGCGGATCTATTCATCCCGGCGCAACGCAAAGGCTGGACGGCTGCGCTGGCTGCAGTGGGGCTGCTGATTGCTCTGGCGGTTGTTCTGTCTCGTTTGGGGCAAAGCCAGTCGGGGTTCGGCGGCATGGTCATGGTGGATCAATTCGCCAATTTCCTGAGCATCTTGCTGCTTGTCAGCGGCCTGGCTGCGATAGCGCTTTCGCATGATTATCTGCAACGCACCGGCATTGAGCGCGGCGAATATTATGTGTTGTTGCTTTTCTCAATTGCCGGCATGATGCTGATGGGCATGTCGAGCGATCTGATCATGGTATTTTTAGCGTTGGAGTTATTGTCCATCCCGCTTTATGTGCTGGCAGGAATTGCGGTACCTCGCCTGAACTCTGAAGAGGCGGCGATCAAATATTTTCTCTTAGGCGCTTTTGCTTCTGGATTCTTCGTCTATGGCACTGCGTTGGTATATGGCGCCAGCGGCTCCACTTCTATTGCGCAGATTGTGCAGACGACCCAGAACGGCCAACACAACCTAACGCTGCTCCTGGCCGGCGCCGGGTTGATATTGGTGGGCTTAGGGTTCAAAGTCGCTGTGGCGCCGTTTCACATGTGGACGCCGGATGTGTATCAGGGCGCGCCCTCTTCCGTCACAGCGTTTATGGCGGTGGGCGCTAAAGCGGCCGGGTTTGCTGCGCTGCTGCGCATCTTCGTGCTGGCTTTTCCGGTGGTGTCGCTGAATATGACCCCCATCCTGTGGTCTGTAGCTGCGCTGACCATGATTCTGGGCAATATTGTAGCTATTGCGCAAAAGAACATCAAGCGTCTGCTGGCCTACTCGAGCATCGCTCACGCTGGTTATATCTTGATGGCGCTAACGCCTTATGGTCAGTCTAATGTATCTGCTGATTCTGTAGCCTCGGCTTTATTCTACCTGGTCGCTTATGCTATGACCAACTTTGCCGCCTGGGCGGTGGTGATTGCCCTGGAACAGGCGGATGAACGAGGGCTGGAGCTGAGCGACTATGCCGGCCTGGGGCGCAAGCAACCAGCATTGGCGGCGGCGATGACCGTGGCAATGCTATCCTTCACCGGTGTGCCACCTACATTGGGATTTGTAGGCAAGTTTTTCCTGTTTCGTACGGTGATTGAAGGAGGCTTCGTCGGGCTTGCGCTGATCGGCGTGCTTACTTCGCTGGTCTCCGCTTACTACTACCTGCGCGTGGTGGTCATTATGTATATGCAAGACGGCGAACCGGTGGTGCGGCGCGATGGTTGGCTTTATGCCACTGCTTTCGTCTCTTCGATTGGGGTGGTCGCGCTCAGCATCTTTGCCGCTCCCTTGATTGACCTGGCATCGCGGGCGATCTTGACCCTCTTCTAAAGTGGCGAAATTTGCCCTTGACAGTATTTCGCCGGTTGTGATAAACTTTCGACGCTTAACAAAAGCTTAATTTTTTAGAAAGGAGAGGCGCATTTTCATGGCAATCTATCAGGTTTTCCTCAGCGCAGTTCGCACCGCCGTTGGCGGCGCTGCTGCATTGCCTTGTCGGAGTGCGCCTGTTGCTCGGTAAGTCACCTGTCTAGCAGGTAACAGCCACGGACGCTCTCCAAAGCCCGTGGCTGTTTTATTTTCCGCTCCCTGGAAGTTTTTCGTTCAGCCACCCAGCCACGGGATGAATCCTGTGGCTGGTGTTATTTTTAGAGCCTGTTACTCTCAGCAGGTTATGTTCTGGAGATATGAAGGAGGCTGCGATGAACGCCGCAGTGCATGTGCGCCAGACAACCAAATACTTCAGCGGTCCAGCATTGCCCGGTTGGAACATCAAATCGCCGCGTGCGATTCGCAATCATTTCTCCGCCATTCGCGCCCTGGATCAGGTCTCTTTTGCTGTGAAGGAAGGAGAGATCTTTGGCTTGGTTGGCCCTGCAGGGGCGGGCAAATCTACCCTGATGCGCATCCTGGCGACCTTGCTCCAACCGGATGAAGGCGAAATCCGCGTTTTTGGTTACGATGTTGTGCGGCAAAAGGCTCAAGTGCAGCGGTTGATCAATCAGGTTTCTGTTAAGGCCAGTTTTTTCAAGCAGCTATCGCCGTTGGACAATTTACTGCTTGGAGCGCAACCAAACCGCGCACAAAGCGAGGACTTGCCTGAGCAGATCATTCATCTACTGGCCCGGCTGGGATTTCAGGAACGCGCCATGGTTCAGCCTATGGAGAAGCTCTCGCGGCCAGAGCAGCAACTTGCGTCAATTGCCCTCGCTTTACTCAGTCGTCCGCGTTTGTTGTTGTTGGATCATCTAACCGCGGGGCTGGATCTGTTTGCCCGTTATCGGGTGGAACAATTGATCCGTGAGTATCGCAGCCAGCATAACGCCACGATTCTGTTCACCAGTCGGGACTGGATGGATGCGGCGCGCCTCGCAGACCGGATGGCTATCTTGTATCAGGGCCGCCTCGTCGCTGTGGGCGCGCCGGCTGACCTGTACGATCAATGGGGCGCCGGCAATTATGCTGCGGACGCAGCGCCCTGGCAAGCAGGGGTGAAAACTCATCTCGTCGTGCTGGAGGAGACAAATACATAAAAGGGTATGCAAGGTGGTTCTTTCCTGCATACCCTTACAAGCTTAATCTTGCGTATTTTGATGGATGGAGCATCTGAAATGAACATTACACAATCCTTATTCGAAAGCGAACATATCTGTTTGGGGCCAATCAATTATGATAAAGACCCTGAGATAGAGGCTCGTTGGAGCGAAGATGCTGATTACTTGCTTATGGTCGGCCTCGAACCGGCTCGCCTGACTTCCCCAGCTCAGATCAAGAAGAAATACGAAGCTATCGAGAAGAGACAGGAGGAGGATAAAGACCTGTTCTTTTTCACCATCCGTATGCGCGCTGATGACCGTTTGATCGGCTTTGCCCGCCTGGAATGGATTGATTGGTCGAATGGATGTGGCTACGTCTCGCTGGGTATCGGCGATCCAAACGACCGCAATCGGGGTTACGGCACCGAGACGTTGCGCCTGTTGCTGCGCTTTGCATTCGATGAACTAAACCTGCACCGATTGACTGCCCTGATTCCAGAATATAACGCAGCAGGGTTGCGGCTGTTCACCAAGGCAGGTTTCGTCGAAGAGGTCCGCCGCCGGCAAGCGGTGAATCGTTTGGGCCGGCGTTGGGATCTTCTTCACCTGGGCATCTTGCGTGATGAATGGGAAGCGCAGCGCGCCCCCAACGAATCTACAAGAGAGAGACTTACAAGTTTCTGATCACACTGGGGAAGTTATGGGACGTTCTGTGCCAAATTTCGATGAATATCGTAGAAAGGAGCGATCATGATGAACGATTTATTTCGCGGCGAGTTGACCCGACTGGCGGCGGTGGATGCTGAAAAGATGAGCAAAGCCTGGGAGCGTTGGAATCGGGACGTCCTTTTTCGACGATTGTTGGACAATGAGCCTCCCACGCTATGGTCGGCTAAGAAAATCCAACAGTGGATCGAGAAAGAGTTGGAAAGAGGCGATCAAAGATTCTCTTTTAGCATCTATCCGTTAGACAGCGAGCGTTTGATCGGTTTCGTGGAACTAAATGTGGCGAGTTGGCAGCACGGCAATGCCTGGGTGGGGATTGGCATTGGCGAACGGGAAGACTGGAACAAAGGCTATGGCACCGACGCCATGCGCCTGGTTTTGCGTTACGCCTTTGACGAACTGGATTTATACCGGGTCTCCCTGGGAGTGTTCGCCTATAACCCGCGCGCTATTCGCTCCTACCAGAAAGCGGGGTTTGTCATCGAGGGGCGCGAGCGCGGCGCGCTTTTACGTGATGGGGAACGCTCGGATGTGCTGGTGATGGGCATCTTGCACTCTGAATGGGAAGCTCAACAAGGCGCAATGCAAGAGGCATCTGGAGGCTGATCTGTGCGCGGCGAATGGACGTTCCTGACAACGGATGAACCGCACAGGATCGCTGCTATCCCCGGTCGCAAGCGCAAGGGCGTGGAATACCAGCGGTTGCGATTTCTCGGCGGGGCGGGTAAAATCCGATAGATTTCTCATTGGAGTATGGATCATGAATATCCGAGCAGTGATTTGGGACTTAGGCGGGGTTCTGGTGCGCACCGAAGATTACACCTTGCGCGACCACCTGGCGGCGCGCCTGGGCTTGGGTCGTGAAGAGCTGGAGGACCTGGTATTTTCGAACGATTCTGGCGACCGCGCTCAATTGGGTTTGATTAGTGTGGAGCAACATTTGGAGAATCTGCGTCAACGGTTTGGTCTCCAAAGATCAGAAATGGATCATTTTTGGAAAGATTTTTGGGGCGGCGACCGATTAGACGCCGAATTGGTGGCGTTTATCCGTTCTTTACGCGCCCGTTACAAGACTGGCTTGCTTTCGAACGCCTTTTCCGACTTGCGCCATTATGTGACCCATGTATGGAAATTTGCGGACGCATTCGATGAGATGGTCATCTCCGCCGAGGTGGGATTGGTAAAGCCGGATGCAAGAATATACCGCTTGATTCTGGAGCGTCTGGGGGTCGCGCCGCAGGAGGCAGTTTTCATTGATGATATGCCGCGCAATGTTGAAGGGGCGCGCGCTGCGAACCTTCATGCCATCCAATTTGCCACCCCGCAACAAGCGCGCAGCGAATTGGAACAGCTGCTCAACGGAGGCGTTGGATGAACGAAGAAGAGTTGACAGGATTGAGCCTGGCCGAAGCTAGCCGCCTGGTGCAAGCGCGAAAGATTTCGCCCGTTGAGCTTACCCGGGCGCATCTCGAACGCATCGCCCGCCTGGATGGTCGGATCAATAGCTTTATCACCGTGCTGGACGAAGCGGCGATGCAGCAAGCGCGCCAGGCGGAAGCTGAGCTGGCGCGCGGCGAGCGGGCCGATGGTCAACCTCTGGGAGCGTTGCATGGCTTGCCCATTGCGTTGAAGGATTTGTTCGAGACGGCTGGGGTTCGCACCACCGCCGGATCGAAGTTTTTTAGCGACTATTACCCGACGCAAGATGCGGTTGTAGTATCGAAGTTAAAGTCGGCTGGGGCCATCCTGCTCGGTAAGAACAATATGCACGAGATCGCCTTGGGGTTGACTACGGTCAATCCACATTTTGGCGCCTGCCATAATCCCTGGAAACTGGACTGCGTGCCAGGCGGTTCATCCGGCGGTTCGGCCGCGGCGCTAGCGGCGCGCTTCTGTCTTGGCGCCATGGGCAGCGATACAGGTGGCTCCATTCGCGTACCCGCAGCGCTGTGCGGCGTTGTGGGGCTGAAGCCCACTTACGGCCGCATCAGCTTGCGCGGCGTGATTCCATTAAGTTGGAATCTTGACCATGCCGGCCCTATGGCGCGCCAGGTGCTGGACGTCGCCATGTTATTGCAAGCGACCGCCGGTTACGATCCGGATGATCCTGTTTCGGTAAATATACCGGCGGATGACTATGTATTGGGCATTGAGCGGGGTGTCGCGGGTCGGCGCGTTCTCCTGGCTGAGGATGAATACTTTGATCGCACGCATCCCGAAATTGCACAGGCGGTGCGCCAGGCCGCTAAGACGCTGGAAGAACTGGGCGCGAGGGTGGAAACGGCGCCATTGCCGGAGGCGCGCGAGGCGGCTTCGATTAATGGGGTGATGGTCGTTAGCGATGCAGCAGCTTTCCATGCGGAACGGCTGCGCGAGCAGCCTGACGGCTTTGGCGCAGATGTTTTGCAACGCCTGCAGATCGGCGCGGCGCTGCCGTTGGTGGATTACATTCGCGCCCGTCGCGCTCAGGTTGAAATGCGCCGTCAATTTGCGCGCCTCCTTGAGCGCTATGATTTGCTGTTGTTGCCTACCACGCCCATTGCTGCACCGCCGATCAGCGGCCCAGATGCCCTTGAGATGGCGCGCTGGTTGACGCGCTATACAGCGCCGTTTAATCTCACCGGCCTTCCGGCGCTTTCGCTGCCATGCGGCTTCACCAGCGATGGCTTGCCGATCGGTCTGCAGATGGTCGCTCGTCCATGGGGAGAAGCCGCACTATTACAAGCCGGATACGCCTACGAGCAAGCCACAACATGGCGCTTGCGCCAACCTGAGTTGAATTAAGACTTCTATCTGCGACAAAATAAAGAGCAACCGGCTCCATCAAAGCCGGTTGCTCTGGAAGATACAACAGGGTGATATGCCCCTCACAGGCGTTCAGCCAGGGCGGGCGGATTGCACATCTTTTGCTATCCTCAAGGCAGCTATGGACAGTCCCCATAACGCCCAAACCAGCGGGGCGGGACGCACCATTCCCCAGGTTACTGCGTCGGTAAGCCCATGCAACCCCAGGGCTAATTGACTGCCGAAGAGACCCGCGCCGACCGCGGCCAACTCGCGATCTTGAACTTTCAGGCCGATGCGATACGCGCGCCAGGCGGCTAATGTTGCCAGTGTAAAGATCGCCAACCAGGCCAGAATGCCCACCACCCCGAAATCCACCGCAATTTGCAAATATAGATTATGGGTATGATGTACCCAACCCGGCTCAAAATAAGTGAAAGGGTATAAGCGGTTAGCGACCTCTGGGAATGCCCCCATCCCGACCCCCGTGAAGGGAAAATCTTGAAGGATGTACAAAGCGCGTAACCAGATGTCTAATCTACTGCTGTAGCCACCCAAAGAGGCGCTCGCCATAAGCAGGCCCAGGGTTTTATAGACGCCGAAGCGGAAAACAACCCCGACACTGATCAGCAGAGCAATCGCCAGCGCCAACCAGCCGCTTCGTCCGTGCAGGATCAACAAAGCAAGGACAGCCGCAGCTAGAGCAAGAATAGCGCTGCGCGAAAGTGAAAGCAACAACGCGCTGCTCATAGCGATCGCCGAGGCGCCCGCAATAACGTTTATCCAAGCCGGGGAGCGAAAGGCGAAAGCGAGCTGCGCCAATGCGATGGGGATCAACAATATCAGAATTCCAGCGAAAACATTGGGATGAATGCTATCGGCGACTGCCAGGTTGAACTGCTGATAGAACACTTCAGGAATAAAAGGTAATTTCCCAGCCGGCCATTCCACGCTCAGCGGCGAAACAAGCGCTAACGCTAATCCGCCGAGCAATAACCCTCCAATCATCCAGCGCAGTTTCAGGCGAGTGTCGCACCCGTTAACCAGGGCGCAATACCAGGCGATTCCGCTCCACAATCGGAGCGTTTGCAGGCGCGTAACCAAGGGGAGCGGAGTGACCGCTAGACTGACCAGTGATGCGCTGAAGAGCAACAGGATAGAAAGATCAGTTTTACTCCAATTTGCCAGGCGGCCCCCAGCCATTTTTCGCAATGGCCAAAACAGGGTCGCAACGATCACCGTTGCGGGCAACAAATCCGGCACCGCCATGCTGGCTACAGTCAACCCGCTGACGATCCAAACCTCCGCCTGAGAGATGGTTTGGATGAACGGGTATAGCCTGCCGAATGCGGGTGAAGCTTCTCTCATGAAAGAGCGCCGCGCCTCAGTTGGGGGGTGGTGTGGAGTTGGTTCGATCTTCTGTTACTCGTTTCTCCTGATCTCCGGCAGGCAGTTTTTCTTTGAAACCGTTGGAGCGCCTGTATTTGTCGTAGCTATGGGAGTAATAGTAAGAAGTATAGTAATGATATTTTGTGTAGTAGTAGCTGCGCTTACGAGAGACGGGATTCAGGACTACCCCCACGACGCGCGCCCCCGCGCGATGAAACTGTTCTAAGAGAACCTGAGCCGCGCCGATTTTTGTCTTGCCGGGTTCAACGATCAGCAGTACGCCATCCATCTTGGCGGAGAGGGCAATTGGATCGGCGACAATGGCAGGGGGTGAATCGACGATCACCATGTCGGCCTTGTCTTTTAGCTCTGCCAGGACGCGCGTCATTTTCTCCGATTCGAGCAGTTCAGTAGGGTTTGGGGGCAGGTCGCCGCTGGCAATGACGGCAATGGGCGGCTTGCCCCAACTGGAGATCACATTGGATGCTTTGCTCTGCTCTCGAAGGAGGTCGGTCAGTCCGCGACGATTGGAGAGCCCCAAATAATGATGGATCATTGGTCGGCGCAAATCGGCGTCCATCAAAATCACTTTGCGCTCTCCTTGCGCCATGATCGCTGCCAGATTTACCGCCACGGTGCTTTTACCTTCCTCAGGCCCAACGCTCGTGATCAGCAGGGTTTTGATCGGCTTGTCAACTCCAGCAAAATCCAGGTTGGCGCGCAACGTGCGAAACGCTTCGGCAATTGGGGAGAGGGGGTTCTCAGCCACGAAAACTCCCTGGGATGGGGAGCCCTTCTTGCCTCTGGCGGCTTCGATTTCGCCAATCAGCCCAATCACCGGTAAGCGCAAATGCTGGTTCACTTCCTCCGGCGTTTTGATCGTATCGTCCAACAGTTCCAAGGTGAATGCTGCCAGAACCGTGATCATAACGCCGGAGATTAAGCCCAGCAGCACATTGCGCAGCGGCTTGGGTTGGATTGGAACCGCAGGCGGCGTAGCCGCTTCCACCGCAGAAATGCTGGGCGCGCTGCGCGCCTTGGCAAGCTGCACATTCGCCAGGCTGGACAGTAGGTTGCTATAGATTTGCTGATACAAGGCCAGGGTGGTTTGTAATTGCTGTTGCGTAAGGGCGGGATCATATACGCCGCTGTTTGGATCCAGGACTAACAGATTAGCGTAAACATCTTTATACAAATCGCGCAGGCTCTTTAATTGATCCAGGCGAAGTTGCAACTCCTTGTAACGCACTTCATCCTGCGGCGAGAGGGTGGGAGTGGGAACAGGCGCAGGGGTCGGTGTGGGTTTCAACCAATATGGCGCCGGCGTATTGGTAATGAGTGGCGAGGGGAAGAAATCGGCCAGCTCTTTTTCGAGTTGGATGATCTCCTCTTCAGAACTGGCAAGCTGTTTTTCAATCTCCTGGATGCGCTTGACGACCTGTTGTTTCTGTTCTTCTAGCGAGCTTTGAGAGAGATTTTCGATCTGTCCCTGATAATAGGCGACGTTGGTTTCCACTTCGGCGATCTGCTCTTTTAAACTCTGCTCAGATTCGGCAAAACGCCTGTCTTGTAAGTCGCGATTGTAGTTGATAAATACTTCGACCAGAGTATTTGCGATGCGCGCCGCGCGCTCAGGGTTGCCATCGCGCACTGTAATTTCCAGCAATAAAGAGTCTTCAATCTGTCTGACGGAGATTTGATCTTTGTTAACTTCGAATCCCAGCTCTCGATTCAGGTTTTCAAGGATCAATCCAGTGTTGATCAATTGGGCGTATGTCTTGGCAAGCTGAAGCTCATTAAAAAAGTAGTAAGTTTGGCTATCCTGGTCAATTGCCCGGCTGACCAGGATCTTTGTCGAGGTTTCGTAGATGGTGGGTTGGTAAAGGCTGAAAAGGTAACCCGCGGCGCAACCCAGCAGAGCGCCGATTAAAAACAACCACAACCATTTACGCAATAAGTAAATATATTGTTTCAGTTCATTCATGGGGACCTATTTGTCCTTCGATTTCTTAGAAGCGTTTGCGATTATGAAATGAACCAGGGATGGATTGGGACGCTGTTTCGAAGTCGCTCAATTGCCCAGCGCTGCGTGCAGCGCGGCGATCACAGCATCCAGATCGGTTTTGTCCATTCGAGGGTGTAACGGCAAGGTGACCTCGCGCGCGGCAAACTGCTCGGTTTGAGGCAGCGTTACGGCGGGGAAAATCCGCCGATAGTAGCTGAACTGATGAATGGGCGGGTAATGAATGCTGGTTTGGATGCCATTCGCTTTCATCTTGTCCATAAATTGCCAGCGCGAGGTTTCTTTGGGCAGCAAAACGGGGAAGATGTGATAGGCAGGGCTGATTTCTGCGGCACCTTCCAGGTGAGAGAAGGGCAATTGAAGCGGCGTCTCGCGCAGCGCCTGCCAATACTGTCGTGTGATCTCTGCGCGACGGGCGTTGTTTTGGGCAAGTTTACCTAATTGCGCCAGGCCAATCGCCGAACGGATTTCGTCAATGCGGTAGTTGTAGCCCAGGGTCGTAACATCGTAGGTGTAAGCATGTCCCTGGTGGCGATCCCAGGTCAGGCTGGTCATACCATGTGAACGCAACGCGCTCACCTTTCTGGCAACGTCCTTGCGATGGGTAACCAGCATTCCACCTTCGCCAGTGGACAGATTCTTGTTGGAGAAAAAACTGAAGCACCCCACATCCCCCCACACGCCTAGGGGTCGACCCGCCAGCGAAGCGCCCGGGGCATGGGCGCTATCTTCGATCACTGCAAGATTGTGTCGAGCAGCGATTTCCATGATCTCCCCCATGCGACAAGGGAAGCCGCCATAATGCATGACGATGACCGCGCGTGTGCGCGAGGTCGCCAGGCGTTCGATTTCTGCCGGGCTGATGGTTGGTTCGTCTGCGCTGAGGATGTCGGCGAAGCGCGCTTGCGCGCCGGTGTACAGCACGCAATTGGCCGTGGCGACGAAGGACAGCGAGGGGACGATAACCTCGTCTCCTGCCCCAATGCCAAGCGCCAGACAGGCCAGGTGCAGCGCTTGTGTGGCGTTCGAAACGGCGAAAGCGTACTGCGCGCCCATCATAGCGGCGAACTGTCGCTCGAACTCCTGAGTCACGCCCCCCATGCTAAGCCAGCGACTGTTCAACACGTGCAGGACCGCCTCGGTCTCGGCCTCATCGAAATCCAAATCCGCCAGGGGCACGCGCCATTGCGCCATCATTCGTTCTCCTGCAGAATGGCGGGGCGCAGCATTTCCCACTCTCGAACCGCCTGTTCATAGTCATCGGGTCGTCCCAGGTCTTGCCAGTAGCCATCGAAGCGATAGCCCATCACCCGTTCACCGGCGCCAATTAGACGTAATACCAGATCAGGAAAATCCAGGTATTGGTTATAAGGGATAAATTCCAACACGCGCGGCTCGAATGCATAGATGCCCATGCTGACCAGGAAATTGTAGGACGGTTTCTCGATATATCCGCTCAGTTCATTGCCTCCATTCATTTGTAGCACGCCGAAGTCCACTTTGACCTGGCGCTGGTGAGAGGCAATGGTGGCCGCGGCGCCCGAAGCGCGGTGCGCAGCGACGAACGCTTTCAAATCCAGCGTTGTCAAAACGTCGCCGTTGGCAACCAGAAAAGTGTCGTTCAGGCGGTGCGCCACCAAAGAGAGCGGACCGGCTGTCCCAAGCGGCTGATCTTCGACGCTGTATTCTAATCGAATGCCCAGACGTTCCCCGCTCTGGAAAAAGGCGCGCAATAATTCGGCCAGGTGGCCGACGGTTAAAATCGCCTCGCTCACCCCGGCGCGCTTCATCTGATGCAACAGGATCTCCAAAATGGGCATATCGCCGATGGGCATCAGCGGCTTGGGAAGTATTTTGGTATAAGGAGAGAGGCGGGTGCCTCTGCCACCGGCCAGGATAACAGCTTTCATGGGCAAATTTTTACAGCAGGGTTTAGACCTCGTAACGCTCAGGGTGATAAAGATGCAGGTTGGCGCGCATCCACTCAATCGTCCAGAGAAGCCCTTGGCGCAGGTCAACTTCGGGTTGCCAGCCCAATCGTCGGCGCGCCAGGCGGTTATCGGCCAGCAAACGGGCGACTTCGCTTTTCGCGGGGCGCAAACGTTGCGGGTCAACCTCGATTTGTACCGGCTTGCCAATCAGCTCAATAATCTGTTGCGCCAGGTCGCCGATCCTTACTGCTGCGCCAAAGCCCAGGTTGAAAGTCTCACCTTCGATTCCGGGAGTTTCGCCCACGCGCAAGAAACCATTTACCGTGTCGGAGACATACGTTAAATCTCGCTGTGCATCCAGGTTGCCCAGGCGGATGGTGTCCTGGGTAAGCGCCTGGGTGATGATGGCGGGGATCACCGCGCGCGCAGATTGTCGCGGCCCATAGGTGTTGAAGGGGCGCAAGGTAACCACGGGCAAGTCGAACGAGCGATAAAAACTTTCTGCCAGCTTATCGGCGCCGATCTTGGATGCGGAATAGGGCGATTGCCCTTGCAATGGATGATGTTCATTCATCGGCGTATGCAACGCAGTTCCATACACTTCGCTGGTAGAGGTATGAATGATCCGCTCGACGCCATATTGGCGCGCCGCCAACAAGACGTTTAGCGTCCCGATAATGTTGGTTTCAACCACTTCGGCGGGATGAAGATAGGAATACGGGATAGCGATGAGCGCCCCCAGGTGGAAGATGTGCGTCGCACCGTCCACGGCGTTTTGGACGGCTGACAGATCGCGCAGATCGCCGGCCAGGATCTGGATTTGGGCGCGCGTTTCCTCTGGCAATATCCGTAAAAGGCCCGGATCGCCGCGTGAGTTGTAGCGCACGAACGCCCGCACTCGTGCGCCGCGTGCAACCAGCGTTTCGATGAGATGGCTGGCAATGAACCCGCCTGCGCCGGTCACCAATACGGGGCGCTCCCACCAATAGCCGCTAAAATCCATCACGCGGGTAGCTCCTCTCCGGCCAGGTTGATGGCAAGCTGGGCTGCAACATCCGCCTGCAACTGGCTGCGGTAGCGCCTCACCTGGGTTTGCAAACCGTCAAAGTCTCCGCTACGGGCGATCTCTTCCAATTGCGCCAGCCAGCTATTTACTTTTAAGGGGGAGACTTTGGTCAGGCACAAGCTGCAAGGTAAAGGGCCGTTGTATTGCGCTGTGGCGTCGTGCGAGAATGGTTTAGCATCTTCGATCTCCCCTGGAGCGCCGTTGCGCTGCGCCAGGGTGTGGATGGCGGCAGCGATGTCGGGAAATACGATCACGCGGGCAGGGGTATTGTTGCAAATTTCGAGCAGCTTGCGACGGTGAGCCGGGGAAATGTTATGAATGGCAAATACGATGATTCCGACATCGTACTGGCTGACCAGGCGCGGGATTTGATCGCGCCGCCCCAATACCTGCAAACCGTGGATGCGGGCGTCTTTTTTGTGGAAATCGTCGTCCACGAAACCTATCACGCGTAGGGTTTTGGCGTATTGCCCTTGCGAAAGTACCCAGGCGGCGAATCGCCCGGTCTCGCCGCAACCGATGATCAGCGCCCGTTCCTGCGCCGGAGGCGCAACCCCGCGCCAGGCAACCCATCGGGAGGCCAATCCGGTGATTAGACGCTCGCGATAGCGTACAATTACCGAACCCATTAAAGATAGTGCCGCAGCCATCAGGATCAATCCGGGCGGCAGCAATGGGCGCGTCAACCAGGAGGGAATAGCGCTGGAATAGAGCAAGGCAACCAATGGGCGAGGATAAAAGTAATTGATCAGCATTGCAATCAGCGTGGCAAGCGCGCCCCCTGGCGCCAAGTCAAGCGCGTCATTGGCGGCAGCGCGTGACCATTCGATGCGGTTGACCCGCAACGCGGCGTTGGTTAGGCTGAACA
The DNA here is from genome assembly GCA_020724505.1 of Anaerolinea thermophila. Taxonomy (GTDB): domain Bacteria; phylum Chloroflexota; class Anaerolineae; order Anaerolineales; family UBA4823; genus RBG-16-57-11. The sequence goes on from DYGV01000007.1 coordinate 35,956, forward strand.
GAAATGAGAAACCCAACGCCAGGATGATCGCTGGCGTTAATCCCACGTTCAATGGGTTCAACGAACGCCAGAAGAGGCCGGTTATACCCATTGCCAGGAAGGTGATTGCTGTGTCAATCAGCAGCCAGCGGATATGACGCCGCGTAAGTTTGGTCAGCGGACCTAAGAACAAGCGCTCCTCCCCTGGTGGACACGATTTCACCTGAGGCAGCATGATTAATGAAGTCCAGAAGAGTATATCCAGGTCGCCCAACAAGGAATGGTAGCGCACATAAAGCTGATCCAGGCGCAACTTGCTGGGCAGAATTTCACCCAGATAAGCGTCCATAACCTGCGCGCTGTTCAGCAGATGCTCCTCGTTGTGATAGATCACTGAAGCCGGACTTGTGATGCCGGGCCGAACGGAGAGGATTTCCTGTCGCACAGCCTCTGGCCAGGAAGCAACGATCTCTGGGTCTTCTGGCCGCGGGCCAACCAGGCTCATCTCCCCTTTCAACACATTCCAAAGCTGCGGCAGCTCGTTGAGCTTGGTCTCGCGCAGCCATCGGCCGAGAGGAGTGATACGCGGATCATCTTGGGCGGTCACACGCGGTCCTTGGTAGCTCTCTGGGCGCTCATACATGGTGCGAAACTTGAGGATGTGGAAGATTTTTCCATTTCTCCCGACCCGCGCGCCGCGATAGAAAATCGGCCCAGGCGAGTCGCGTCGGATGCGCCAGCCCAAGTAAATTAATACTGGCGCAAGGAGAATAATGCCGATGGCGGCCAGGGTAATATCGAAGGCGCGCTTGATCAACTCGCCGGTTTGGCTGCTGGAGCGAAGTTTGCCAGGCGTTGCCAGATAACTACTTAAGTACGACCATGTTGGTTGGTTCATCACGACCTCATCTTTGTTCGCGCCAACGATTGGCGAATTTGACCAACCCCGCTAAAAAACCCAATCCATAACTCAAGTGCAGAACAATGTAAACGATGATTAAGAGCGGTAAATAACTCCAACCATGACGACTAGCTGCCCAGGCGGATGCGGTCAGATTCGCCGCAAAGTAGGCTGAGAGGATGAATGTAAAGGAAAACCCCCCAACTGGCGAAAGCAGGCTGAGCGTCGCAGAAACAATCAGGGAAGCAGCGAACAGAGGCGGGACGAAATGTCGCAGGCGCATTTGGCGTGGATGCTTCTGCAAGACGCGCACCTTCCAAAAGCCATACTGAAAATATTGCCGCCAGAGTGAGCGCAGCGTCGCACGATTGTAATAAGTTGATCGGATGGCAGGATTACAGACAATACGCCCGCCTCGCGCGAGCAGCCGATAACTTAATTCATCGTCTTGATCGCGCACCATTTCCTCGTCAAACCCGCCGATTTGTTGGTACATTTCTCTGCGACACACTCCCATAAACACCGTATCCACCGCTTCTTCTCGCTTCGTATAATGAAATCGGGCGCCGCCAACGCCAAACGCCGTGCTGGTTGCAACGGCAATGGCGCGAGCAATTTGGCTTTCCCCATGAGCGCGAGCCGGCCCGCCAACCAGGTCCGCCCCGGTGCGCCGCAAGGTCTCAACCGCGATGGAGACATAATCTGGAGCCAGCTTCGAATGAGCGCTCACGATGCCGATAATATCGCCCCGACAGAGGCGAATGCCTAAATTCCACCCGGCCGATTGGGTTACTCCAGGATTAGGGAGCAGAAAGCAATTTGAGCGTCCCAGAAATAGCTGCTCAACAATTTGCCAGGAGGCGTCTGCCGAATTTCCGTCCAGAACATAAATCTCTAAATGATCGGCGGGATAGTCCTGCTGGAGGACGGATTGAACGCAATTGGCAATGTATTTGGCTTCATTGCGCATGGCAATGAGCAGGGAGACGCGTGGCAGAGCAGGGAGCGGCGGATAGGTGAGCATGACAGCCAAAGCTCACAGTATCATGAGGCTTGGAGGTCCGTGGACGTTGAATATCGTTGGCTATGCATGTTTTATACCCATTGCCTCAGATATGTATTGCAGACGTGAAGAGGATCTCCGCCTCGCTTCGGACAGAACATGACGACGACTGAATTTACAGGGTCAGGCAGACCTATAAAACTCGCCAATCGTTTTCACAATCTCCGAAAGCATTTGATCGTTTAGTTCTGGGTAGATGGGGAGCGCAAGGGCGCGACGCGCTGCCTGTTCGCTGATGGGCAGATCGCCGACCTTGTATCCTAAATGTTTAAAACACTCTTGCAAGTGCAGCGGAACGGGGTAATAGATTTCTGTGCCAATGCCGTTTTGGCGCAGGAATGCTTTTAATGCATCGCGTCGGTCTGCCTGGATGACGTACAAGTGATATACGTGACGTCCCAATTGGTGCTCGGCGGGCAATATCACTTTGCCGGAATGATCGTCATCAGCCGCCAGACCCGATGCGCGGAAAAGTTGGGAGTAGGTTCGCGCGTGCGCGATTCTAGCTTCGATCCAGCTCTCCAGATACCTGAACTTGACCAGCAGGATGGCAGCTTGAAGGGTATCCAGGCGAAAATTGCCCCCCACCATCTGATGATAGTACTTGGGCTGATGACCATGATTGCGGAGCAATCTTAGTCGCTCTGCGAGCTTGGGGTTGTTGGTGGTCGCCATCCCTCCATCGCCATATCCGCCCAGATTTTTGGTGGGGAAAAAGCTAAAACAACCGATATCGCCCCAAGAACCCACTCGCTTGCCTTTGTAGTCGGCGCCAATAGCCTGGCACGCGTCCTCGACGACGTAGAGATGGTAGTTTTGTGCAATGCGAAGTATTGCCTCCAGGTCAGCCGCCTGTCCGGCGAAATGCACCGGGATAATCGCCTTGGTTTTCTCGCTAATCAACGGTTCGATTTGTTGAGGATCAATATTCAGCGTATCTTCCAATATGTCTGCAAAGACTGGCCGCGCCCCTAACCGTGCAATCACGCCCGCGGTAGAAAAGAAAGAATAGGCGCTTGTAATCACTTCATCCCCTGGCTGAATGTCTAAAGCCATGAGGGCGCAAAGCAAGGCGTCTGTACCAGACGACATCCCGACGCCGTACTGACAATGCGAGTAATGCGCAATTTTATTTTCCAGGTCTTCTACCTGAGGCCCCAGGATAAATTGCTGCGACTCAAGCACCTGGTTGATGCTTTCCGCAATTTCATCTCTGATTGCCTCATATTGTGCTTTCAAGTTGACCAAAGGGATGTTCGGCATGGCGATCTACTCAACCGGCAAGGGCAAATGCTCAGGCCAATCCAGGCAATGAACATCCCCGTCTTGGAGGCGGTAACGCCATCCAGTTTCTGGACAGATCATGATCCCTCCCGCGTCTGCTTCGGGCAGCCGATAACCGTGGCGGCTGACCCAACCGATTTGTTTGGCTGGCACGCCTGCCATCAGCGCATAATCGGGGACGTTGGCGCGCACCACTGCGCCGGCGCCAATCAACGCATAACGGCCAATCGTCACGCCGCATAGAATGGTGGCGTTAGCGCCGATGGTCGCGCCTCGCCGAACCAAAGTTTTTTGATATTGGTCGTGGCGATTAATTTCCGCTCTGGGATTTATGACGTTGGTGAACACACACGATGGTCCACAGAAAACCTCATCCTCCAGTTCGACCCCTGTATAAATGGAGACATTGTTTTGGATTTTTACATGGTTGCCGATCTTGACCTGCTGCCCTACCATGACATTCTGCCCAAGCACACAGTTTTGACCGATGATGACATCCGACATGATATGGCAAAAATGCCAGATTTTAGTCTGCGCCCCAATCTGGCAAGGTTCATCAATGTAGGCTGAGGGGTGGACGTAATATTCAGACTCGCTCGCCATGCTTCACCTGTGAGTTAGATATGGATGGGAGAGTTGATCCAGAGAGGAAAGTGGAGTGTTCCGCAACCGGTAAGCCAGGTTGATCGAGGGGCGGGCGTCTTCTATGCCCAGGCCGCGCCCGGCTAATATCTCTCGATAGACAGCCGTATGCAGATCGCTGAACCCTTCCGAAAACTCAACCTCTTCTCCGTCAATATTCATACAACGATAAGAGCTTCGTTTGCTGGCGATCATCTGAAAAGGCAGGTCGTCTTTATCCACTGATAGATACCAGGCAACATCGGCGCATTCCAAATCAAGAAAGCCGCTCATCCGGCGTTGGTCGGAATGATATACGCGGCAATCGTTCAGGGGGCCAAACATCCATAACATCAGGTCGAAGAGATGAATGCCAATATTGACTGCCATCCCGCCGGATTTCTCAACCGAGCCTTTCCAGGATACATCGTACCAGGGTCCGCGACTGGTTACATAGGTCAAGGTAACCCGGCGGCGTCCATTTCCTGCCTCTCGAATTTTTCTGTGTAGTTCGATCATCTTCGGATGATGCCTTAATTGTAGGATGGTGTATATCTTGCCGGAATATTCGCTTTCCGCTTCCTGGAGGGCGTCCAAATTCCACGGGTTTATGACCAGAGGTTTTTCGCAAATCGCAATTGCTCCAACACGCAGGGATAAACGACAATGCATATCGTGTAAATAGTTCGGAGAGCAGATGGCAATATAGTTCACTCTGTCGTCCGTCGCTTCGTGTTTTTGTTTCTCTAAATATCTTTCGAATCGGTTGTGTTCGGTGAAGAATTTTGCCTCAATAAAATATTGATCCATAACGCCGACGGAGTCGTTCGGGTCGAAAGCAGCAATCAGCCGGTTACCCGTCTCATAAATAGCTTTTAGATGGCGTGGAGCTACATAACCGCTGGCGCCAATCAGAGCAAAGTTTTTATTCATGCGCAGGAGGCTTTGTGAAGACGCGGAACGTAGGAGATGACTGCCCGAAATTTACCTCGTTCGGTGCGTTCGATAAAGTCAACGATCTGGAATTCCAGGGTGATTTGACCAAGTCGTTCAACGAAGCGCTGATAAATGATTCGCTCTTCGTCCACGCTAAAACTGGCGTTGACCACCAGCCGGATTTGAAAATGTGTCAGCGTTTTTTGGATGATTTGTCCTTCGCGAACGTGGGGTAGGTCTAGAAAGATGCCTTGTAGGCGAACGATTTCACGTCCATCTTGACCAACGACCGTGTCTTCTAATCTGCCCACCAATTCTTCGAGGACCGGCATCTGTCTCCCACAGAGGCAGGGTTTGGGGGACAAAACAGCATAGTCGCCCGTGCGGTAGCGAATGAGCGGCTGGTCGAAATTTAGCAATCCTGTGGCGACAATTTCACCCATTTCGCCGGGCGGCGTCGGGCGGCCATCCGAGCCGATTAACTCCACAATGCCCACATCCGGGCTGAGGTGCATGTGATGGTGTTCGCATTCGGACGCCAGACAGCAACCCTCGACGCCGCTGTAGCCATCAAATACCTCGCAGTTATAGACGCGCTGCAACAGTTGGCGCATCGGTGGGGTCAATGAGTCGCTGCTGGTCAAAATGGCTTTGGGGCGATAAAGTTTCAACCCCTGTTCTTCGGCGTTGCGCGCCAGGAAGAAGTGCGCGGAAGCATAACCTACGAGATAGTCGGGTTGGAAATGGTTTAAAGCATGGACGTAATCGGGCGTATTTGCCGGGGAGATGTGAAAAGCGGAGAGATAGAGCTGCCTCTCGGCCAGGTTATAGCGCCAGAACGGAGGCTGGGCGTGTGTGCGCGGAACGACTATTCGACCACCGATCATGGCGCGGCTCATGCGATAATTTACTCCCGCCCAACGTCGAACACGCGCCTCGTAGGCGGCGCTGGTGGCTCGCTCGCTCATAGTTGATCTGAAGATAGCCAGGGGCGTTCCAGTCGTCCCGCTGGTATGCTCTATATGGCAATGGCGGCGGTCTAGCCTCTGATTAAGAAAGTCGTTCGAATTCCTGCGAATAGTTTCTTTTTCCAGCAGGGGGAGGCTGGATAGATGTTCCAATGAAAAATTTTCCAATAATTGCGTTCGCAACCCTAGCGAGTTGAACAAATGGCGGTAATAAGGGACTGTCTGGCTGGCATGAAGCAATAATGCTCGCAACTGCACGGTTTGATATTCTCGCCACTTGTCGAAGGAGAAACGTTCACGTTTTTGAAATTGGGCGACAAGTTCTGGGAAATTTCCGCCATAGCGCTGATGCCGCCAGAAGACGCCATAAATGCTGACGCCAACATTTTGCAGCCAAACAGGGGATGCGGAGTAGATGCGCTCCCAGAGGTTCAATGGCTCAATCCGATAGACGCCTGACATAAACGACGGAGGTTGGCAACGAGGAAACTTCCATGCATTGCCAGCCGCAACTTTCATACAGACGGCGCGCCGGCAGGTTATCGCTGGCCACGCTCAACGTCATCCGCGTTGCGCCCAGGAGACGTGCGTTTTCTTCCAGCGCGGCGATAAGCGCTTTGCCCACGCCCTGACCTTGTGCTGCCCGGGCGACGGCGATGCTGCTCAATGAGCAGCGCATGATGACCGGCGATTGTGCAGCTTGGCGCGCGGGTGTTGAGCGCGGAGCAGGCAGCAACCCGCGCAAATAACTGTTCCATAATGTATAGGTCTGTCTCTGAAACAACAGACCAGGTCGCCGCGCCAGGCCAAGGACGATTTCAGCCAGTGCATAGCGAAAGATCTTGCGGCCATAACCCCCGATCGCCCCCACTGCGAAGCCTATCACCCGATCAGACTGTATGGCTACAAAGGATAACGCGGGCTGAGTCTCCATAAACCAACGGTACATCTTCCGCAGATAAGGTTTACCCAGGCTGCTAGAGCGAGAATGAGGAAATTGCTCCAGGTGAATTGCTATCACGGCTTCGATGTCTGTCGCAGCGAGTTTGCGGATGACGAATTGCGAAACGGTCATGGCTCAGGGAGAGGGAAAGATTTGTTGCTCCAGCTCGGCGGCGCGCTCTTGGGCCTTGGGAAACGACGAAAGGCGATAAAACCGGATAGCTGCTTGCAGATCGCCGATTCTTTCAGACATGTAACCTGCACCGTAACAGCCATGCAGGCCGGGATCATCCAGAAAACAAGCGCGCGCGTAAGCTTGAATTGCGGCTTGCGGCTCTCGCTCTTCCAACAATCGGCCTAGCCAGACCCAGTCCCAACCGCTGCTGGGGTCTATTGCTAAGCCACGGCGATAGAAGCCGATCGCCTGCTCCGGCGCTTCTTCAGCGGTCAGCTCTGCCAGCCAGAACCAGGCTTGGGCACTGGTGGGTTGAAGTTGCGCCGCCTGCTGAGCTAGTTCTTTGTCTTGAGGCGCAAACTTGCGCAGCAGCGGAACATATCTGGGCGAACAGCGCAGGGCTTCAATCCATTCCGCCCTTTGGGATTGAAAATCGTACCTTTGGCCGGCCAGGGCGGCTTGAAACCAGATCACGCGGCAATTTTCACGCGCTATGTGTTGCAAAGATGAGTCGAGTTGAGAGAAATCCCCGTCGTTGAGAAGGGCAGAAACCGTCATCCAACCAGCATAGTTGGTTTGCAAGGCGCGCCAAATTTCTCGGCGGAACAAAATGAGGAAAGCGCCCAGAAGCGCCAGGATCATGACGGCTTTCATTGTTGTAGAAGTTGTGCGAATAATTCCTCCCATAGAACTTGCACTCGCTTCCAGGTGAACGTCTCGGCGAGACAACGACCATTTTGAGAAAGCCGCTCGGCCAGCTTCGGTTCGGAGAGTAGCCGTCTCACGGCTTCGGCCATGCCGCACGCGTCGCCATTTTCCACCAACAGCGCGGTCGTCTCGTGTTGAACCAGGAATGGAATGCCGCCGACATTTGTGGCGATGACCGGCAGCCCGCTGGCAGCGGCTTCGATGAGGCTGATGGGCATGTTGTCAATGCGGTTGGTGTTGAGGAATATATCGTTTTGAGAGAATTCTCGCAACTTTGCCGGCGGGTGCAAATAACCGGCCAGTCGGATGTGCTGCTCCAGGCCATCTTTGGCGATTTGTTTTCCCACTTGTTCTAACATCCCCTGATCCTGACCAGCCATGGTCAGATGAGCATCGGAGAACGATTTTAGCAACAGCCGAAGGGTTTCAACCGCCATCAAAGGGTGATAGGCCGCCTCGAACGTGCGCATCCAGATCAGGCGCGGCTGCACCCGGCGGCGCAGGCGAAAAGGGTAATTTTCAATGGGAATGACGTTGGGAATAATATATGCGGTTTGGGGCAAAAGGACGCATTCCGCCAGGTAACGCGAGGGCGCAGTAATCGCCGTTGCACGGGAAAAGACGCGCTGCGCCCAATGCGGGTGGCGACTGGTAAAATCGGGCAAATTGCCGCCGTGCAGCATGAGTATCACAGGCTTTCGGAGCCATCTGGCAGTCAAACTGGCGGCGTCCGCCAGCCCAAATGCTTTTCCGCTATGGACGTTGATCAAGAAGAGATCGGTTTGGTTGCGCCAGAGAATCAACGATCCGATGATGTCCGCCAGGCGGAGCAGACGGTATGGTGAGGTGGAAACCAGTCTCACCGAATAGTCTGCCTGAATGAACAGTTTTGCCAGTGTCTCGGCGTAATCCGGCGGGTAACCGGCGTGTTTACCTAACATGGAGCCAACAAAGCACAAACGCGGCCGCATCGTGCTGGATGATTGAAAAATTGTCAGTTGACTTCTTGTTCTCGATAGGTTGGGTATGCCCATAGAGCGTCAACTTCTTCTGGTTCTTCTGGGAGTAGCGCGGAATAAGCTAATAACAGCAGTAAAGGTTGGGTCATCAATTTCAAGCCGCTGGTGAACGTGTAGGCGAAGCACACCGCCAAAAACAGAAGGCGTAATGCTCGCGCTTTGCCAGCTGCGGATTGATACGCTAACCAGAGGCTGCTGATTGCGAACCCGCTCCAGAAAATAACGCCCGGGATGCCATGTTCTGCCGCAGCGCGGATCAGTTCATTATGCGCTCCGCTGGTTTGACCAAAGTAGGCCGCCGATTCCATATAGAGGTGGAAGTTCCCGGTGCCAACCCCAAATAAAGGATTGTTCAGAAATAGTTGCCAACCATAACGCGCCAGATCTAGGCGATTGGTGGGGCTTAGGTCAGTATAGCGATTGACCGCCGCCCGACCTGTAATATCTACCACTTGCATAAAAATCAAAGCGCCCAGCAGGCTGAGCATGACGAGGCTGATAAACGAACGTAAGCGGTTGGGCTGAAAGATGCCGTAATAGACGAGCAAGGCAATGAGGACCAAGGCTAAGCCGGTGCGCGAAAAGGTCAGCATCATCAAGAAAGCCATCCATGTCGCGGGAAGGAGGTGCAGCCATTTGCTGGTCTGGTCGCTTTCTTCAAAGAAAATGATGCAGATAATCACGCCGATTCCGAGTAGAGACGCGATTTGATTGGGTCCCATCCCTCCCGCGGCGTCAATGTTCGAGTCGCTTCCCCAGTGTATCGAAGCGCCGCTCAGGTAACTCAAACTAATGAGCAGCGCTAAATTGATGGCGCCGATCAAGTAGGCAGTGAGAACATTGTTGAGCTGTGAAGAGTGGATGCGCACTCGTGTAGAAATGAGCAGGGTGAAACCCAGCGCCAGACTCGGAACGAGGACGCCGCGCATCAAGTTTGGGTTTTTTGATAGGAATGTCCCGGTCAGCTCCAAGAGCAAATAGGCGCCATAAAATAAGATAGGCGCGCTTAACGAGGAGCGCCTGAGCTGGAGAAGTAAGATCAAGATGGCCCAGAAGATGACCAGATACTCTAAAGCCAAATAGGGCAGGATTTGAGAGTAAGCGCGCAAAGCGGGTTGTAAAACAGAGAGATATGCAATGAGCATGAGAGCGCCAATAGTATTCCTGCGCAATAACAATAACGTACCGATGAAAGCCAGGATAATAAAGTAGCCGGTGGTAATAAGCTCCGCCCTTTTTTCGTATTCAAAGATGATCCACCATACACAGCTTGTAAACACGCCAAAGAACAAGAACACGGGCAGGTTCAGATGCAACTGAGACGAATTATCCCGCGCGTCGAGCGTTAGCTGCGTAACATTTTCGGAAGAGCTAATTGGATCCTGATTCATTAAACGCTTCCAGAGCCGCTGAACATTGCTCTCTCTAAAGATAAACCCATCAAAGACAGAGGAGGCGAGAATAGATTGCTTCGACGGCCTGCAGGCTCACTTCCGGGTTGTAATGACGTTCGATCCGCATCTGAAGAGAACGGCCAAGCGCGGCACGACGCTCTGGATTGGATAACAACATGAGCAATGCGTCGGCCAGGGCGCGGGGATCGCGCGGGGGCATCAAGGCTCCAGCGTTTCCATGGTCGAGGATCTCGGAGCATTCTCCCACTTGCGTGGCCGCCACAGCCAAACCCGCCGCTCCATATTCGAGCAGCGCAAGGGGAAATCCTTCCGATATGGAGGATAAAACGCCAACATCGCAGGCGGAAAGAATGCTTAGCACATTCTCGCGCTTTCCTAACCAGACCACCTGTTGCTTCAAGTTGAGAGCGTCTCGTTCCGCCCAAATTTTGCGGGCATAGGCGCTTTCTCCTTCGGCGCCCACCAAAAACAGGCGCGCTCGAGGCTCGCCTTCGACCACATACTTGAACGCCCGCAATAGGGTCATTTGATCTTTGGGTGGGCGAATATTCGCCACGCAGACCAGGCGAAACCCTGCCGCCCCCGGAAGCTCGACGACTTCACCCTCCATCTGCGGATTGACGAGGATGAAATTAGGCGCGTACCAGACTTGATGGGCTGGAAAAAGCAGGTCGGTCTTGGCCCAGGCTGTCAGCGCGCGCGTCACCGCCAAGATAGCGTCTGCATTGCGCACGAGGACACGATAGACCATTCGCTTTCGCCTCTGATGAACGAGCGCCCCGGCATGTACATGCCAGATCACTTTGCATTCAGGGCAAAGCCGCCGGATTAAACCGGCGATGAACAATGTTGTCCCATGAGCATGGATGAGGCGAATATGGTTTTGGCGAATGTAATTTCTCAAACGCCAAAGGGCGGGCAAATCCAGAAGGGCGCGTCGACTTAGATAGAGGTACTGAACATCTGGCGCCAGTTCCTTCTGCAGCGGACCGCCCAGACGTGTGGCGCACAGGTGAGGCTGGAAATGCGCGCGTGATAACCCATTGGCAATGTTGACCGCCATTCGCTCTGCCCCGCCAATTTGCAGGCTATCTACCAGATGCACGACTCCTGTTTTCATGAATGGGTCTTTGACCAATGGCGTTTTCGTTCTGCCTTTGAACAATTCCTCACCCCGACCCCTTGTCCTTTCCCCTCTCCTAACGTTGGGGAATGGGAAGGGGTTTGGGGAAGAGGAGAGGGCGATCTATTACAAATTTGCTGAGAGAACCGCCTAAGAGTTTTTCAGTTCCGATAAGGCGGGCCCCAGGTTTGGGCTAATAATTCGGATATAGCCCGGCGTAATTTCTCCAATGAATATTGCTGCGCCCAGGCTGAAGCCTTTTGGGAGATGAGGCGGAAAGCTTGCGTATCTTGTGCAAGCGACTTCAGCGCGAAAATCAGCGCCTGTTCATCGCCTGGTTCGATGAGTATCCCTCGCCCCTCGCCTAGCATTCTGGAGGTCATGCCTCGGTTGGAGCCGATGCACACCAAACCGAAAGCCATCCCTTCGGCGATTGCCTTCGGCCAGCCCTCGGTTTCGGATGCCAATACCAAAATATCCCCCCATTCGTACTGCTCAAACACTTGTTGAACAGGCAAAGGCCCCAGGATTTTCACCGCGGAACGCAATGAAGCCGCCTGTTGCTCTAACTTCTCTTGCAGGGGGCCCCCTCCTGCAATGCGACATTCAAATTGAAGGCCTTCTTTCTGGAGGCGCTGCAACGCGCTGAGCAAGACATGTGCATTCTTTTCTAAGGTCAGGCGGCCAACAAAAAGAATACGTATAGGGCAGCGCGGACGTTCAATCGAAGCGCTGCGTTTCGCTCTTTCAATTTGTCCCTCATCCATAATCGAGGTAAAGAAAGGGATCACGCGCCTTGGTTGCGCCGACCATTCTCCATAGACTGTGACTGGCGCTCTCCACCAACCAGAACGCAGGATACGACGTTGGAACCGCCAGCTTAACGGTTCGTCGGGGAAACCATTCCACTGGCCGGCATACTTGGCAATCCGATAAGGGGAGAACAGAGGCGCTAAGATTGATCCAACTAAACCCAGATAGCCCGGACAACGCACGTGGATAGCGTCTGCTTGACGCATCGCCCTCGCCAGATCCAATATCAGCCGAGGCAAAGTCAGAAGTTGAATGAATCTTTCTCCCCACTTCTGCCCCTCCATCTGAATTTGAGGACAGATGCGAATGTTCGAGCGGGTGAAGGGAAGGGCATCCGTGGGTGGAATCTCGCGACGGCAAGGCGCAGCGATCATGAGTTGAGGAAGCAGATCCGCCCAGATGTCTATTTCACGTGCGTAGGGGCCATACGCATAAAGCTGACCGCGCCACTGGTAATGGACGACATGGGTGACAACGAGGAGCTTTTGGATCTGCATATGATTTTGTCGCTCAAACGAGACATTTTTGATAGAACTCGATATTTCTCTTCAGCAAGACATCCAGCGAGAATTGCTGAAGCGCTTTTTGTCTCGCCTGGCTGCCTAGTTTTCGCCTCAATTCAACGTCGGCCAAAAGCCTGACCACCTGGCTGGCGATAGATTGTGGATCATAAGGATCGCATAACAGGCCGTCCTGCTCATCGTCAATCAACTCAGGCCCTGGCCCCGTCTGGCTGAAAACCACCGCTTTGCCGCAGGCCAAACCCTCCAGGCAGGCGATGGGCATGGCTTCCATGTGCGAGGGATATACACACACCTGCGCCCGCGCGATGAGACGAGGCAAGTCCTCATTCGGAATTGGGCCAAGAAAAGTAACCTTCTCTCTGAGCTTATCAGGAATATCGTTCTGTAAATCTGCGATGAACGAGTGTCCGGTGCGCGGGTTCAGGGTATCCCTTCCCGCCGCCCAGAGCTGCGCATGGGGAACATGAGCGGCAATTTCCGGCATGGCTTGAACCAGTTGCCGAATGCCCTTTTTTTCGCAGAGTGTACCGATAAAAAGTATCGCCCCATCTGTTTCAGGTATGTACGGCATAG
>DYGV01000007.1:49009-58374 GCA_020724505.1 Anaerolinea thermophila
AAGACGTCGGCGTTTACTGGGTTGGGAAGGATTGGAATTTCTATATCCCCTAAATTCAACAACCGGCGGGTCATTTCGGCGACAAAGCGGCTCACAGCGCACAGCGCCTCAGCCCGTGAAAAAGACCAACGCTCCCATAGTCCGCGCCAGAAGAGCGGCTTCTTTTTGCCCAGGGTATAGCGAAAAAAGTGATGCCCCCCATTGAGCCGGATGATCCTTTTTGCTTGCTTTGCTCCTCCAATGTAAGCCTGGCTCATTTCAGGTCCTTCGATGATGTCTATGCGGCTCTTTTGATCCAGGCGGGAAATGGCGCTGGAGAGCAGGAACGAATTCAGCAATCCGTTAATTTGAGGGAGTTGAAAACGCGGCAGGCGGATCACGCTTACCCCGTTGTCGGTGAATATCCCGCTCTGGTCAGGTGGATAGAGGCCAATGACGCTAACCTGAAATCCGGTATTGGCCAATCCGCGAGCCAGGGTGCGAGTGAAAATACCTACTCCGCCCACCCCAGAAGCCGGCGGATATTCGTTGCAGATATAGAGGATATGCATCACAGGGTTTTGTGCTTCTGTGAGATTTTGAGTAGCGCTTCCACACAGCGATCGCTGGCCCGGTCGAGGGGCGTTTGGGCCAGAAATTCCAGCCAGGCGCGCCGATTCTCTGCTCTGCGTTGTGGATCCTGCAGAGATTGCATCACCACTGGGCGGAGTTCTTCTTTTGAACTGCACCATGCTACCGGCTCAAACCGTTGCATTGGGTTGAAGTGGGGAAAGCGATAAACTTGATCAATGTTCCAGGCGTCGCTCGCCTTCCAACCAGAGGGGTTATAAGCCAGGTAAATAGCGGGCTTGTTCAAGATAGCAAAATCCACTGCCATAGTGGAGCCAACGTTAATCACAGCGTCTGAATGGGCCACCGTATTGACCAGTAACTTTACATCGTCCTGGGTTGGGATCACTTTAGACCAATCATTGTTTGCCAGGGCAAACCATTGCGGCTCAACGTTCGCAATCTCTGGATACCTCTTCAGAATGGGGCGATAACGGCTGCCGCTGTCGGTGGGGCAGCGGCGAAAAATAATCTGTGGGCGTTCCGACAATGGAATGGCTTGGAGCTCCTCAGCCAGGTCGGCCAAATATTGGGGGTCATACGGGGAGGTATCCAGATCGTCGCCTGAAAAGCACACCAGAGGGCGGCTTGGGTCCAGGCCGTGGCGGCGCAAGAACTCGAGGCGCGGTTCCAAAAGCGCCGAATTGAAATAATGTTCGAACTGCGGGGTGCCAGTGATAAAGATGCGCTCCTCAGCTACGTCCGGATAATAATTCCGCATTTCGTCCTTCATGTGTTGACTCCACACCAAAAAATAATCAGCGTGGACAGCCATGCGTCCCTTCGGAAGGTTATCCCAGGAATAGATGAACGTCGCGCTGGGGATGCCCAATTGTCTCGCTGCCAGCATGGCAGGTATTGCCAATGGGGAGCGTTGATGGGTGCAAAAAACCGCATCGGGGCGTTCGAACTTGAGGAACTCCAGAAAGTCCACGAAATAACGGCTTTGTCTCACCGCCCTGGCGTGCATTGCATCCAACCAGAGGATCTGGTCGTGCGAGCGACTATAAGCGCGCCCAAGCGTTTCCGCCAAGTAGTTGCGCAGCTTATATACTCCCTTTCCTTTACCCATTGTCCGCTTCAACACCACATCCGTCCCTGGCTCGTTCTGCCAATACAGTTGAGCGGTGAGCTTGGCGCGGCGGAACAGATAAGACAATTGCCCCTCACGATGCTTTGGCAAAGGTTGCCAGCGCACTCTGTCCCCGGCTGGATGATCGCAGGCATGGACAATTTGCTCTGGCAAAGCATGCCAGACGATGACCTGCCCCTCATTGCAAAGCAGAGATAAAAAGCGCGTCATGAAGAAGTTACGTAGCCCGATCCCTTCGGTGAGCAAAATCATAAATTTCTTTTGATTCAACACAAACGCCCCATATAGACAAGATTTGTCAGGCCGCCAGGCTGGTAGGCCTCAATCAGTTGTATGAATCGCCCATTGAAGCGGCGGGGTTAAGACGCCAAGCAGCGCCTCCCCGGCAGCCTCTCCGCTTACAGAAAGGGGAACATGGTCGGAGAGCAGTCGGATTTTCTCGCCATCCAGGGCAGCGCCGATCAATTTGAAATGCAAGCTATAGAGGCCAGGTTTTAGCCACAAAGAAGGGAAGGATACTTTCACCTTCAGCGCGCCCGGCGCAAGTGCGTGGTGGAAACTACGGTTATCAGTGTGAGCGTGAACAACGATATTGCCGAGGCTGTCCATTAAGATGCAAAACAGATCGTAACCGACGAATTCCTTGCCAACGATGAGGTCAATACAGGCTGAAAAGGGTTCGCCGCTTTGTATCGAGGTCTCAGCTTGATGGTCTGGAGCAATCATCGGGTTTCTAAATCTGGCCGCGCTGCGTGGCAAGAAATCGTTGCTTTCATCCTCTTGAGCGTTCAGCGTGGACTGATAGTAGTCTATGGCTTGAGCGGTCGGCCCCTTCAATTTGAGCCTGCCGCTCTCCAGTACTATGATCGTCTTGCACATCGAACTGATTGCGGCCAGATTGTGACTGACGAACAAAACCGTCCGCCCTTGCTGCGCTACCTGACCCATTTTCCCCAGGCATTTCTTTTGAAATTGCGCATCGCCGACCGCCAACACTTCATCCACCAGTAAAATATCCGGCTCTAAATGCGCTGCCACCGCAAACGCCAGACGCAGGTACATACCGCTGGAATAATGCTTCACAGGTGTATCAATAAACCGCTCCACTTCGGCAAAATCTACGATCTCGTCGAACTTGCGCTCGATTTCGGTGCGTTTCATGCCCAGGATTGCGCCGTTTAGATAGATATTTTCCCTGCCGGTCAACTCCGGGTGGAAGCCTGTGCCAACCTCCAACAGCGATCCAACTCGTCCATAGAGATCTACCGAGCCTGCGGTTGGCTCTGTGATGCGGGAGAGGATTTTGAGCAGTGTGCTTTTTCCAGCGCCGTTGCGCCCAATGATCCCCATCACCTCGCCCTGTTGAACATCGAAGGAGATATCCTTAAGCGCCCAAATGATGTTCTCTGAAGGGCGATGGTCTTTCCTGCTCAGCCTGCGCCAAGGGGCGCTGACCCATTCGAGCAATGATTCGCTCAGTGTGCGGTACTTGCTGTCGCTTTGTCGTTGGCCAAGGCGGTATTTTTTGCTCAGGTGTTCGACGTGAATGGCAACGTTCGACATGCCTAAACCAGATCTGCAAACCCTTTTTCCATGCGACGGAAATAAAGCACACCGCTGACAAAGATTGCCAGGGAGATAAATGCCGACACCCCCAGCATGGCGCTGGGAGGCTGCGTTCCCAACAGCGCCCAGCGAAAACCTTCGACCACGCCGGTCATGGGATTTAGCCCATAGAGGATGCGCCAGCCGCCTGTCAGGAGGCTGCTGGGATAAGCTACCGGGGTGGCGAACAACCAGAACTGGATCAGGAAAGGGACCACATAGCGCACATCGCGAAATTCCACGTTCAAGGCCGAAAGCCAGACGCCCACCCCCAGAGCGGTGATTAACGTAAGAAGCAGGAAAAAGGGGAGCAGCCAAACTGTTGATGTGGGGCGGATGCCGTAGTAGATCATCATCCCCAGCAGTATCGTGAAGGCGATGGCAAAGTCCACTGTCCCTGAAAGCACGCTGGAAAGGGGTATAACCAGGCGCGGGAAGTAAATCTTTTTAATCAAATTGGCGCTGTTCACCAGGCTGTTGGCAGATTGCCCCAGGGAGCTGGCAAAGAGGTTCCAGGGTAGCAAGGCGGCGTAACTGAAGATTGGATAGGGAAGATCATCGGAGGGGACCTTTGCCAATTTGCCGAAGAACAGGCTAAAGACGATCATGGTGAAAAAGGGTTGGATGACTGCCCAGGCAACGCCAAACACCGTCTGTTTGTAGCGCACTTTGATATCGCGCCAGGTTAGAAAATATAACAGCTCCCGATATTCCCATAGCTCTTGCAGCCTCAGCGCCACCCAGCCCTGCGTGGCTTCGATGTGAAGATGCGTTTTCTCTTGTTTGTGGGGGGAGATGATTTCGATGGTCAATCTTGCTTCGCTATGGAAGGTGTTGAGTTGCAAATCGCGCTCAACATCCAGTAAAATTTCTACGAACCGGAGATGAGAACGCCATGATGATAGAATGCAAACTGTTTTGCCCCTCAGCTTCCGAACACTTGCTGCAAATTTACGCTGGATTTAGCGAATTGGCGCACAGAAAACTGATTCGCCTGCATCCTATCCGAATGCAAGGTTATTCCGGGAAAATGATTGGGAACTCCGTATTGCGCGTCGAAGTAGAGCGTCGCTATCAGGCAGTTTATGACACAGCAGATACCTGTCATCTATCGGATCGGGTTGACCTGAACGAAGTGGATTTCTATTTCAAGCGCAGCTACCGCTCGGAAATAGCGGCGAGCCTGCCGCAAGGCGATAAAATTCGCCCTTTGGGGTTGGGCTATTTGGTTTATAGCCGCCATGACTTTTTATATCGGCGGGCGTTTTGGAGCGCCCATCCGCGCGAGATCGTTGTTCAACTTCTGCGGGCTAATCCTGCGCTGGCCAGGCTCTTGATGATCAAAACCTCAGTATTCACCTCTGAAATCGGGCGGTTCGAGGGCGCGCCCAAGGTGAACTCAGAACCGTTGATCCTGTTCATCACCCGCCTGTGGAGGCCAGAGCGCGCTGATACGGTCGAAAAGGCGGAGGAGCGTGAGCGCATCAATTCGATGCGGGTGGATTGTATTCGCCTGTTGCGCAAGGAATTTGGGGCGCATTTCATTGGCGGTTTGATCCCCAACGAGTATTCGCAGAAACATTACCCGGATGCTTTGCTGGAAGACGCCAGGGTCGTCCATAAGCATCGTTATCTGAATCTGATGCATCAGGCGGATATTTGCGTTACGACGACTGGCCTGGAGGGTTCAAATAGCTGGAAGCTGGCAGAGTATGTTGCCGCTTCAAAAGCGATTGTCGCCGAACGGTTGAACTACTTCGTCCCCGGCGGTTTTGAGGCCGGCAAGAATTATCTGGAATTCACAACAGCGGAAGAATGCGCGGCGAAAGTGGTTGAGCTTTATACGCGTCCCGAAGAAAGATGGGCTATGGCGGCGCGCAACTTGAACTATTACTATCATTATTTGCGCCCCGACGCGTTGATCTGGAATAGCCTGATGACAGTTCTGGGGGGAAATGAAGTTGTGCTTTAGAATTGCTTTGCTGCAAAGAAATCAACGCAGCCATTTTGATCCAACACACCAATCGCTGAGCAAGTTTTCCTCCGCGGCCAACTGATGCAAGCGGGGGTCGCCGCTGAGCAAGCGCCACAGTTGATGGCCGTATCGAGCGAGCAGGTCCTTTATTCGTACGCTGTAATACCAGTACACTTTGCGCGACCCCGGTTGCAGATTATATTTTGAAGCGATGATTTTCGGGTCCGGAAAAAGCGAATGAAACAGCGCAGCGGCTTTTCGAGACAGCGATTGACGGCGCCACAAACGAGCCAGGTTGGGGTGCAAATCCAACTTCGACGGGCGGGCAACACTCAGCGCCCGTTGACGCGCCAGGCACTCGACTTGAGGACTGAAGTCCGGCGGCTGCAACTGTTCTAAATATCCACTGGGCAGAGGGGCGTTGAACAGCTTGGCCGCCAGATATAAGATCAGGAATAATCCTTTGGCGCTTCCCCATTGGCGAGCGCGGGCCGCAAGCGTCTCCCAGTCCAGCTCTGCCTGATAGAAATCCAACGCCTGGGCGATATCGTAAATGCGTCTGACCCCGCCGAAGAACTCATCTTGTAAAAGATGCAAACACAGATGGAGTAACAAATCTTCCGGCGATAACAGCCAAACAGACGGGTTACGGCCGGGAGCAGGGCGCGCCCGTCGCCACAGTCCCTCTAGGTCTATTGTTAGCGTGCTGGATGGTGAGGCGATCGTCCAATGCAGCTCGACGATTTCGTTGTCTAGGTGATAGGGCGGCAGATGATGATGCATCTTCATTTCCCATTGGATAGAAAAATTGCGCTTGGCAGTGTAACCCATCGAGGTCAGCACCTGGTGAGCCCGGTCTAACCGATCCTGTGGAATAAGCAGGTCCAGATCGCCCATTGGACGCGCCCCAGGATGTGGATAGACAAATTTCGCCAGGTGGGCGCCTTTTAATAGAATGACCGGGGTGTGAATTTCAGCCATCCGCGCAAGAATAGCATCTAAGCCGTGAAAACGCTGGATGTTACGACCGGCGCAGTTCAGTAAACTGCGTTGTAGTTCCTCTTGGCAATTCTGCGGCAACGAAAGTTTTTCCGCCCCATGGGAAAGTCGCCAGGCAAGCAGCGGCTGGACGCCGCGCAGCTCCGCCGCGCTCATTACGCTTTCCCAATCCGCCGGCGTGTAAGCAGCCAGAGCCTGGGCTTTCCTTTCGAGTGCTTCCAGGCGCAGGCAATCGAGCAGTAAGCTCACCTGGCTATCGCAGTCATTCGTTATCACCTTTTTGCTCCAGGCGTCGTTTTGCGCTGCTGCAATTCGAAGGCCATTAACAATCAGAATGATACCTTCCCGCGCTCCGCCCTCCCAACATAAGCGGGATGAATGTCACCGAGCACAACGATGCCGCTCCGGCGGTCGGGATGTGGACGTTGTGGGGTGGATGTTCTCTTGTGCGGCGTTGTTCGTTAAAAAGACGCCGGATATTACGACGCAGGCATCAGGAGAGGATATGAAACTCTATAATTGGAGGGAGGAAGGGCACCATTAAGGCGAGTTGAACAAAATAATGGAAAACCGGCAAATGAATGGATGCTCGATGCTCTGCTCGCATTCTCCATACCTTCAAAAACTGAGCTGCGCCTCTTTCAGCGACGTAGACCGTGGGCGCAGCTCAGAATTTAGTTAAGTTACGGCTTCTGTTATCTCCTTATAGACTGGCACGTTCCATTGGTGATATTTTGGTCTTCTGCCATAGACGACCTCGTCAAAGACCTGGCGCAGCCGGCTGGTGATCGGACCCATCGAGCCGTTTCCAATTGGGCGATGATCCACGCGCGTGACCGCAGTGATTTGCGCCGCGGTGCCGGTCATAAAGAATTCATCACACAGGTAAATTTCGGTGCGGTCAATAGGGCGTTCAATCACCTCTACGCCAAGCTCCTGGCGGAGCAGTTCAATCGCAGTGCGCCGCGTGATGCCCTCCAAAATGTTTTCAGTGATTGGCGGGGTGATCACAACGCCGTCGCGCGCCATAAAGACATTCATGGCGCTGCCTTCGGAGATATGCCCCTCCTGGGTAAGCACCAAAGCCTCATCAAAGCCCGCCAGGACAGCATCGGTTTTGATAAAGGCGGAGTTTGCGTAAGCGCCGCTAATTTTGCCCCGCGCGGGGATCATGTTGTCATCCACGCGCCGCCAGGAAGAGATGGTCACATGGGCATTGGTCTCGTTCTTCACATAGCTGCCAAACGGGATGGCTACAATGGAGATTTCGTCGGTCAGATCGTGCAGCTTCACACCGATAGACTCGTCCGATTTGAAAGCCAGTGGACGCACATATACATTACAACGATAACCTTCTGTGCGGAGCAATTCCGTGGTAATTTCCGTCAGGCTTTCCGGGGTGTAATCGAAATTCATCAACAACATCCGCGCTGAGTTCAAGAAGCGCCGAAAATGATCCTGCGGGCGGAAAAGATAGAGTTGCTCGTCGTCTGAATTCCAATACCCGCGCATACCGCCAAAGGCGGCAGTGCCATAATTGAGCGCATGGGTGAGGACGCTAACTTTGGCCTCACTATAAGGAACAATCTTGCCGCGGAAGAAAGCGTATTTCGGAATTTCCATCCAGGACTTCTCCTTTGAGGAGTGCTACAAGGGAAAATGCTGCTAAAGGCAGGTGGATAGTTATTATCTTAATGAGGGGGAGACTTGAGGAATGAATAAGGATGCAGGGGATCGTTTCGCCTCCTTTCTGTTCGAGGTGTAATCGGATTATATCACTATGCTACAACGGCATGAACGAGGCGTGGTTCAAAGGCTTACAGATTTGCGCGGTTAAGAGTATACTCAACCCACCACAGGCAGTTTTTGATAACCGCTTGAAAGGTGCAAATTTTATAAAAATGATTTATGAAGAAAGGAGGCGTCTGGATGAAGCGCGCAGTTAGCATCAGTATTGGTTCATCCAAGCGCAACAAAGCTGTCGAAGTTGAGCTTTTGGGAGAGAAGGTCATCATTGAGCGCATCGGCACCGATGGCGATATGGAGAAAGCCGCCCAGCTATACAAAGAATTGGATGGTCAGGTGGATGCCTTTGGCGTTGGCGGAGCAGACCTGGGGTTACAAGTGGATGATCGTTGGTACCCGCTTTACTCTGTCCAGCCCATGGTACGTTACGTCAAGCAAACTCCAATCGTGGATGGCGCGGGCTTGAAAAATACACTCGAAAACAAACTGGCAACGTTTATAGATCGGAAGATTGGCGATTATGTGGCGGCGAGGGGTAGAAAGGCATTCATCGTCAGCGGCGCAGATCGCTGGGGCATGTCGAAGTCGTTTCTCGATGCGGGTTATGAGTGCGTCTTCGGCGATCTGATGTTTGGTCTGGGTTTGCCGTTTGCGGTGCGCTCCGAAAAAAGCCTGAAGCGGTTGGCGCGCATCTTATTGCCAATCGTCGGTCGGTTACCGTTCGAATGGTTATACCCCACCGGCGAAAAGCAAGAGAAACGCATTCCCAAGTGGGAAGAATATTACGCCTGGGGCACAGTGGTTGCCGGAGATTGTCATTATGTGAAGCGTCATATGCCGGATCGTCTGGAAGGTAAAGTCATCGCCACCAACACCACTACCCCCTCCGATGTAGAGCAGTTTTGCCAGGCGGGCGTAAAATATTTGGTGACCAGCACACCGGTTTTAGAAGGGCGTTCATTTGGCACAAATATGATGGAAGCCGCTTTGATTGCGATTTCCGGCAAAAAACGCCGCCTCACCTATGCCGAATTGAACGAATTGCTGGATCGCCTGGGGTTCGAGCCGCAGCTTCAACAATTGAACTGAAACCTAAAAACCGAACCGATAGAGGAAGACTTTTATGAAAATGGATGCAGTAGTTATTGCTGGAGGAACGCCCGCGCCCGGCGAGCCGTTGTTCCCGTTCACCCAGGGCAAACCTAAAGCCTTGCTCGAACTGGCAGGCAAACCCATGATCCAATGGGTTTTGGATGCCCTGGATGGGGCGGAGACCATTGAGCGGGTGATTGTGGTTGGGTTAGGGGCAGATTGCGGGGTGAGCGGGGCAAAGGTCTG
>DYGV01000155.1:0-4596 GCA_020724505.1 Anaerolinea thermophila
CCCTGCAGCGCAACCCCTGGCTCGGTTGGCTTCAGGCTTCCATGAACTGATCCAACGTTGCCCGCGCCCTGTCCTGGCCACGCCCCAAACCCGGTCGCCGTTGAACAGTGCTCTACTGGCATTTGATGGCAGCCCCAAGGCGCGCGAAGCGTTATTCCTCGCCACGTATCTGGCTGGGCGATGGCAAATTCCGCTGGATGTGATCACCGTTGCAGAAGATGCACGTTCCGGTCAAGAGACCCTGGACAACGCCCGCCAATATCTGGAAGAACATCATGTAAAAGCCGGTTACCATCTAAAAATGGGCGCGGTTAGCCAGGCGCTGTTGGAACTGGCACAAGAATTGAACAGTGACTTGATCGTCATGGGCGGTTATGGCCTCAGTCCGGTGCTGGAGGTAGTGTTGGGCAGCACGGTCAACGATGTATTGCGCGAAAGCGAAAAGCCAGTCCTGATCTGCCGCTAGCGCCGGGTGTCAACAGCAATCGAATTCCACCTCTTTAAACCCATACGCATTGATCACCTGGGTAACACCGAGCAGACTTTGAGTCGGGGAATTTGGGTTGTAAATGTGGATATGCCCGTGAAAGTGGTACGTGGGTCGAAAGACGACATCTAGCCAGCGAAACGCATCTACCCCGCGGTGCGTGTAATCGTTGCCCTCGTGCACTCCGGTAGGCGGAGCATGGGTGACAAAAATATCCAGATAACGACCGTACATCAAACGGTTAGCCATCAGGCGTGGGACGAGCTGCAACACATGCTGCCACATTTCCGCCTGCGAGTATTGAAACGGCCCAGGGCGATAGCGCGCGCTGCCTTCCACGCCGGCAATGAGCAGGCCTCGATGTTGAACTACTCGTCGGTGCAGATCAATGCAACCATGCGGAGCAGTGCGTTGCCCGGCGGTGCTATATTCGATCACTGCATCGTGATTGCCGCGCACAAAGAATAATGGGGCATCTAGAGCGTTATAGACGTACTCCAGATAGTAATACGCCAGGTCGCCGCATGCCAGAATGAGATCTACCCCATGAAAACGAGCTCGCACTTGCGGGCTATAAATGTAAGTCACCAGGGTATCGCTCAGGGAGAGGATTCTCATGCGAAAAAGCGGCGGTGGGAAAAAATAGCAGACGAACTTTATCCTTTGAGCAGCAACGATAGTATAGTGTAGATGAAAGGTCAAGTCAAGCAAACCAACCAATCATGGCTTGACGCGGCGTGATGCGACATGCTATAATTTTTTTGACGCGGCGCGTTATAAACCTCTTTGGGTATCTAGAAGTTTATCGAACCCATTTGAGAAGAAAGGAGAGAACAGCATGGTTGCGAAAACTACGGCAAATGAGACCGTTGAACAGCCAAACGAAAAAGAGGAGCAAAATTACCTCTTCGAGGCGGCGCGCAAAGTCTTGCTAGCTGGCATTGGCGCTTTTGCATTGGCGCAAGAGGAAGTGGAGGAATTTATTAACCGTCTGATCGAGCGCGGCGAGATCGCCGAAAAAGACGGGCGTAAGCTACTACACGAAATCATTGACAGGCGCAAGAAACAAACCGAGAAAGCAGAAGAAGAGCTTACCCGCCGCATTGAAAATATCCTGGAACGAATGAGCGTCCCCACCAAGGCCGACATCGAAGCATTAGGCGAGAAAATAGCCGAGTTAGCGAAAAAGCTTGATGAGTTGAAGAAAGCTTAATGGTTATCATCAAGCGTTACCCCAATCGCAAGCTCTATGATACTGAGGCAAAACAATATATCACCCTAGAAGGGATCGCGGAGCTGATTCGCCGCGGCTCAGAAATCCAGGTCATAGACCATGCCAGCGGCGAGGATTTAACTGTTTTGACCCTTACACAAATCATCCTGGAACAAGAGAAAAAGCAAAGCGGCTCGTTGAGCCATACCTTCCTCATGAGCTTGATCCGTGCCGGAGGCGACCGAATCTCTGCTCTACAGCGGGGCTTACATTCTTCTCTTCAATTCTGGCGGCAATTCGATGATGAAATCAAACGGCGTGTTCAGACACTGGTGCGACAAGGGGACCTGACAGATAAAGAAGGCAGGACCTTGCTAGAAAAGCTCATCCAACCCAATTTCCATCTGACGCACGAAAATCAGAGGATCACCGATGAAGAATTAGAACGTTATCTGAACCAGCGTCGGATGCCAACGCAAGAGGATCTTCGCAAACTCCATCAGCAATTAGAGGAATTGAGCGAAAAGATTGACCAGATGCGCGAAAGAGGTGAACATGAAAAATAATCACGCTACCTGGAACATTTTGTTCCTGTTCTCGGCGCTTTTTGCCCTTCTTGCCTGTCGGGTGTTTACTCCTGCGCCATCCGCTTCGCCAACTGCGCCGTCCACCTCTCCCAGCGCGCTCCCTGAGCCAACCATCACCATTCCCGCCAACATCACCTTACAGCCTCCATCTCTCAATTCAGATGAGCCGGTCTATATCAGTGGCGAAATCCCCTACACCTCGCCGTTTTTCCTTAGCACCATCGCCGAGCCATTTGTCATGCTGGAGGATCAGGCTGGTTTTGTGCGGCGTGACCGCGAATTTCAATTCAGCCTCCCCTCTCAAATCATCGGCCCGGTGCATATTGACGCCAATCAAAAACTGAGTTTCTCTTTGTCGTTACCCATGATCCCACAGGCGACATATCTGGATGTAGATAACGACGGCGAGGGGGACACCGGTCTGCAAATTTTCGCTGTAGCGTATTGGTCGAACACCTGGGGCGATCCTTTTTTGGAGCGGCGCGATGGCACCGGTTGGTCAAACGCCTATGCTTCGACCATCACTGATCCCGAAAACGACTATGAAATCACAGGCGGAACGCTGGTCATCTGGTCGCCAGACGACCAACAAGGTTTCCCCATCGATTTTGGCGAGGATGGAAAGCTATTCACCGCTGATGATCCGACTGCGCCGGTGCCCGCCGGATACAGCTTGGTAGATCTGAATGAAAGACCTTTTCGCATCTACAAAGAATCGCGCCCGGTTTTGACTTTAATCGAGGGCGCCACGGCGGTCAACGATTTTTCCGCCCTGGATTACGCCCAGGCTTTCAGCGCGCTGTTCGACAAAGCCTCGCAAGAATACCCGTTCACCGACCTGAAACACATCCCGTGGTCAGAGCTTCGAGAACGATACATACCAATGGCGGAGAAAGTGCGAAACCAGCAAGAGTTTTATAACTTGCTTCGCCAATTCACCCTGGAGATACCCGACGGTCATGTGGGTTTATCGCTTGATCAGCAGGCATTCTTCAGCGAATATGGCGGCGGCTTTGGGCTGGTTCTGGCAGAGCTCAGCGACGGACGGATTATCGCCAAAGAGGTTTTGCCAGATCTTCCAGCGGCGAAGGCGGGAATTCAAGTCGGGGCGGAGATTCTGACCTGGGCTGGAAAACCCGTTTCAGAAACCATCCAAAGCGTTGCGCCGGGCTTTGCGCCGTATTCCAGCCAACACGCGCTGCGGTTAGCCAAAGTCAACTTCCTGACGCGCGTCCAGCCTGGCAGCCGTGTTGATGTGCAATTTAAGAATCCCGGCGATTCGACGGCGAAAAGCGCGCAACTAATAGCGGCAAATGAATATGATTCGCTGTTCAAGACCATCCCCAGCTTCAATGAAGATAAGATGAACCTGCCCATCGAAGCCTACACCTTGCCGGATACGAACCTGGGCTATATTCGCATCAGCACCTTTCAAGATGATCAGAACCTGATGGCGCGCTTATGGGATCGCTATATTCAAAACATGCTGGATAATGACATTCCCGGTGTTGTCATTGATGTACGCGCCAACTCCGGCGGCTCACTGGGTATGGCGATGGATTTTGCCGCCTATTTCTTCAAGGAAGAGATTACGCTCTATCAGAATTATTATTACAACCAAAACAGCGGTCAATTTGAGTCGACCGGATACCCCACCCGCATTCGCCCTGCTCCTCAGTATTATGATGGAGTCGTAGCGGTTCTGGTCGGTCCCGATTGCGTCAGCGCCTGCGAGGGATTTGCATACGCCATGCAACATGATGGGCGAGCAATCATCCTAGGTCACTTCCCGACCGCGGGAGCGTTTGGCGAAGTCGGCCAAGGTCAGTACAAACTACCCGGCGATCTCACCATGCAATTCCCCACCGGACGTTCAGTCACGCCCGATGGGGAAATTGTGATCGAAGGCAACGGGGTAACGCCGGATACTATTGTTCCAGTAACCGAAGACAGCATCCTGGGGCGCGTGGATGCAGTTCTTCAGGCTGCTATAGACGCCTTGCTTAAAGAACTGCGCTGACAATATTTAGCGATGCTGGATCATGGCGTCCATTCGATATAAACCGGCATGGCGCCAATGGTCATCTCCACCAGCGGCGGCAGCGTGTTCCCCAAAGCGTCATAGATCGAAGCCGGCGCGGTGGGCAGTCGAATCACGCGACTCTGTCCATCCAGCGCGACCAGCAACCACATCCTCTGACCTTCGCGCGTGAACTCATAGCCCCACAGGCCGGGGTATTCCGTGATTTGTCGGCTAAAAACCGCCCTCGATAGGCGCATGGCAGATTGTCGGAACGCCTCGTAAGCAG
>DYGV01000155.1:4606-7594 GCA_020724505.1 Anaerolinea thermophila
CAGGAAACGGCTCGTGGCGCGGCCCAACCAGCGCCGTGCCGCGCCAACCCTTTAGAGTGTACCAAACGCTGCCGCTTAATCCTTCCGCCAGGGCGGCGGCGTTGGTCAAGGCGACGTAAGCCGCCTTGGTACGTTGGAATTCCGCGCTTTGACACATTGCTTCAGTTCCAGTTCGTCCGCAAAGTAAGCCCGCCTCGGTGTTCATCAAGAACTTGTCCGGGACGCCGTAGGAGGTCAGCACTGCGTGCAGAAAGCGCGCTTTGGCAATCACCACCGGCCCCAGCGTATCCGAAGTGCTGTTCCAGTTGGCGTTGCTGTAGCGGTTGGGCCCGAAGTAGTAATCATAAGCGTGAAAGCTGACGCCGTCAAAATATTCGCCGCCGCCATTGCGCAGAATACCTTCCAGATAGCGCGAGGGGGTGCAATTTTTACCCGCCGGCGGATTCAAGGGATCGCAATCTAATAGAAGCCCGCCCACCAGAATCTTCGCGTTGGGGTTTGCAGCGCGAATGCGCGGCGAAACCTGTTTCAACATTTCGGCATAGATACCGCCGCCGTAGTGTGGATCGCTGGCCACACCCCAACAACCGAATGGGTTATCGGGGGGAACCAACGCCGGGTCAACATCTGGTTCATTGCCCAATTCCCAATATTCGACCTGATAAGGCGGCGCGCTATAGCGCAAAACAGCCTCATAGACAAACTGCGCAAAGGCGGCAAGCTTTTCCACTTTCACTGCGCCGCAACGCATCCCGGGTACCGCCTGCGCCCACGAAGGCGTGGTGCGCACGACCAGGATCGTTTTGGCTCCCCAGGCGGCAGCCAGACGTAATTGCTCCTCCAGCGCCTTCGCCGCCGCCCAGTTGCGTGCGCCCTCCTTAGGCTCGATATCCGCCCAATTCAAAGCATTGACGCGCACCCAGTGCGCGCCAGCCTGCAATGCCACCTCCAGATCTCGCGTGGACATTACGTTCAGCTCCAGGCCAGCGTCGAAGGGAGGCAAATCCACCGCCACCCCCGGAAGAGTTGGCGTCGTTTCGGGCACAATCGGCATCTCGAGCGCCGGCGTCGCCTCGCCCGCAGCAGACTCGACAGGCGTTGGCGCTTCGCCGACTGGCGTTTCCATAACTGTTTGAGTGGAAGAAGGAACTTCGGTTGCGCCCTTTGCCGATGTTGTCGCCTCAACCATTGTCGCGATGGCATCTTTGGGGTTGGCAGTCGGTGTTACGGGCGACCTCCATATAAGGTTGCAACCGACTAATCCGGCCAATAAGGACGCCGATAGCAGGACCTTTATGACGCGCATGATGCGACCTCCTTACAAACGCTTGAAGTATGCTATTTTACTCACGCCAAACATCAACGCCGCGAAACGATAAATTACCACCCAAAATCAGCTCAACAGTAAAAAATCAATTCTAATGTTTATATTTTGCCATAAAAAACAGCAATGCTGAAGATCGAAAGTATCCCAAGACCTGCCAAAAACGTAAGGAGGATGACACGGCCCAATTTCCATTCACCTGTCAAGCCTAGCCAGCCGGCGCTTAGAAACAACAGCGTTGGAATGATAACAGGATAAGCGTGACGGGCAGTTGGAAAGTAGTAGAATGGATAATTCAGATAGACTGCCCCGCGGGCTAGAGAAAGCCCCCATGCCAGCCCCATACACAGGGCAACCAACAGGATGACATCTCCTGGCAACCGGCGACGCATTCGCCAGCCGCCGATCAGGCAGCCCAGCAGGCACAACCCGCTCACTCCGGCTAACACCTCATACACCCATTCCCACACCAACGGCACATGCCCCCAGCCAAAACGTGCCCAAAAGGTTTGAAAGAGATGCCGGGCAACGATACGAAAGTAGTATGCGCTACCCGCCGGGTCAGCAAGCGCCGCCAACATTAACGAGGGACGGGCATTATCCGGCATCACCTGCGTCGCCAGATCATCCCAGTGAGACTTCACTCGCGGCACCGGGGTTTCGAATGAAGCATTGCGCAGCAGGTTTTGGAACGGCTGATCGCCCCAGATACCCGCAGATGCGTTTTCATCAAGGAAAAGCGGCGCCGAATCCACTGGCCTCGAACCGGGCGCTAAAACCAGGCCATCGTAGAAGAGCCGTGCAGTTCCCAACTCAGATACATCTGTTTGCCCTTC
This sequence comes from Anaerolinea thermophila, assembly GCA_020724505.1. Lineage (GTDB taxonomy): Bacteria > Chloroflexota > Anaerolineae > Anaerolineales > UBA4823 > RBG-16-57-11. Next base: position 6,767 of record DYGV01000155.1, read on the forward strand.
TGCAGAAGCGGCGGGGGGATTTTGACCCCCATTTGATTGCACAGGCTTCATGTTAAATTCCACCCACAAGCGATCCGAACCAGGCGGAATTTGAATTTGAAAGGCAAGAAATTGCGGTTGCGTGGTTACTGCAACGGGGATAGAAAATTCTTGCTGCGCTGTTTTCAAAATCGGGGAGGTAACGCTTATGGGTTGGCTGCTCCAAACCCAGAAGCCCAGGGTAACCTCGCGACCAAAAATTTGCTGAGCGATCGCTGGAGGAAGAACCTGAAAAACAACCGTCTGCTTTTGGCGCGCGGGCGCCTGCAGCGGTACTTCGATCATCAAGGCGTGCCTTCCCAGAGGCGCCTCTTCGGATTGTTGACGAAATCCCGGTATCTGTGAAACGACATATTTCCAAGCATGGCCGCGATACCATGCCAAAGCGTCGTCCGCGGAAAAGCTGAACGCCAACCCCGCCAGCAGCGCCGCGCCCAGAATAAACCAGGCAATCCAGCGCAACCAGCGACGAAAAATTGCCAGCAGCAATACAATCGGCAGCGCGACGAGGGCAATCATAGCCGTGTTCTTCGAATAATAAGTCAACCCGGCAGAGGCGACCGTCCATAGCAGGTTGAGCCAGCTCGCTCCTTGTCTCAGTAAACGCAAACTGCCCCAGCAAAACAAAGAAAAACTGGCTACCGCAGCCGCGTCGTTATTGACCGCGGTCATGAGCTCTACAAAGCCAGGCAGCAGCGCCATCATGGTTGGGAGCAGCCAACGCAGCGGGTGACCCGGCGGCGACAGACTCCTCGCCGATCCCCAGGCAGCAAAGACTACTACTAAAAG
>DYGV01000155.1:7604-9272 GCA_020724505.1 Anaerolinea thermophila
GAGACATTAACCGCGTTGCATATAGCTGACGCTCAATGGAGACGGGCGGCAAAAGGCGCAAAGGCAACGAAGCATACCGGTAATAAAGCGGAGGCTCCTTCAATTGCGAGTAGCCGGGTATTTTCAAATTGGGCGGAATTTCCGTTCCCAGTTCAGGTGCACCGCCAATACGGTCATAAAAACCGTTTTCCACCATCGAACGGATCACTTTCCAGCTAAAGCGCGGGTGGCGGTCGTTGGCATCTGGCAAGCCGGTGCGATGAGCAATCAGCCACACATATTCAAAATGGTTGGGTTCATCGTAATGTTGCCACGGGGGAACGAGAAAAACATAGGTCAAGCCATGGATCAAAGCGATCAGCAGGATAATTCCAAGCTGCGCCAAGTCTTTGGCTCGCAATTCTGGGATCTTTTCAGGAACCAGCATCTGGCGCATCTGCGGCCAGCTCACGGATTCGTTCATAGCCCTTAGTCAGTAGATGCTCGATCTCTTTAGCAGTATCTTCGTAATCCATCAGCGGTCCACCGATGGGATCAACGATATCGCCGATTTTATTAGCCATCTCTGTCAGTAAGAACACTTTCGCTGCTTGTTGTGGGAAAGCCGCTCGCAAGGCTTCTTTTTGGCCGCGTTCCATGGTCAAGATCAGGTTGAAGCCTTCCACCAGATCGCGCGTGATGGGGCGTGAACGAAAGTCGCCCAGTTCGATACCCTTTTCGGCCAGCACCTGGCGGGTGAAAACAGCAGCCGGTTGTCCATTTTGCGCCCAAACGCCGGCGGATTCGATCCGCCATTCGTCCGCTTCCGAACCAACCATTGCGCGCAGTAACCCCATCGCCATCGGCGAACGGCAAACATTAGCAGTGCAAACAAATAACACCGAATACATCACACTCACCTGCGTTCCTTTAAATTCAACGCAAAATGATATCCGCTTCCCGCACTTGTTCCTCGCGCCGATAACTGCCAATAAGCAGGCAATCCTAACACCAGCACTGGCGTATAAACAACCAGATGCAACAAAACGCCGTAACTCAACGCTGCTGCGGCGCCAACGCCATAGGCTTGCAACGCAAGGACACAAGCGTATTCAAAAATTCCCACCCGACCCGGCAATGAAGGCGCTGAGATGCCAATTTGAAGGGCGATTAACGTCTATATGGAAGTCTCCAACGGCAGGGTCAGTTCCAACGCAGCTTGAGTGAGGTGATTGGTTAAAATAGCCAAACACCAAATACAGCCGGTAAGGAACGCCAGCCCGGCTAGAGTAAGCGGGTTTTGGATAGATTTTGCGCCCGCAGCCGCCAGCATCAAGTTTCTGCGCAGCGCGGCGCGCAAATCCATGCTCATCCAACGCGCAGGCAACCGATCGGCGAACCAATCCAGCCGGCGAACCAACACGACACCCAACGCGAACACCAAAATCGCGGCAACCAAAAACAAGACAACCGATGGGCGTATCCATTGCACAGGCAAAAAGAACCACACCTGGAGCAAGAGCAGCGCTCCAAAAGCAATCGTATCGTAAAACTTTTCGAAGAGCAATGTAGCGGCAACAAAGGCATATTCATCGCCGCTCCCAACGGTTACAACTCGGCTGATTTCACCTAGCCGCAGAGGGAAAAAATTATTCAAAAATTGACCAGCCAAAAACGAGGCTGCCGGAG
>DYGV01000156.1 GCA_020724505.1 Anaerolinea thermophila
GCGGCAAGACCGGCCAGGAGCGCGAAAATGGCCGGCTGCGCCAGTTCGGTGCGGAAAATGAGCGCGAAAATGCCTGCCAGCCCGATCACTGCGATGGAAGTGACGCCGTATTGAACGCCAATCGCTTTATGATCGAACGATACGCTCAAATATCGTTTCCAACCTGAGGCGAAAGCATCCGTTGGGTGTTCAGCGGTAGGTTGACCGTTCATCCATTTCAGCCAATCGCTGAGCACCCCTACGCCCAGCATAAAGGCAATTGCGCCGAAAATTGCGCCGACGATCCAGGCCGACTCGGCGAAACCGTACTGATTGCCCGTTGGGTTCCATATCCACACCGATAAGCCCAAGATCAAGCGAATGAGGCTGACAAATGCAGCGCCGACCAGGAAACCAATTAGCATTGAAATTAAACCGCGTATCAGGCCGATCGAAAAAACGCCTGCTTTTTGGGTATCCTTCATAGGTTCCTCCAGTAAATATTTCCGTAGCAGTTAGCGGCAAATCGAATTCATGTAAGCGATAATGTCGGAGATCTGCTGATCGGTGATGGGTTTCTTGCTAACCGGATCTATAAATTGCTGCGGCATAATGCCGGCGGCAAAGCCCTGCACGATCTTCGCGTTGGGGTTCAGGATCGATTCGCGCAGATAGTTCTCGTCTGCAGGGACAACCGAGCCATCTGCTAAGGTCGCTTGGCCTTCGCATAGATCTTTCCAGCTTGGACCGACGATCTTTGTGCCATCAATGCTGTGACAGGAAGCGCAGCCGAAAGTTGTGGCCCATTTTTGGCCGCGTTCTACTGGGTCATCGGAAAGACCTGCCTCTTTAGTAATCCAGGCGTCAAAATCTGCTCTTGCAACTACCAAAACGGGCGATTCCATATAGGTATGCTGCGCGCCGCACAACTCTGCGCAGCGGACTTTGAATTCGCCTAGCTGAGTGGGCGTCACGCGCAACTCGCGCACAAAGTCCTGTCCGCCGGGCAACGCGTCTTGTTTTACACGAAACTCTGGCACCCAGAAGGAGTGGATTACATCATCCGAACGCAACAACAATACTGCCTGTTGGTCAACTGGCAGGTAGAGTTTATCGGAAATTACACCATAATCTGGGTATACAAAGCTCCAAGTCCATTGTTTGCCGATCACCTCAACGCGCAACGGTTTGGGTGCTGGAGCTACTGTGGCTGCTAGGGCGCTGCCGCCCAGGTAGGCGAACACCAACACCGTTGCCAGTGGAGCAACCGTCCATGCCACCTCCAGGTTGGTGCTCCCTTCGATATGTTCTGCATCCGTAGTATCACCGCGCTTGCGTCGAAATACAATGATGCTGTAGAGCATGAACACCACGATCAAAGAGAACAAGAAGGCGATCACTTTGAATTCCAGGTGGAAGAGTTGATCAATGGGCTCTGCCTGGGCGCTGGCTGCTGTTGGCAACAGGCGAATATAATTCATGCCGAAAATCAACAGCGCGGTGACTATTATGACCAGGAAGCCGGCAATCAAGAGGTGCGTCGCTTTTTGTAGGCGATTTCTCATAAAGATTCTCCTGTGATTCGTAATCGTCTCAAACCTGCCTTGTTGAATAGCAAGCCTGGATGAATCCTCCGTAAAAGTCCACTCTTCCAGCCAATCGTCAATTTGAGCTGCAGCCAGGGTGCGACGGTCGTACACGATGGCTTCTTGTGCGCTTTGCAGAGAGAGCAAGACTACCCGTAATTTCTTTTCTCCTTCGACAAAGCGAGCTAAGAATTCATCTCGGTTGAGTTTTTTATCGTCGTAATCCACGATGATCAGATCTGGGTCAAGCTGATCCAGCGCTTGCAAGGTTTCCTCCAGGTTAGAAACCATGCCAACCACTTCAACACCTGCGGTCTTGCGCTCTTGCAACAGGCTCCGCAGTCCTTGCCCAAAAAGGGGATGGCTGGAGGCAATCAATACACGACGATTTTTCACTGGCTCAGGTTGGGCGGTTGACATAGATCCTAGAGGTATGAGATCTGAATTTCCAATACCAAAATTTACCAAAGTTCATCGGAATTGTCATCAGTTGTAATTGGAACAAGCGGGCTATTTATCGAACCCAGAAGGGTGATTTTGTCATCACCCTCGAATCTACGAGTGAGATATAATGGGATTAGCGCCCTCTTTATGGTGAAAGTTCAATAGATGATCGAGATCCCTAATGATCTGATCCAGGCATATCGAGCAAAAACGTTCCGCTTATTACCGGAATTGCGGCTAAAGTCGCGCGAAGAAGCTGTGGAATATGTAAGACAACGTGGCTTTATTTATTTCTGGCCCATCCGAGGAACGGTTTTGCCCAGCTTGTGGACGGCAGTGGCTGGAGATCGCCCTGTTGCAGACGAGCATGATGACCCAGGTCATGTTACCTGGGGGTGGAAGGATGCTTTGCTGGGCGGACGCGCCTGGTATTACGCCAAGGTGTTGCGCAAAAAATCCACCATGATTTCATTTGACATCCTACCTTATTTTTACGCCCTTTCGGAAAATTATGGGGCTTACGAAGAAGATTATCTGACCCAATATGAGCAAGGGAAATTAACATTGGAAGCCAAATTGATCTATGAAACGCTGCTCGACAACGGGCCATTAGATACGGTAGAGTTACGTCGAGCAGCGCGCATGAGCAGTCCAGGCAGCGAAAGTCGTTTCAACCGCGCCCTGGCGGATCTACAGGCGGAATTCAAAATTCTTCCGGTGGGAGTGACTCAATCTGGCGCGTGGCATTACGCCTTTTCTTATGACCTAACAGCGCGTCATTACCCTGAATTGCTGGAACAGGCGCACTCCATCCGCGAAGCAGACGCCCGCCAGGCTTTGGCGCTATGTTATTTGCGCTCTGTTGGCGCTTGCCAATTGCGAGATTTGATCTATCTGTTTGGCTGGCGTGCGTCGGATGCGGAGGGCGCAGTTCAGGCGTTGGCTGCCCAGGGGCTTTTGCAAATTGGGGCGCGGATCGAAAAGCAGGAGGGCGAGTGGATTGCTCTATCGGTATGGGAGACAGCCTAAAGGATCCGTGTGTGGGCTTGTTGAGCATATCTTGTGCGACTCGCTGGTGTAGAAATCCGATATAATCAAAACGGGCTTGCCGGAAAGCAGGCGAAAGCGCTTGGGGAGTTATATTGGGTTTGGAAGTTGGATTTGTCTCGATCAGAGGTCTATATTCATAGTTTTTAAGGAGGAGATTATGCTTCCGAAGCCAGAAGACCCGATTAAGATCATCACCATTGAACGTCATATCCTGGAAGAGCAATTGCAATTCCCCGATGCCACAGGGGTGCTCACTCAGCTTTTGTATGATATTGCCCTGGCAGGGAAAGTAATCTCCAGCCGCACCAGTAGGGCCGGGCTGGCGGAGATATTGGGTCGCACCGAAGAGGTCAATATCCAGGGCGAAGTGGTACAGAAGCTGGATCGTTTCGCTGACCTGACGATCTACCGTCTGAATGACCACACTGGCAGATTGGCAGTAATGGCTTCCGAAGAAAATGAACACCCCATGCCCATTCCAGAAAAATACTCTCCTGGCAAATATGTATTGTTGTATGACCCATTGGATGGTTCTTCAAATATTGACTATAACATTCCTATTGGCACGATCTTTTCAATTTACCGCCGACGCACAGAATCTGGACCGGGGACATTGGAGGATTGTTTACAACCGGGACGCAATCTGGTGGCGGCAGGTTATATCCTCTATGGCTCCAGCACGATGTTGGTTTACACGACGGGGCAGGGAGTACACGGCTTTACACTGGATCCATCGGTGGGCGAGTTTTTGCTATCCCACCCCAACATTCGCATCCCAGAACCGCCGGTTTATTTCAGCGTGAATCTAGGCTATCGGGTGTATTGGAGTGAGGGGGTCAAGCGTTATACAGATCATCTTCAAGGTTTAGATGGCGGCATGAAAGCGCTCTCGTTGCGCTATGTGGGTTCGTTGGTGGCTGACTTTCACCGCAATCTTCTGGCTGGTGGCGTCTTTTACTATCCGGCGGATTTCAAAGACCCCAAGAAACCGCAGGGTAAGCTGCGACTGGCTTACGAAGCTGCGCCGCTGGCGTTTATCGCCGAACAAGCCAATGGCTACGCCTCGGATGGGGTGAGGAATATTTTAGATATTACGCCGACTTCGTTGCATCAGCGCACACCTTTATTCATCGGCACGCGCAGCTTGGTGGAGAAGGCAGAAGCGTTTATTCGGGAGTATGATTCGGTGCGGGTGTGAGGCGATGTAGCTGAGGCGCTGGGTTTTCTGCAAAAACCTCAAAGGAGGAACAGATGAGGCGAAAATTTTTCTTCCGCCTGGCATGGGGGATCAGTGTTTTGTTGATTGTCAGTATGGGTTGCCAACTGGTGAACAATATTCGCGATGTGGTGGCTTTGGCGTCCGAAGCGGTGGGGTTGGCTACGGATATTGACATCGAAGGATTAGCCACGGATATTGATTTGGAAGGCATTGCTACGGAGATTGATCTGGATCAATTGGCAACTGAAATGGAAGCAATGGCTACGGAAATTGATATAGAAAACTTAATGACCGATATTCCATTGCTGGATGAAACGCCTGAAGTCGTCGCCACGCCGGTTGGGTTTCCGCCCGATATTCCGATTATGGAAGGCGATAAATACGACATGTCGGGCACGCCAACCCGCTTGGAATACTCTATTGATGTGGAGATTAGCACGGCAGTGGATTTTTATCGCCGCGAGATGGCAGCTCGCGGCTGGGCGGAGCAAAGCAGCCACATTGTTGAAGGAGAAGCAGAGCTGATATTTCAGAAAGGCGCCCAAAGAGCCAGGGTAAAAATTACGGAGGATTTTTTCTTTGGCGTGGTGATCGAAATCCTGCTGGAGGGATAGGAATTGCCATCCTGGGTGGAAAAATTGCCGCGTGGCGTTTGGGTTGGCGCGCTGATTGTCCTGGCAGTGGGAGCAGGCTTTTTTTGCGTCCTGGCGTTGGGGTTGAGCGTTTTAGTGAGTCGCGAGTGGGTTGCCCGCCAAAACTTGGCGACTTCTCTCATCACCCAGGGCGAGACTTTGTATCCCGAACATCTCACGGAAATGAGCGCCCTCACCCCATCGCCGGGTGTAACGCCGCTCGTATCTGGAACGCAGATGGATTGGTTGGGCGGCGAGATACCTTTGCCGGACAATGTTGAGCTGGAGACGATTGTCGGATCGCCGCAGCGCTTTTCCTTTGTAACTCAGGCAGATTACCCTTTGGTGCTGGCGTTTTATCAACGGGCGCTGATAGATCGCGGTTGGGCGCGCCAGACGTTTGGTTCGCGCATCACCGATGTGGCTGCGGACCTGTATTTTACAAAAGAGGGTGTTCAGGTTGCTGTGCGAATTGCCCAAGCGCCTCATGTTGGAACCCTCGTTGAGATTGTTCTTGAAGCGCTGGAATAATCGTTGCCTCAGGCTGGGTGTTCGACGCTTTATTTCTGATAACTCTGGACGCGATTTCTCCCGGCGGCTTTTGCCATATACAACGCATCGTCGGCATTGGTGATGAGTTGGTCCAGTGACATATCTGACCCGACAGGAAGCGTTGCCACCCCCAGGCTAATGGTAATTTGAGCGGGACCTTTTGGCGTGGGGAGACGGATCGCCTCGACGTTGCGGCGAATGCGCTCGGCGACCTCCAGGGCTTTCTCTAAATTTGTTTCTGGCATCAATACCAAGAATTCTTCACCACCATAACGACCGATCAAATCCACTGCACGCAGGTTGGCGCGGCAACAGGTCGCCAGAGCCTGTAGGATGCGGTCTCCGACAGGATGACCATAGGTGTCATTGATATGTTTGAATTGATCAATATCCAGCATGATGGCAGAGAGTGTTCGCTGATAGCGGCGAGCGCGCTCATATTCGCTATTTGCCAGGTGTAGAATTTGGCGGCGATTATAAATCCCCGTCAGCTCGTCCATGATGGCTAATTGTTGCGTCCTTTCGAAGAGGCGCGCCTTTTCGATCGCAACTGCAGCATAGTTCGAAAAAGTCTGCAATCTTTCTGCGTGTTCGCTATTAAAAAAGCCCGGCGTAGCGCTATCCAGATTCAAAAGTCCGATAATCTTCCCCTGGCTGATGATCGGCGCAGCGGCGGTTGAACGCACCCAGGACATTTCTGGGATATCTACCCAATCTGGGGTGAGCCGGGTGTCTGAAATCGCAATGGGGGCGCGGGTTTCGGCTATCTTGCGCCAGGTTGGGAAATGATTGAGAGGCAGGTTGAGCGATGTAATCAATTCTGCCACGCCTCTTTCTTTGTAGCCCCTGGATTCTCGGATGTGAAGGATGCCGTGCTCGTCAATCAAAGCGATGTTCGCTGCGTCGTGCGGCACGACGCGCGCCAGGTTGTTCAAAATCAGGGTCAATACTTCGTTGAAATTCAACGTGCTGTTGATGGCTGCAATGGTATCCCGCAGGGTTTCTGCCAATATGCGTTGTTCGCGTTCCGCAGCTCGCATTCTGCTCAATTCTTCCAATCCGGCAGCCAGCCTTTGGTTCTTTTGTTCCAGCTCGATTTGCAGCCTGCGGATGGAAAGGTGCGTCTCCAAGCGCGCCAACACCTCTTCGATTTGGAAAGGCTTGGTCACGTAATCTACGCCCCCCACTGCGAATGCCTTAACCTTATCTTCCACTTCTCCCAGCGCGCTGATAAAGATGACCGGGATGCTGCGGGTGCGCTCGTCGGCTTTTAGCTGTTGACAGGTTTCATATCCATCCATGCCCGGCATGTTGACATCCAACATGATCAGGTCCGGCGGGGCAGTCTGCGCAATCGTAACCGCCAGGGCGCCTTCGGTGACTGCGCGCACCTTGTATCCGTAATGGCTTAACATGTGAGAAAGGACGCGCAAATTTTCTGGGGTGTCATCCACGACCAGGATGTCTGCTTTGGGCGTCTGCGAGGATGGTTTATTCATTGTTGCTCGTTTGTTCGTTGTTTACGGTGTATTGACGTCTGGCCCTTCTTCTCGTTGCGGCAGAATGGCTGACAATCCGCGCACATCGTATTTTTGGGCGATATGAAGTATTCGTTTTGCCAGGTTCTCTTGAAAGGGGCGAATCTGATTAATCAAGTCAAAAATGTGATCGAAATCAGCCACGGCCACTGCCTGACGCATTTGCTCTACCCACTCGGCCGGCAACGAGTCCCAGGAAGCTGAAATATTGGTCGCGTTTGGCTCTTCAAGATGATCCTGCGGTATTGTTTCTTCTGCTATTGATGATTCTACAATAAAATTCGCCTGTACATGCTTTGCAAGAATGTTAGTTATGTCCGCCACGCGCACAGGTTTACAGAGAAAGTCGTCGCAGCCGATGGAAAGAATTTCATTACGATTGCCTTCGAACGCGCTGGTAGTCAAGGCGATGATCGGGATAGATTTTCCTTCGGGGGTTGCCTTAATTTGCTGAGCGGCGTTGTAACTGTCCAGGGAGGGCAGGTGCGTATCCAAAAAGATCAAGCGCGGACGCCAATATTGCCAAATTTGAAACGCCTCTGAACCATTGGCTGCCTGACGGACATCAAAACCCATCATGGTCAGCAGCCAGCCCAGCCATTGCCGATTTTCGAGCTGGTTATCCACCACCAAGATACGTAGATCCTGCTGCCCGGCAGCTAGGCGGGGCAACTGCGCTAAATCTACCCCTGGATGCTCCTCGATCTGATGCCCCTGTCCGAATTGAACAATAAAAGAAAATTTGCTGCCCCCGCCTGGAACGCTTTCGACTGTTAGATCTCCCCCCATCAATCTTACAAATTGGCGGCTGATGGCCAATCCCAGCCCTGTCCCTGGTTGAACCTGTTTTCCAACGTGGGTTTGTGAAAAGGGTTCGAAAATCCGCTCTAGATCGTCCGGCTTAATGCCTACGCCGGTATCCATAACGGCAAAATATAGATGCACAGGCAAGTTATGAGTTGGAGGCGACAAGGCCTTTTTCTCACCTTCGGATGCCAGGCGCGCTTGGAGGATGATGTGACCTTTTTCGGTGAATTTGAAGGCGTTTCCCAGAAGGTTTACTAATACCTGCCTCAATTTGGTTTCATCGCCGTAGATGAAACTCGGCAGATCGTTGGAATACTCATGAACAAAGCTTAGCCCTTTTTCAATAGCCTGGAAACGAAACAGGTCTTCAATACCCTTGAGCAATGAACGCAAGTTGAAAACCTGTTCGGTTAACGTCATACGATTTGCTTCAATCTTGGAAAGATCGAGAAGATTATTGATGAGCGTCAGCAACGATTCGCTGCTGCGATGGATAATTGAAATATGTTCGCTTTGTTCGTCGGTTAGATTGTGGTCAAATTGCAGCACCTCTGTGAACCCCAGAATGGCGTTCAAAGGTGTGCGAATTTCATGGCTCATGTTTGCCAGAAAGACCGACTTGGCGCGGTTTGCAGCTTCGGCGGCTTGTTTTTCACGCTGCACCTCGTTATAAAGTCGGGCGTTGCTGATGGCGTTTGCCACTTGTCCGGCGACAGTTTGTAGGATGGTGATTTCCGCCGGCGTAAAAGCATTTTTGTCCTTACTTTGGATTGTTATCGCGCCAATTACCTCATTGCGAGCGATGAGCGGTAGCGTGAGTTCTGAACCGGTGTCTGGTAGGAGGGGATTTGATAAGCGGCTTTTCTCTTCCTCGACATCCAACGCCAGGCGCGGTTCTGCATGGCGGATGCTCCAGGCGACCATAGATTTACCATCCAGGGCAAGTTTTTGCTTGCCAGCCAAGAGGAGTTGGCTGGCTTCGCCAGCGGCAGCTCTGAGGGTCGCCGAGTCGTCGGTTTCGTCCACTAAGAAAACACCAACATAATAGAGATCAAATTCTTTACGCATTAGCTCAACGCTAAGTTGAAGCAATTCTTCAAGTTCAAGGGTAGAACTGGCAGCCTGCGAGATCTGCGCAGCCGCCTGGGCTTGAGCAGCGAGGCGCTCTAGTTCGGCGGCGCGCTTTTGAACCATCTCTGAAAGTTGAGCAGCCTGCTCGGCGCGCTGCTCGGCTTCGTAAGTGCGTTCCGCCACCTGGCATTCCAGGTTGAAAGCATAGTCTTCAAGTTGTTGACGCGATTGGATGAGCTCTGCTGACATGCTGTTCAGCATTTTCGCCAGGTTTCCTAATTCATCATCTGCATGAACGCGCACTGGTTGATCTAATTTCCCCTGGGCGATCTGCTCGACGCCAAGCTGTAAAGACTTCAGCGGCAC
>DYGV01000157.1 GCA_020724505.1 Anaerolinea thermophila
GCGAAAACCGTTTTGTGACCAATCTGATCGCCGGCGTGCTGGATTTCACCGTGGATCCGTCGGGCGAATTGATTTATTTCAGCCTCCGCAACCCTCAGGGGGGCAGCGACCTCTATCAACTGGATATTTCCGAGCAATTTCGCCCCGCCACGCAAGCCGAAACCGCCTCAGCACCTCTTCAGCCTGAGATGATCGTAGCCTGTTCTCCGGCGCAATGCCGCTCGCCAGCAGTTGCGCCCAATGGAGATTACCTGGCCTACGAGCGTACGCTACTCACCGCGCAAGGAGAAGCCATTAAGCCGCAGGTATGGTTGCTGCCGCTGTCTCAACCCGACGCGGCAAGGCAGGTTGGCGATCCAGAACATGTCGCCTTGCAACCTTCCTGGTCGCCGCAAGGTTGGCTGACTTTCTACGACCCCGATGCGGCGGCCTTTATCGTTGTAGATGTACAGGGCAAGGAGCAAATGCGTTTCACCAATCAAACAGGCCAGCCCGGAGATTGGCAACCGGAAGGTCAAACCTTCGTTGCGCCGGAAATATTCTTTTTGGACGCCAATGTGTCTTCTTCATTGGGGCTGGAACGCCTGGCAGACAGCCACTTGTTGATGTACAGCCTGTCGGGAGGAGAGCCACGCGACCTGACACGCGAAGAGGGGATCGAGGACATCGCCCCGGCGTTTTCGCCAGATGGAACGCGCCTGGCGTTTGCGCGCAAATTCCTGGACGCCCGCCGCTGGACGCCGGGCAGACAGCTCTGGTTGATAGACCTGGCGCAACAACAGGCACACCCACTCACCGAGGACGACATCTACAACCACTTCGATTTTGCCTGGAGCCCGGCGGGCGACCGTCTGGCTTTTGTGCGCTTCAATCAAAGTTTGTTGACCGAGCCACCGGAGGTCTGGGTGTTGGATTTGTCGTCTGGCGAACAGGTGCAAATCATCGTCGGCGGATACGCCCCGCAATGGATCCCCTGATCTGTAATCGCAACTGAAGCCGCTAAAATTGGATCTCGCCGCGCGCCTTCAACTCCTGCGGTAACAGGCTGGCGTAAATGAACTCGTGCACGGGCGTGGGCACGCCCACCTCCAGACCCATGCGCACCACCGCGCCGTTCTGCGCTCCCAGCTCGGATGGGCGACCCTCCATAATGCTCCGTTGCATGGAGGCCAGGACCCCCGGTGCCATCCCATCAATAAAAGCCAGGGTTTTGGCAACAATATCCTCTGGCAGGTTGATCTTGCGTGCGCGCGCCACCTGTGTCACCTCGGCGATAGCCCGTTGCAACATCTGACGCGTCTCCGGCACGCTGCGCAACACCCCAGCCGGGGCGCGGGTTACCGCCCCCACTCCGCTAATCGAGGCAATGAACACAAACTTCTCCCACATCGCTGCCTGAATATCCGCCGGTGTTGTCACCCTTACACCGCTGGCGCGCTCAAAAGCCTGGCGCAAAGCTTCAACGCGGCGGCTAAGGCGTCCATCCATTTCACCAAAGGCAATCAATGGTTCAATGCCAACATGGCGGATGTAGCCGGGAGCAGCGATGACTGCCGAAATTTGCGTCAATCCCCCAAGGACATGCTCGGCGCCCAGTTCGGCTGCCAGTTGAGCCGGGGCATCCACCCCGTTTCCCAGCCAGATGACGCCAGTCTCCTCACCCAGCATAGGCTTCATTGCCTGCGCGGCTTCCGCCACCTGCCAGGCTTTGACCGCCACCAGGATCATATCCACCTTCCCCACGCGGCTTGGGTCGTCCGTCGCCTGAACCGGCTGAACGGTAAAATCGCCCTTGATCGAATCGACTCGCAACCCATGGGTTTGCATGGCGCGCAAATGCTCGCCGCGGGCGATGAAGACCACTTCCTCCCCGGCCTGAGCCAGCCGGCCGCCGAAATAACCGCCAACTCCGCCTGCGCCAAACACTGCAATCCGCATATTGTCCTCCTTGTACCTGATTTAGCCGATTATATCCCGATTCGCCAAGCGCATAAAAATAAGGTAGAATCGAAAAAAGCTTGCCGCTAAGAGAGCCTGATCTTTTGGAAAGGCATGATATAGAATGACTGATCGAGAAAAACCACAAAGTGTGATCGAAGCTTACCGGAAGCGTCAGCAGAAAGCGCGCAGGGCGCCTCTGGTCATTGGGATCGCAGTTTTCCTGTTGCTTTTGGGGGCTGCTTTTTTGATCTATTGGCTGCTTGGATCCGACGTCCCGGCAATCTCCCTGTTTGCCACAGATACCCCAACGCCGACCGAAACGCCAACGGTGACTGCCACCGCAACAGCAACCGCCACTCCCACCATCACCTCCACACCAACCGAAACACCCACTGAAACCATCGCCCCCACGCAGGCAGGCCCCTTCGTCTACCAGGTTGAAGAAGGGGATAATCTGTGGTCTATCGCGCAGAAATTCAGCGTGGATCTACTCGTGTTAATCACCGTCAATAATCTTGACCCCAATAATCCAACCATCCGGGTGGGCGATAAGCTGATCATCCCCGGACCTGAAGCGGCCCTGCCCTCGCCAACCCCGCTGCCGACGAACATCCCCAGGGGCACCAAAATCAACTATCAAGTCAGGTTGGGCGATTCTCTGCTCTCCATCGCCTTGCAGTTCAACAGCACCGTAGAGGCAATCAAAACAGAGAATAAAATCGAGAACGAGAACGAGATCTTCGTCGGTCAGGTGCTGGTCGTACCGGTGAACCTGGTTACGCCGGTGCCCACCGCAACCATTACCCCCACCGTTATCTTCTCGATTGGCGGCACGCCCATCCCAACCGCAATCACGCCTGCGGCGCAAGCCAGCCCAACAGCCACCGGCACGCCATAGGTGAAGTAGAAGATTCAATCAGCGAGGAAAATTATGTGCATGTTTTGCGCAGCCATTCCAGCAACCCTGGCGGTTGGCGTTCACGCTCAAGCCCGCCAGCGCCGGGCAGATCAACAGGCTGAAATACACGGCAAGCAACCGGCGCAAAAGGTCGTTAAACCCGCCTCAGCAACGGTCATCGTTGTTATTGGGCTGGCAGCAGCTTCCCTCATTTATCACTCCCAAATGGGAAATTAGACCGATTCGCCTCACCCGCTTTGACAGAAATTTCTGGCCTGGCGCAAGAGCACCCCTCTTCTGCCAGGCCATCATCTTTTTATCGGATGGCCTGGCTGGCGCGCTCGATGTTCTCCAGGATCTCCGCCGCTTCCGCCTCATCAGCGATGTGCACCCGTCCGTCCTGATCAACATGGGTGGGGATCAGTTCATACCCCATATAGCGCGCCCCGCGAAATTTGACCAACAAGATCACACCCTGGCGATGATCCCGCAGCCATTGATCAAAGACAAAGTTTCCCAATCCAAAGAAAACAGGCACACCCTCGATCTCTGTGATCGCCTGAACCACATGGGTATGGTTGCCCACAATGAGGTCCGCGCCGGCGGCTACAAGTTGTTGCGCCTGAGTGCGCTGGTTCCAGTTAGGCACAAAGTTATCTTCGGACCCCCAATGAGGCAGCGCGATGACGACATCCGCCGCCTCTTTCGCCGCGGCGATAGCGATGGTCATATTTTCCTGCGTCAAGCGGGCGATTCCCGGATTCGCGTCAGTGGCAAATACGCTTTCATCCATCTTGCTATCGCCCAATGAGACGAAAGCAAAACGCACCCCTTGCACCTTGATCACCACTGGCTGCAGGGCCTCTCTCAGGTCTTTTCCCGCACCCACCGCCTGAATGCCCACCCGCCGCAGGTTATCCAGGGTATCGAAAAAGGTCTCGTTGCACCAGCTCTTCATGAGCCCACAATCTTTGATGTGATTGGTGGCCACGCTCATCACATCGAAGCCGGCACGTTGCAGAGCGTCCGCATTCTGGGGGCTGCCGACAAGCTGATAAGTCCACACACAACCGGTATGGGTCACCCGGTGGCTCATGGCAGCGTTGAACGTACCGATAGCCAGATCCGCCTGGGAGATAATCTCCCGCACTTCTTCGTAAGGATAGTCTGGGTTGCCGTTGGCGTCCAATGCCGCCTGCACACAACGCGCCGGTACAATGACCCCAGTGAACAACAAAGTGATCTCAGAAACTTCTGTAGCGGATGCAGCGAGAGTGGGTGAAGGCGGCGGAACCGTCTGCGCAGGAGTGCGGCTAGGTGCAAGCGTCGGACTCGAGGCGGGTGAGGTAATCGTCGCTTTGGGCGTGAAGGTTGGGGCAACGACCGACAGTGCAGTCCGTGAGGGTTGTTCCTCAGTCACCACGCGCTCCGCCGCGCCGGCCAGCTGACAGGCGCATAGAGATATCGTAATCAGAAGAGCAAAAAGGTGAAGGAAATGGCGATGATTCACGAGACTATTAGGAAAGAGGGCGATTTTAGTGGAATTTTATCGTTTTATTCTTGATCCTGACATACAATCATTATATGCACTCGCAAGAGATGGCTGTGTACGCTGCGTACAGCGTCATCCCTATAATTTTATTACCGATAGCGTGCTATTCTGTCAGAGCAGGCCATGAAAGAGGCCAGGCGACTTTTATTGATTGTTCTGATCGCGTCCATAATCTTGTCCATCCTGGCGTGCATTATCATCGAAGGTGGGGGCGATCGCCGCGAAGACAATCCAGATGGCACACCTGCGCCTGCCAACCTGACCGGCGAACAAACCACGGCCACTTACGGTGCAGAATTATTCCGGTTGCAGCTCACTGCTATCGAGCGCGACCAGTGACTGTCCCCATTCAGGCATCATCCACCGGCGGCGCTGCCGGGCCATAATCCAACACCTGCCGCGCTCCGCTGCCGGGTTCGGGCGGACCTACAATCCCCTTGGCTTCCATCGTTTCGATCAAGCGCGCCGCGCGCGTATAACCAATGCGCAGGCGGCGCTGCAGCATGGAGATGGACGCCCGCCCCTGGCGCCGGGAAAGATCAATAGCTTCGGCCAGCATCGGATCAACCTCTTCCTCGGCAACCATGTCTTCCCACAAGGGCATCTGCTTCAACGGCAAACCGGACGGCATGGCGTCCACAATGCCTCCAGCCGCGGTGGGCGCAGGTTGAACCAGCCCGGCGAAACTTTGCCAATACGCCACCAGGTTTTGTATCTCGCTATCGGAGACGAATACGCCCTGCAAGCGCACCGGCGCCGGCGCATCCGGCGCTTGAAAGAGCATATCCCCGCGACCCAACAAACGCTCGGCACCCGGCTGATCCAGAATGACGCGGCTGTCCACCCCCGAAGCGACGGCGAATGCGATGCGCGCCGGGAAGTTGGCTTTAATCAGGCCGGTTACCACATCCACCGAGGGGCGTTGTGTGGCGATCACCAGATGAATGCCCGTGGCGCGCGCCAGTTGCGCCAGACGGGTGACCGTGCGTTCGGTCTCTTCAGGAGCAAGCATCATCAAATCTGCTAGCTCATCTACGACCACCACCAGAAATGGCAATTTTTTCCCGCCTGCGCTCACCTGTTTGGCATTGTACTCTTGAATATTGCGGCAGCCCGCCTCTGCCAGTTTGCGATAGCGCATGTCCATCTCGCGCGTAACCCACTGCAACACCGTCACCACCCGTTCCAGATCCACCACCACTGGCGTCAACAAATGGGGAATGCCGTTATAACCGGTCAGTTCCACCCGTTTGGGGTCCACCATCACCAGGCGGAGATCATCCGGCGTATTATGGAGCAGCAAACAACAGATGAGCGAATTGACGCAAACTGACTTGCCGGAACCGGTTGCGCCGGCGATCAGCAAGTGCGGCATGGCAGCCAGGTCCGCCGCCACTGCATTGCCAGACACATTTAACCCCAACGCAAATCGCAATGGGGACTTCAAGCGTTTGAAAGCCTCGCTCTCCAAAATATTGCGCAGCGCCACCAGGGAAATTTCCTCATTCGGCACTTCAATCCCCACAAAACCTTTCCCCGGCACCGGCGCCTGGACGCGGATGGTGCGCGCCGATAAAGCCAGCGCCAGGTCATCCGCCAGAGCCGCGATCTTGCCCACCCGCACCCGCACCCGTCCGCCGCGCGACTCAATGAAGTCGGGTTCGACGCCAAATTGGGTGATGGTTGGACCACGATTGATTTCCACCACATGCGCCGGCGCACCAAACGATGCCAGCGTCTCTTCGATCAGGCGCGCGCGCTGCAAATCGAACTCATCGTTATATTGGACTTCTCCGCCCTGCTCCAGGATCTGCGCTGCGGAAGGCAACACCCAGGCTGGGGAGACGCCCGAAGCCGACGAAAGCGGCTGTGGGGAAAAAGCGGCAACACCCATCGCAGGCGCGCCGGAATCGCCTACCGCTGCCGAGCTGCCCGCTTGCCCGGCAGGATGGATGCCCGACAACAGAGAAGGAGGCGAGCTGGCGCTAGACGTCGCATCCGTTGAACTGGCTCGAAGACGGCGTTCCTCCAACCAATCGGCAACCCAATCTTGAAGGCGCAGGTATTGATTGGACAACCAATGAGCCATCTCCATCACCGTAACATCCAAAGAGAGCGCCAACGCGATCAACAGCAACGCCGCCAGCGCAATGGCAGAGCCGCCCACCCCCAAGGCCGTGTACAACAGTCCTGTAATTACCGCGCCAATGTAGCCGCCACCTCGACCGGACTCGGCAACCTCCATGTGAGGCACGCCGCTCCACAACACTGCCAAATAGTGCGCGCTCGCCAAAAGGGCGATAAACAGCAAAACCAGTCCCGCACCGCGTTCAACCGCCAGTTGCGGCATGCGCTCGAAGTTACGCAGCAGCAGCCATAACCCGCCCAGGATCATGCCGAATGGGAACAGAAACCGCCCCCAACCCAACAGTTTTGCCAGCCCATTCACCCACCAGCCAGTCAGGCTGCTGTTGGTCGAAGAGAGATAACTCAACAATGTCAAGACGCCCAACAGCGTCAAAACAACGCCGACAATATCCAACTTACGATCCAGAGAAAGGCCCTGTCGAATCGGGCGTGGGGAGCGCGGCGATTTGACGCCCGACGTCGCCGCGGCTGAGCGTTGCCCTGCACTGCCTTTGATACTGTTCTTAGCGCCTGCTCTGCCGCCCCCTTTAGTAGCGCTTTTCCCACCCACAATTTTCGTTTTTAGCGGGGCAGCCGGGCGAGAACCGGACTTGGCAACGCCCGCTTTGGGTGTCGGCGCGGTCGCAGGCGGGGTACGCTTCGCCTGATCTACGGTGCGTTTTTTGCCTGC
Source organism: Anaerolinea thermophila (assembly GCA_020724505.1). GTDB lineage: Bacteria > Chloroflexota > Anaerolineae > Anaerolineales > UBA4823 > RBG-16-57-11. The sequence goes on from DYGV01000157.1 coordinate 7,210, forward strand.
CATTTCCTCATCTCTAGCCTGCTGGAATTATAGCACAAATGGTCTGTGAACTAATAAAGCTGGATGATGAGAGCCATCAGATTATGATGTCCGCGTGACGGATTAGCTGCAAGTTGGCTTTTGTGCTTCGAGGTGGCGATTTCCGCCGCCACTTCTTTAAGGTACAATACCCCTTGCAACACACTCCCCATTCAGGACAAAGGCACTCATTGTTTGATCTCATTTTTCTAGGCACTTCGGCCTCCGCCCCATCAGTTCGCCGTGGTTTATCCGCCCAGGTGGTGATGCACGACGAATACCGCTTTCTAGTTGATTGCGGAGAAGGCACTCAGCGCCAGATCATGCAATCCGGCATCGGCTTCAAGCGTCTGCATCGCATCCTCATCACGCATGGTCATCTGGATCACATTCTGGGGCTGGCAGGATTGCTTTCCACGTTCATGCGTTGGGAGACGATCGAATATCTGGAGATCTATGGCGGCGCGGCTGCGCTGGATCGCATTCGCGATCTCCTCTTCGGCGTAGTATTGCGCGGAGCGCGCCCGCCCATGGACATCCGTTTTCATACAGTTCAGCCAGGGGTGATTTTCGATGCGGATGATTTTTCCATATCCGCCTTTCCGGTCTATCACCGCGGCGCAGATTGCTATGGCTATTTATTCGCAGAGAAGCCCCGCCGTCCCTTCTTAGCGGAACGCGCTGAAGAGTTGAATATTCCCCCCGGTCCCTGGCGGCGCCAGTTGGTCAACGGACAGACGGCCATTTTACCGGACGGTCGTGAGATACAACCCGACGAGGTGTTGGGGCCGTTGCGTCCGGGCGTACGGCTGGTGCATGTGGGAGACGCCGGGCGCACCGACGAGCTGCTGGAGGTCTGCCAGGACGCGGATGCGTTGGTGATCGAGTCAACTTATCTGGAAGAAGAAGCACAAATGGCGCGCGAATTCGCCCACCTGACCGCACGTCAAGCTGCCGAGCTGGCGGTAAAAGCAGGGGTGAAAAACCTGATCCTCACCCACCTGTCTCGCCGCTATCGTGAGCGGGACATCATCTCCGAGGCGCGGGCGGTCTTTCCAAACGCCATCATTGCGCGCGATTTTGACTACTACCAGATCCGCCGCGAGGGTCTTGCTAAGATTGAACTCCAGGAGCCTCGCGAGTAAAGACCACTGGTAGCATGGGCGATTCGTTAACATTAAGTTGAAAAACATCTGGCCGGGCGTAGTGCCCGGTCACGTCAAAATCAAATTTGCCCCGCGCCACCTCCGCCATATCGAGGTCAGCGTACAAGATGCCTTCTTGATCGTAAAGCGGCCCGGCGAGTACGTCACCCATCGGTGAGACAATAGCGCTGCCGCCGCGGCACATGATTTCCGGCTGGCTGGCCAATTCCTCTACGCCTGCCAGATCGGGCGGATACATCTCTTTGGTCACAAATTGGTTGCAGCCCAGCACAAAACAGCGCCCCTCGCAGGCGATATGGCGCAACGTGGCCTGCCAGGTATCGCGCGCATCGGCGGTGGGCGCCAGGTAAATTTCGACGCCCTTACCATACATTGCCATGCGTGCAAGCGGCATGTAGTTTTCCCAGCAGATTAGGCCGCCGACTTTGCCAAACTCAGCCTCGATGACTGTCAGGGTGCTGCCGTCTCCTTCTCCCCAAATCAGGCGCTCAGAAGCAGTCGGCTTCAGCTTGCGGTGTTTTCCCACCAAACGCCCATCCGGGGCAAAATAGAGCAATGTGCAATACAGTGTTCCGCCGCTGTATTGACCATCGCGCTCGATAACGCCGATCGCCAAGTAAGCCCGCGCTTCTCGCGCCGCCGCGCCCAAAGCCTCGGTTGCTGGACTGGGGACTTCTACCGAGTTTTCCCAATAAATCTGCCAGGCGAGGCGTCCCTGAGGTGAGCGGCTTCCTACCACCGCGCCGAAGGTCAAGCCGCGTGGATAAGCCGGAATGAATGCCTCTGGAAAGAGGATCAAT
>DYGV01000158.1 GCA_020724505.1 Anaerolinea thermophila
GTTGCCAGATCAACGCTATTGACCGCAGCCGCTGCAGGGACCGAACGGGTCGCTGGGGTTTTCCGAGCGTGTTTCTTTTTCTGAGCCATGTTTCGTTCACCTCTCTAAATCATCTATACGCCTGTTTGCAGGCGGGCTATGACCACAATGCGCAGGTTATCCTTCAGGTACGGATAACAAGAAATGAGCGTTACTGTCGGTTTTGCCGTAGGCGCCATCACTTCCACCGCCGTGGGTTGCACAATCTTCGTGTCCACCACAATATAGGTGTAAGAGCGCTGATTGGTGTAGAGGATCACCAGGTCGCCCGGCACCAACCGATCTAGGTTGCGGAAAATCTCGCCAAAAATGTCATTATGCGCAGAAAGCACCACATTGCCGGGTTGTCCGGGGTTCGCCGAGCCAATGCTCTGACCTACGCCTTTTTTGAGCTGTTCCCAGCCGTCGCCCTGCACAATGGGCGCGTCCACGCTGATGGCTGGGATTTGAATGCGGATGGCTTGCTCCGGTCCCGGCGTTGGGATGGGAGCGTTGAACATGGTCTGCACCAGGGGACGCAAGTGTTCAGGGATTTCTTCCTCGTTGAAGCGCGTACCGCCGGGCGAAGTCGGCGGCAAATGTCCAGACGGCAAAACCACCGCTCCAATAAGCGGCGTGGGAGTTAGCGTGGGTTGCTCAATCGCCGCTGCCACCTCGCGGTTCAATTCTCGTATCACGTTCAGTCCGTTAAACAGAATGAAGACAAATCCCAATACCGCGCTGATCTCGATAAACAATAAAAAGCCATCCAGGACGCGCCGACCGCGGCTGCGCTCAACAGGCGGTTCAGTCAACACATCGCTGCGCCAGCTTTGTAGTGTGGGGTTATCCAGATCGGAAGCAATCTTCACCACGCGGCCGGTGCGCCGATAATGCTCCAGGCGAGCCGAACGGGCGGCGCGGCGCTTTTCCACCAGCAACCAGCGCAGCTCATCTACGCTCAAATCTTGCGGGCTTTTGCGGTTCGACACGGTGTGGAATTATACCTTAAAAATCTTCTCGACTGTCTCACCGCCTCACCATCTGTAACGCGAGATTTATCTCGCAGAGATTGCCGGGAATGCTGCTCACTGGCGAAATGAATTTCGCGTTACACAATTCCGTAACGCGAGATTTATCTCGCAGAGATTGCCGGGGTATGCTGCTCACTGGCGAAATGAATTTCGCGTTACCCAATTCCGTAACGCGAGATTTATCTCGCAGAGATTGCCGGGAATGCTGCTCACTGGCGAAATGAATTTCGCGTTACACAATTCCGTAACGCGAGATTTATCTCGCAGAGATTGCCGGGGTATGCTGCTCACTGGCGAAATGAATTTCGCGTTACGCGACTATCTGCATTGCCAGCTTCATTTTCTCATCGGTCGGGGCAGAAACATCGGCGTGCGTTGCTGATATTGGCGGTAAGCCTCGCCGAATTCGCGCAACAGCTTGCGCTCCTCGAAAAACGCCCCAATAACCAGATAAGCGGAGAGACCCAGATTCAAGGTCAATACATTTACCGTCATCAACGGCGTCAGCCAGATGAAGATCATCCCGGCAGTGTACAAGGGATGGCGCACCCAACGATACAGCCCACCCACCACCAAGTGCGAGGCAGCACTCTGCGCGGGCGAAAGCAACTGTTCCAGACCCAGAAACGACCACAGCCCGGTTTGCATCACGCCGACCACCAGCGCCAGCAGAGCCAGCGCCTGAATTGTCAGGGTCAACAGCGTCCACGGCCAGGGGATGGTGTACAAATGTTGGTCCGGCAGGACGGCCGGCAGCGCCAAAACCGGCAACAGGCTAAGAACAGCGACGATGTTGTACGCCAGGCGATACACCCGATCAACGGTGGGCCCTAAACTGCGACGCGCCAGCGCTTTAGCCTGCAAAGACGCCAACCAGGAATGCAATAAGCCATAGGCGGCAATAGCAGATAAGATCAGAAGAGAAGATAGGAGTGTAGAAGGCATGCATTTCTATACGCAAAACCGACCTGGCCGGATTGCTTCTTGCCTCATCCTAACCCAACTCTTTTGGCCGCCAGATCTCGACCAATTTGCCGCGCCGGACGGATTTTACTTCCGCCCATTGTTGGATGGGCAGCTCCACCTGAGCAAGAGCCGCCGTAGGCAATGGCTGCATTTCACCGGTCAGCGCCTGGAGGAGTTCCTCCAACCCAGGGTTATGCCCCACCACCATCACCCGTTCGTATCTGTCATCCAATTTAGAAAGCGCCTGTAAATACGCCTGCGGCGGCGCCGCGTATAACTCGCGCAAATACTCAATTTCACCCTGGTAATCGCTGGCCTCCGCAACCAGATCGGCGGTCTGGCGCGCCCGCTTGGCAGTCGAACACAAGACGAAATCTGGCAGCAGACCCTCTCGCCGAATTAGCTCACCCATCAACGGCGCGCTCTGCTTGCCGCGTTTGTTGAGCGGTCGTTCGTGATCGGGCAGCGTTTCATCCTTCCAACTCGACTTGGCGTGACGCAGAATCAACAGGGTTTTCATAACCCGTTATTTCTCCAAAAACGGTGCGATTTCGCACAGAACGCTTTTTTCTCTCTCATATCCAATCAATGACTAGCCAGCAGCTCTTCTGCGCCCACCACCCAGAAGGGCATCCAGGCCACGCCGAACAACTCTACCAACACATCCTTCTTCAGCGCCGTGATGGTAATCTCGCTGATGTCATTCGCCAGATCGCTCCAACGCTGGCGCACTTCTTCGATAGCTTTGGCTTTTTCCTGCTCCAGGGCAGCGATTTGCTTTTTATAATCTTCAATCGCCTCCACCGACTCATCCACTTCGGCTTTCGCCTGCTCGGTCAAACGGCGCTTGCTCAGCGAAGTGGTCAGCCTGCGGCTGCTCTTGCGTCCGCCAAACAAGCCGAAGATGTTTTCCGCATGGGTGCCCATCTCTTCCAGTTTACGTTGCGAATGTTTGACCTGATCTTCAGCCAGCTCGCGCTCTTCGCGGCGTAGCTTCTCCTGGATAATTGCCAACTTCTTATCATAAGCTGCGCTGACCTTTTCCACTTCCGCGTCCCGGCCAGCGCGCGCGGCTTCAGCGCATTGCTGGCGAAACTCGGCCTGAGAAACCTCCGGCCCGGCGTATAATTTGAGCGCCTCGTTGGCGCGCACTGTCGTCTGCCCGCTGCGATAAGCCCAATCGGCAAAATCTCTTTGTAAAGCCGCCAGCGCTTTGGCGTCGTTGAAGGGGGCATCCAAAGCAGCAAAGCGCGCCTGAGGCAACGGACGGTCATCCAACGTCCTGGGGTCTATGGGTTCCGTCAGATTATGATCCCAACGCGCTACCCCGCGTCGGTCAGGGGCCGGCACGCGCACCGTGCGCACCATTTCGTAATCCAGGTTGTATTTGCGGTTGAAAAAGCGGATGCGCGCCTGTCCCAACAACACCGGGCGATAGATCAAACTGGCGCTGGCCGCCTCTGGGGGTATGGCGCGGTTAGTAGCTTTAAACGCCTCGGCCAGGCTCAGCGTGTTGGGCAAGAAGTATTCAGGGATGCCGCCAGGCACAGCCGGGCGAGTGAGCGAGCCGCCGCCCACTGAGACGGCAGGCGCGCTTACAGGCGCAGCGCCCGGCGAAGGCGTAGCGGAGACCGCCGGAGCAGGTTTAGGCGTGGCTGTCATCTGGGCGGTTGCTCCTACCAGCGCGTTCAGCGCCGCGAGTTGGACGCGAGTTAACGGTCCGGCCAGATAATTCATCGCCCAACGGGTTTGGAAGAGCAGCGGCGCTTTGTTGTGGACATTGTGCATCAAAAAGACGCGCTTGCCCAGTCCCGAAATCATGCGATCGTAAGCCTGGCGGTCGAGCGCCCCGGCCATTGCCCCTTCCAGTCCATCCAGCAGGCGTTGTTTATCGCGCTCGGTTTGCAGTTTACCAATGAACCACGTGCCGGCGTTGGATAGACCTTTGTAATCCAGGTCAACCGGGTTCTGCGTCACTAACACCAGGCCCACGCCAAAGGCGCGCGCCTGCTTGAGCATTCTCAGCATCGGCGCCTTGGAGGGCGGATTGCTGACCGGCGGCAGGTAGCCGAATATTTCATCGAAATAGACCAAAGCGCGTAAAGTCACCGCGCCTTTCTGGGTGCGCATCCAGGCTTCGATGGCAGAGAAAAGCAGCGTGACGAAGAACATGCGCTCGGCATCATTAAGATGAGCAATGTAGAAAACGCTATGGCGCGGACGCCCATCGGCGGCGTAAAGCAGGCTGGGGATGTCTAACGGTTGGCCTTCGATCCAGGTCTGGAAGGCTGGCGCAGCCAGCATGTTGTTGAGCAGCATTGCCAACTCAAAGCGCTCTTTTTCAGGAAAGAAGGTATTAACATCAAAGACGCCCAGCTTGGCAAAAGGCGGATTTTGCGTTTGCAGGATCAGCTCATCCAGTTGCAAGTCGTGTCCTTGACTCCAGGCGTTCTCGAAAATGTTGGCGAGCAAGATGTGTTCGCGCGAACGCACCGGATCAATATCGTTCAGCCCAACCAACCCCAGCAGGGCAGTGACCGTAGCCGAGATTTTCTCGCGCAGCATTTCGCGGTTCTCTTCCCAGGGGATGGCCGGCGCTTGCAAGGATGCCAGGATGCTGAGCGGCAGACCGGCGTTGGAACCCGGCGTGAAAACGGCAAAGTGGGCAGCTTTCTGCAAGGCACGGATGCGCTCACCGTCTATGCCCCACTCCGCCAAACCCTTTTGCCAGCTCTGAGCAGCCTGTTGGGCGGCTTCTTCCAGGCTTACGCCCGACTGCCGCGCGATATCCGGGTTCACCCAGGGCTGAAAGTCCTGCGGCGAGAGATCGGGGAAATGCAACAACAGGTTCGTAATGTCGCCTTTGGGGTCAATCATGATGGCTGGCAGGCCGTTCAACGCCGCCTCCTCCAGCAGGTCCACACACAAACCCGTTTTTCCCGAACCGGTCATGCCTACGACCACAGCATGTGTGGTCAGGTCTTCGGGATCGTACAACAAAGGCTGGTCGGTAACCTGCCCTTTTTGAGGGTCAAAAATGCGGCCAAGATAGAATTTGCCCTGTGCATCCATGGTTGTTTACTCCTGCAAATATGTCAGTCGCCCACATAGAAAATGCGATAGATGACTCCTGCGCCGTCATCCGATACATACAGAGCGCCATCTGCGCCAGTAATGACATCCACCGGGCGTCCCCAGGCAGACCCACCCACCAGCCAGCCTACCGCAAAATCTTGCACCGCGCCGGGCTGACCATCTTGCATATCCATATGCACCACCTTGTAGCCAGTTGGGACGCTGCGGTTCCATGAGCCATGAAAAGCCACAAACAGATCGCCTTGATACGAAGCAGGGAACTGCGTCCCGCTATAAAACGTAAGACCCAGGGGCGCAGAGTGGGCTTGCAATTCCACTTCGGGCGACCTGACGCCGTTGCAGCCATCTTGTTTGCCGAATTCGGGGTCGGCGATACGCCCGGCGTGACAGCGCGGCCAGCCGAAATCATCGCCCTGATGCACCCGTTGAACGGTATCCGGCGGCAGGTCGTCGCCCATCATATCGCGCCCGTTATTGGTCGCCCACAGCTCGTCCGTTCCGGGACGAAAAACGATGCCCACCGCGTTGCGTAACCCACGGGCGTAAATTTGCTCGCCGCTTCCATCTGGATTATACCGGACAATAGCCGCCCGCCGAGGGTCTTCCTCCTGACAGACATTACAAGATGAGCCAATCGAAACGAACAGGGTGGACCAATCGGGGCTGAATAACACGGTGCGGGTATGATGTCCGCCGGGCGGCAGATTGGGAATAACCACCTCGCGCTTCTGGTACACGCCCTGGGCGTCTGGCTCGCTGAAGCGCAGGATGCGGTTGGTGAGACCCACGTACAACGAGCCGTCGCGATAAAAAGCCAGGCTGCTGGGTCGGTTCACTTCAGCGGCGACAACCTGCAACGCGTCGGCAATGCCGTCGCTATTCAGGTCCGGCAAACGAAGGATGCGATTTGCCCCGCGCTCCGCCACATAAAGCTGACCATCCGGGCCAAGGGTCATCATGCGCGGTTCCTGCAAACCCTGAGCGAAGACGGAAATGACAAATCCGGGCGGCAAGGCAATGGGTTTTTGGGTTGGGATCAGCCCGGCAGGGGTGATGGGTTCGGCGGTCTCTGCCAGCGGAATCGTTGTTGGGGCGGGGGCGTCGTTGACTACATTAGCGCCACCCAGGCGCAGCGTGCAGCCAGCTACGATCGCCGACAACCCTAAGACCCATATTCCCACACGCAACTGATGATGGTTCAATTTCACGCCTGTGTCTCCTTTAATAACAATCCCGGCTAACTGTAAAAAGTCGCGGTTTCCAGGTTCGCCTCACTCCGCTGCCTGAGCATAGACCCTGTGAAATTCATCCACAAACGCGGCGGCGAATTGCGCATCGTGAACGACTAGCAGGTTTTCATCGTTGCGCGTTTCGGCGAAAAACGTGTAATTATATGAACCAGCGATCACAATTTCGTCGTCAATCACCATTACCTTATGGTGCATATTACGCGGGTTGCCATCCAGGCGCACATCCACGCCGGCGGCAAGCAAACGTAAGTACTCGGCGCCGCTGTTGGCGCGCGCTTGCGAAGCCTCCACCACCCCCATCACGTTCACCCCTGCCTGGACGCGTTCGATCAAGGCGTCCGCCAGTGCATCCGAGGTGAACGAAAAAGCCATAAAACGGATGCTGCGCCGCGCCCGCCTGATCAATTTCTCCACCAGTGCAGCGCAGCCATCTTCAGGGGCAAAGCAAACCTGGATTTGCGCGCCTTCAACGATCAGTGATGGATGGGGTGTATTGGCCGGCGAACCGGGGCCAAACCGATCTCCCACAAACATCTCTTCGAACTCAACGGTGTAATTCCGCGCCAGTTGCGGCGAACGAATGCGCACCAGATTGTTATTGTTGCGATAACCATCGGTGATGGTGAAGTTCATTGAACCCGTCCACACTTCTTGGCGATCAATCACCACAAACTTGTTATGCATCGAACCTTCGCGGCGGTCGCCCAACACCGGGATGCCCGCTTCGATCAACGCTTCCAGCTCAGCGCTGTCGCGATAATCGCTTTCCACCACCAGGCGCACCGTCACGCCGCGGCGATGAGCATCCAGCAGCGCGTCGCGAACGCTCCACAAATTGAGCTGCAAGACGGCCACATCCACACCGACCCGTGCCGCGCGGATCGCCTCCGCCAACGGTCGGTCGGGGCCGTCTCGCAGCCGATCGCTCTTCGGGTCGGTTGGGTCGGTGAAATAAATGGAATACCAACTTTCAGGGGAAACGGTGTCAGCGAAAGACGCGGTGCGCTCCAGCCCCGCATTGGCTTGACAGGCCAGCGACGCCAGGACGAGCAAGGGCAAAATTCGGCGCAGTTTGACCAACAGGCTCGGCATGGATCAGGGTAATATCCACAAAGCCGGTGCGCCCAGCTTCACCTGGAAGTCAACATTCTTGAGCATGTCTTTGCGTGCAGCTTCGATCGCCATTACGACGAACTCGGCGGTTGGTTGAATATCTTCGGCAGCCAGAATGACCGGCTCAAAACGCGCTGCGGGGCCGGCTTGTAATGTGGGTTGCTGAGCCAGCAATTTCACCGCCTGCGAAAGCATGGCGTCTAAAGGCAACTCGTAAGCGGGGATGAAGAAGCGGCGTGGCTGACCCCAAAACTGTTCCGCCTCGCGCGCGCTCTGGCTGTTCGAGCGATACGTCTCACGCCGCAACGTTACCTGACCCTCGGTCACCCAATAAGGCTTGCCAGGCTCCGATACAGGAACATTGGCGGAATAGTACACCTGAATCGGGATCAACCCCCTTTGCTGATCCAAAGCCATTCCCTGGCCGCATTGCCCGCATACCCAGGCGCGCTCGTCAATTTGCGCCGGGATCGCAGCCTGACAATTCAAACATAGCAGAGGCGTTAGCGTAATGGGCTGATCCACTTTTCAATGTCCTTTATCGAGCCAACCATTTCGATGGCGTCGGCCACATTGATAAACGAGCTGCTCCCACCGCGCCGATATTCGTACTGCTCGCCATGCCGAAAAGCGCGATAAGCTGCGTACATCAATCCGCCGCCGGCAACCAGCAGCGCCAACGCTGCCCAAAACAGGTCGCCTTCCGCGTCGCTGGCTGCGATCAGAAACGCAGGAACATCAATCGCCAAAAAAGCGCCTAGCGCCATGCCCGCCACCAGCACAGCCGCCCGGTAGAGGGTGTTTCCCGGCGCCTTGCCATATAAGACCTGCCCGCTGTAGCCGTCCACCACCACCTGGAATGCCCGGCCGCGAAACAAATAACGCAGTACCCACAATGGATGATACACCAACGCGTTGCGACGGCGCACGCTACGCACGAACACCTGTTTCACGCGATCCAAATTCGCCTTCCTACGCACCTGGTCTTCGAAAGCCTTCTCTGCGATCTGGCTCGCCTCGCTAAAAGCACCAACCGGTTCAAAGACCATGCCGCGGTTATGCAGTTCGGTCGGATCAAATGGCTCCAAATCCTGGGTGAGGGTCGGCACCTGTTCCACGCCAAACTCGCCCACATCGGCGGCTGCGCCGTTCCAGGTCATATCCTGCACTACACGCGCTTCGCGCGGTTCGTAGCGAGCTTTGTCGCCGCTGCCCACACGCTTCTCACCGAAGACCCAACCACCCACCCGCGCCCAAACCGTCCAGAAAGGCAGATAGATCAAGAATGCCTCCGATACGCTTGCCTGGCGCGCAGCCGCCGGCGCGATGGCCATACTGCTGGTTAGAAATTTGCGCAGGGCATCCAGAGCTTGCTTACGTTCCACGCGCTGCGGAACCTGATAACGCAGCAAGCCGCGCTCGCCGCGCACAAAGGAACGCAGCTCGCAATATGGGCAGCGCACGATGAGCTGTCCTTCAGGTACAGGCACAACGCCGCCGCAATTCGGGCAATTTAATCCGTGGAGAGCCTCCTTCTCCATTTCTAATCCGCTATCCTAATCCGTTGTCATACCTTTGCCGCCACCCAGGCAGCCAGGGCGAACAAGACTGGCGCCACCGCCAGACCCGCCACAGCGCAAATGGCGAAGCCGACCCCCGCCCCATCGC
>DYGV01000159.1 GCA_020724505.1 Anaerolinea thermophila
TATTCGTCTTTGAGACGGTTAGCCTCTTCGTTCGCCAGATCAATGATCCTCTTCACTCGTGGAGTGATGAAGATTTGCCCCGCCCCGCCGCCAAAGATATTCGCTTTGGGACTGGTGCGCAAGATGTAATCCAGGCGTTCGGTCAATGCCTGGGTATCAACTTTTAAATATTCTAAAATTTGGGGGATCACCCCTTGCGGCTGCTCGATCAGCGCGAGCAAAATATGCTCGGTGTCAATCTGATTGTGACCATAGCGCTGGATAATCTCAGCAGCCCGCTGAGCAGCTTCCTGAGCGCGCTCAGTGAAACGGTCAAATCGCATCATAGTCGTATCCTTTTCTACACAAATAACCCGTAAAATCTATCCACAGGAATTATAACATTTCACCTGTTAACATTTTACAACCAACACGTTAGAAATCTATATGAAACAAGCCAAAGATGCGCACCAGTTGGAAGACCCATGGAGATTGGGGAACCAGTGTTGTATCTAATGCGTCTTATCGGGCAGAATAAAAGATAAAGCAGCGAATTACGGGCTGTTGCCCGGAGCGCTGCATCCATTACCAGCCACCAGGAGGAGGTTTATGATGCGTACGAAAAACTATTGGATGCTTGCCGTTTTATTGTTGGCGGTGTTATTGAGCGGTTGCGCGGGGAGGGCTTTCGCCCAGACGGGTTCTTCCGATGAACCGATTAACCGCACGTTGACAGTTAGCGGCAGCGGTAAGGTCTATTTGACGCCCGACATCGCTTATGTCACTATTGGCGTTCATACAGAAGGCGAAAATGCAGCTGAAGTGGTGGAAGCCAATAACCAACAAGCGCAAAAGGTGAGCGATGCGCTAAAGGCGCAGGGCATCGCCGACAAAGATATTCAGACAACCAACTTCAGCATTTACCCACAGCAGGAGTTTGATGACCAGGGCAAGCCAACCGGGAAGATTCGCTATATCGTGGATAACTCGGTTTTTGTCACCGTCCGCGATATCAATAAAGTCGGCGATGTGTTAGATGCAGCCGTGCAAGCTGGGGCGAATTCAATCGCCGGCATCCAGTTCGATGTGGCAGATAAGACCGCTGCCCTATCCGACGCCCGCAAAGCCGCAGTAGCAGATGCGCGAACCAAAGCAGAGGAACTGGCGAGCGCCGCCGGCGTCGAAATAGATGAGGTGCAGACGATCAGTGAATTCACCAGCGGAGGCCCCACGCCGATGTATGATCTGCGCGCCGCGGCGCCAGTCGTTCAAGAAGCGGCTTCTGTGCCAGTGCAACCGGGGCAAATGTTGCTCACGGTAGAAGTGAACATGGTATTCACTCTGCGTTGATCGAGCTGCTCGTTCCGAGATGTTGGAGTCCCTGGCTTGGCTAGGGACTTTTTTATTCCAACTGCGGGTCGCTGTGGTATAAATCGGTGCATGGCCGATGAGTACGTTTTCCAGCCCGACCGCCGCCTGGGAATTATTTTCCATTTGGTGGCGTTGCTGTTCTTCGCATTCATCGCTTTGTTCGGATTGTGGCAGGCTTCGCTGGCTGAAATAGGGCCGGCGTTTTTGTTGTATCTATTGCCTGCCCTGGGGGCAATTGCCATCTTGCCGGCGCTGGCCTATCGCTTGTTTGCCTTGCGCAGTGCAGTGTATACGTTGGAACGAGAGGGAGTTCATCTCAAGTGGGAGTTGCGGGTAGAAGATATTCCTATTGCCAACGTGACAGGGGTGTATTTGACGGCTGAACAAAGCCACCCAATCCCATTGCCGCGCCTGCGCTGGCCTGGGGCGGTGCTGGGGCACCGTCGTTTACCCGGTGGCGAAGACATTGAGTTTTTGGCCTCAGAGGTGCGGAAGCTGGTCTTGATCGTCACGCCGGGTCGGGTTTACGCCATTTCCCCTGCTAATCCAGAGGCATTTCTATTTGCCTTTCAACGCTGTACGGAGATGGGGTCGCTTTCACCGATTGTTGGACGCTCGGTTTATCCGACCTTTATCCTTTCACAGGTGTGGCGGTCTGCACCGGCGCGGGTTCTCCTTCTGGCCGGGCTGATTTTGAGCCTGGTGTTATTGATTTGGGTCAGCCTAGCCATCCCGGGGCGCTCTCAGGTGATGATGAGAGCGCGGCCTGGTTTGCCCGGTGATGCGGCGCCGGCGGTGCGAATGTTGCTTCTGCCGGTGATCAATTCGGTTTTCTTCGTGATGAATTTTTTCCTGGGTTTGTTTTTCTTTCGGCGGCCAGAAGGCCAGATGCTCTCTTATCTGCTTTGGATGAGCAGCGCGGCGACGGCTTTGTTATTTCTGATAGCGGTCTTTTTTATTTTGCGAACGGGGTAGAACGTCATGCAACCCCACGTTGATTTACCCACCCTTGTTTAGCGGTGATTGTTCGATTGATGTCTTTCGTCAACATTGTCCTCGGTTTTATCTTTGGGGCGGTTATCGCGTGGTTGGCGCAGCGAGCCGGAGCGCTGAACCGCGGCGGCGCCATCGCCGCGGCGCTCACCGGTGGGTTGATCTTTGGCCTGGGCGGGCTGGCCTGGGCTGCGTTGCTGCTCACCTTCTTTGTTTCATCCAGCGCGCTCTCGCGCGCTTATGGACGCCGTAAGGTTGTGTTGAGCGAAAAATTCTCGAAAGGCCACCAACGCGATGAAGGTCAAGTTCTGGCGAATGGTGGCCTGGGGGCGTTGTTTGCGCTTGCGCATTTGCTCTTCCCGGAGCAGATCTGGCCGTGGATCGCCTTTGCCGGGGCGATGGCGGCAGTGAACGCCGACACCTGGGCGACTGAGCTGGGAGTGCTGAACCCCACGCCGCCGCGCCTGATCACGACTGGTAGGCGCGTCGAGCGCGGTTCATCGGGCGCGATTAGCTTATTGGGAAGTCTGTCGGCAATGGGCGGCGCAGCGTTGATCGGTTTGATCGCCGCCAGCTTTACGTTGCGCATAGCTTCTGCATCTGACGCGCCGGCCAGGGTCTATTGGGCGGTGCTGATCGGCGGCGTGTGCGTGGCATTTGCCGATTCCTTTCCCGGTGCTACCATACAGGCAATTTATTGGTGTCCGCGCTGTTCGAAGGAAACCGAACGACATCCATTGCACACTTGCGGCGCGCAGACGGCTCAGCGCCGCGGATGGCGCTGGATGAACAACGACATGGTCAATTTCCTGGCTTCGCTGGTAGGCGCGAGTATCGCTGTGCTTCTTTATAGCTTATAAAATAGATCTCAATAAATCAACCCCCGATTTCGCTCATCACCCGGTTCAGCGGGATCACTCCCTCCGCCAGTCCATGCCCCCACGGTTTCCACCAAATACCTTCCAGGATTAGCTGGCGCAGATCGTCCAGCGATGCGCCGGCGCGCAATGGGGTGAGCAGATCCACTTCGCCTTCGCGCAGCAGGCACAAACGCAAGCGTCCATCCGCGGTAAGGCGCGCCCGGGTGCAAGCGGCGCAAAATGGGGCAGTCACCGAGGAAATAAAGCCAATCTCGCCTTTGGCGTCTTTCAGGCGATACAGGCGAGCCTCGCCGTCCAGCTCCCCTCCGTTGGCAGGCGAGACTTCGCCAAGTTGCTCCTGGATGCGTTGTAACATTTCATCCGCAGTGACCGCCTGTTTTAACTGGAGATCGGTTGCGCCGGCAAAGGGCATCATTTCGATAAAGCGCACCTGCCAGTCATGCTCCAGCGTCAGGCGAGCCAAATCCACCACATCGGCTTCGTTATAGCCGCGCACCACCACGGCGTTGAGCTTGATCGGGCGCAAGCCGGCTTGTTCGGCACTCAGAATCCCCTGCCAGACATCCTCCAGCGTTCCCCAGCGGGTGAGGCGGCGAAATTTTTCGGCGTCCAGCGTATCCAGGCTGATGTTGATGCGTTGCAGGCCGGCCTCTGCCAGGGGGCGCGCCAACCGCCCCAGCAACACGCCGTTGGTAGTCATGCTGAGCGAGCGTACTCCAGGCGTCTGCGCCAGCGCGCGCACCAGCTCCACCACATGCGCTCGCACGGTAGGCTCGCCGCCAGTCAATCGGAATTTATCGAACCCTAGACTGGTAAATAACTGCACCAGGCGGAGAATCTCATCGTCCTGCATTAACTCGGCATTGGGACGGAAGACCATATCTTCCGGCATACAATACACACAACGCAGGTTGCAATGATCAGTCAGGCTGATTCTGAGATAATGGATATTGCGTCCGAAACGATCCAAAGCCATTTTGCGTCACCAATAAGAAATTCATATTTTTATGATAATTATACTCTAATTTAGCGCTAAAAGCAATAGATTTACCACCGACTTGTAATTGAGGGCGACCAATGCGGCCTTGTTCTGCGCGGATAGATCGCTTGGGCGAGGGCGAGCCTCCTGGACGACCCATTGCACTTCTTCAGGGTTCAGACTTGCTTGATAGCAGCTACCGTCCCGCCGGTCATCTTCGCTAGTTCATCTGGCGTGAGGCGAAACACGGCGTGCGGCGTTCCAGCGGCAGCCCAAATTTCCTGGTATTGAAACAGATCTTCGTCAATGATGGTTTCCAGCTTTTGGATGTGACCTACCGGCGGCACGCCCCCGATGGCGAAGCCGGTCTGCTCTCGCACGAAGTCGGCATCGGCTTTGCCCAACGGTTCACCGATCAACGCTTCCAGCCGTCCTTCATCCACCCGGTTCGCCCCGCTAACCGCCGCCAGGATGGGGCGCTGGCTGCGTTTGCCTCTAAAGACCAATGATTTGACAATTTGCCCCACCTGGCAGCCCACCGCTTGCGCCGCTTCGACGGCGCTGCGGGTGGAGTCGGGCAGCTCAACCACCTGAAGGTTCATTCCTAACGAATGCAGGGCTTCTTGCACCCTGCGGGCGCTGGCGCTGAGTTCTTGGGTCATACTTCCTCCGTCTGTTTTGAATTATCCTTGCATCCACCCCATGCGACGCATCCAAATATACATCGCTGCCGGCATGGCGATCATCAGTACGCCTGCCAGCACGAACATCGGGCGCGTCACCCATTCTGCCAGAGGGTCGGGGGTGGCAAAGAAGTTCATGCCAAAAAAGCCAGCCACGAATGAGATTGGCATAAAGAAGGTTGTAATCAAAGTTAGCGTCTTCATTATATCGTTCATTCGGTTGTTGGTCACAGAGAGATAGGTATCCAACGTCCCGCTCACCAAATCGCGCACGCTTTCGATAATTTCGTACAAGCGTACGTAATGGTCATAAACATCGCGAAAATAGACGCGATCCTTTTCGTCAATCATCTGAAATTCGTCGCGCGCCAGTTTGTTCAACACCTCTCGCTGTGGTGCGATGATGCGCCTCAGATGCAACATGGAGCGTTTAATGGCGAAGATGCGTTCCACCAAGACCGGCTTGGGGTGCTCGAAGACCTCGGCTTCGATGGCATCCGTTTCATCATCCAGCAATTCCACCGCGGCCATTGTGGCGGTAGCCGCCTCGTCAGCCAGACGATATAACACATGATCCGGTCCGCCTCTCAAATATCGCGGATCGCGTTCGATAGAGGACCAAACCTTTTGAACCACCTCCATTGGTGCGTCGTGATGGGTGACGATATAGTTTTCACCCAAGAAGACATCCAGCTCCAGGGTTTCCAGTCGGTTTTCAGGTGTGGATTGCGGGACAATATAAAGATATTTTCCCCAATCGTCCAATTTGGGAAAGTGAGACTCTTCCAGCGCATCGTCCACTGCCAGTGGGTGAAAGCCGAACATATTGAGCAGCATGGGCTGGCATTCTTCAGGCGTCATACCTTCGAAGTCCACCCAGAATAGCCCTTGTGCATCTTGCAAGGCGAAGGCGATGTCAATGGGCTCCAGTCCGGTTCGCAGATGGCCTTGGGCAGATAAGTACATGGTCTTCAACATAGATCAGTCTCCCGGATTGTGGTTGCTTAAGGTCGCCATACACGCTCGTACCTTTGTTGATCTTCCAATAACCATCCTTCAACAGCTTCAGCGCTGTCGGTGATCAGGCGGACGCGCCACCAGTTCGCCCCGCCTTGGCGGGATGGACCGGCGAGAATTTGGAACACCTCGCCTGGCGCCAGGCGGCGCACTGCTTTAGAAGAGTGGCCGGGCTCGGCGCGCAGACTTATTGACCCAGCGGACTGCGTCAGGCGGTAGATATCGCCGATGCGGAATGCCAGCACATCCACCGGATTGCCCTCCAGTAGATAAAGCGCCTGGCTCCATTCAGGCGGCGTAGCCTGGTTGTTTGCCAGCATTTTGCGCCATTCATCATCGCCCAGGGGGTGGTTCAGCGTGTTGATAAATTCATAGAATGAGAATATGCCCCCCTGGGCGACGAACAGTTCGCCGTCCATAGACGTTAACACATAGATACGGTCCACACCGCCCAGCGCAACTTGCAAATCCTTGCCACTTACCTCTGTCAGGCTGATGATGCCAGCAATGGGCGCCATGGATAACGGATTAGGAGACAACGGGCTGGACAGAGAAGCGCGTTGAGAGGCAGCCAGCCTCTCCTCGGCTGGGCCGAGAGGCGCCAGGATCAACGCCCAATCATCGGCGTCCAGCGCGTTGCCGGATAATTCCTTCACCGCCAGATCGCCCAGGCGCTGAATTCGGTCGCCCAAATCCAGCAGATCTAGCGTCAATTGTCTCAAACCTGTTGGATTCGGCGTGGTGGAAAAGACCCCCACCAACCCACGCTGGTTCAACCCCTCGGCAAGGGTGGTTGCCAGCCGCCCCAGGCGGTAAAAGACTTCCGGGTTGGGTTCAACATACGCAGGAGGTGGGCCGGAAACAACGCCCCGCGCTTCCGTTGTCGGAGCAACCAAAGCAGGGACAATTTCGGTGGTCTCGCGGCGCAGGTCTATCCAGCCGCCTAATGCGCTGTTCATATCTTTGATCGCCCAGAGAGTGGAGCGCATCATGCTCGGATAGCGCTCATCTTTTTCGGCGACCTGTGCCTGAAAACTGTATAGCCAGGAGTTGCCTGTGGAGCCAAACCAAACCTCCGCCCTTTGTCCGGCGAGCAACCCTCTCAGATGAGCCACTCTTTCAGGGTAGCTTGGATCTCCGACACCAAGCGCTCTTTGACGGATGTCCAAAGCCGCCGGCGAGCCGAGGGCTGCCATCAGATCCAGGCTGCTCGAAGGGATGTCCTCGCCCTCCACAGAGGAGCTGGCTTTGGTTTTCAGCGATTGCAAGATCAGGTGATCCAGACGAAAGCCCTGCCCCATGAAACGCCACTTGTTTAACGATTGGCTGGCCGTCAAAGGGCTGACGGCAAAACTGCCGAGCTGAGCCAGCGGCATTTCGCGCACAAAGCGTAGAAATTGATCCCATTTGCCTGCATCCGCCAGACCAACCACTGTAACGCCGCGCCCATAGATCTGATCCATCAGCGTCGCGTATTCTGCTGGGCCATATCCCGGACCATCGCCCCGCAAAAAAGCCAGGGCTTCGCGCACAATCGCCCATTCCTGCGCTGCAGAGCGCGCCTCTGCGCTGACACCAGAAAGGAACACCGCATCTACCTGGGCGCGGCGCAACGCCAGGGTGAGGATCAACGGGACGCGTCCCGGAGCTCGCTGGGCGTCTGTTGGGAAGATCGCCCGTTCGAACCAGGTCATGCCGCGGTAATAGGCTTGTAAATCCGCGCTGCTCAGATAGCGACCCCTGGGTTGATAAGCGCTGAAATCGTCCTGATAGCCTGGGATCAGCGTGGATTCCTGAAAACCACCCGCTTCCAAGATCTGGGCAACCTGGGCGTTTACCGCGCTTTCGAGGATGGGATTGATTGCTGCTTGGGGGTCGAGCAAGCGCAATCCCACCCCTAAGTAAGCAGCCGCCAGGAGGATCTCCTGTTCCAATTCGCCGCCTTGCGCCAATGGAAGATAACTCAGGGTCTCGTTCATTACCGCGCGAACAATAGCGTTCATGCGGCGATGCAGCTCCTCTTTTTCAAGGGCGGCAAGCAGTTCGTCCAGGGTTAAATCCAGCGCATGATAGACTGCGTCGGTAGTCAAGAAATAGGGTTGACCAAAGCGCAGCGCTACCCGCTCTCGCACAGCGCTAAATTGAGCTTCTTGGCTGTGCAGGATGACAAAACCGTTTTGCGCCAGTTGCGCTTGCTGACGCAGCGTCAGGCCGGCCAGCACTTGTCGGTTGGCGATCTGTTCCAATGCGGCCGGTAAAGAGACTTCTGCGGTCTGTGCCAGCCGGGTTGGCTTCCACTCTACGGGTTGGATTTCTGCGAATGGGCGACCGGCCTGGTATGGAAAGGGCGCCAGGTCGCTGGGCGGGCGCGTTTCGACGGTTGGCGATGGGGGTGCGCGAGTGAGAGGGGTGGATTCGGGGATAGCTTCAGGCGGGGGCGGGATGGGCACTGTTGGGCTGCTGCGCGGCGTAGCCCTCAACGCTGGCGGAGTTGGGATGACTTGACAGGCCAGGATCACCAACAGGGCGGCAACCAGAATCGCGTTTCTTTTCATCATCCTGAAACTATCCCGCGGTGATCATTCCTAAATGGTGGATTTGATCCAAAGGCAATTCATCCATAGGCGAAATTCTACCATGCCCACCACAGGCCCGCCGTGTTAGGGGGCGGCAGCGCCTGGAGGTCGCCGCCTCAGCGCCCTTTCTGCTTCTGGTTAGGGCTGGTACAATAGGCTGATTTTTCGTAGGTTACGGTCAGGTGCGAATTGTCTCCACTGATACCGGTGCGTTTTGAGCCGCAAGGCATTACGGTGATGGTGTCGCCTGGGGTGGATCTCCTCGAGGCAGCGCGACGCGCCGGCATTCGGATGGATTCGGTTTGCAATGGGCAGGGCATTTGCGGCGAGTGTTGTATCGAAATTATCGAAGGCGTTGTGTCGCCTTTTACATTAGACGAAGAAGAAGTGGATTCTTCCTGCGAGCTGGGACAGAATCTGCGCCTGGCATGCCGCGCCCGGGTGTTGAGCGCGGCGCGGGTGCGAGTCGTCAACCCATCTGCCTCGTAGTTTCAGAAATCAGATGTTGGTCGTAGGATGAAGTCG
>DYGV01000008.1:0-17538 GCA_020724505.1 Anaerolinea thermophila
GAATCTGTGGAGCGCCAATCGTCTGATATTGCAACGCGCTGGGGTGCGCCAGATCGAAATTGCCGGGATTTGTACTGCCTGCGGCGTGGATGACTGGTATTCGCATCGCGCAGAACAGGGACGGACAGGACGCTTTGGAGCGCTGATTGCGTTATAATCTGGGCGATGGGACGCGAACAATACCGCGCCATTCGGGCGAATTACCAGCGTGTGCTGGATCAAATTGAGCTGGCTGCTTGCAGCGTGGGGCGCCGACCTGAGGCGATTCGTGTGGTCGTGGTGACCAAAGGTCATCCGGTGGAAGCGGTGTTTGAAGCGCTTTCAGCTGGGATCAGGGTGTTTGGCGAGAATTATGCCGAAGAAGGCGTGCAAAAGATGTTGGCTGTTGGCGATGAGCAAGGTATTGAATGGCACATGATTGGCCATGTGCAAAGCCGGAAAGCGAAGCTAGCAGCGCAGTATTACGATTTTATTCACTCCGTAGATAGCTTAAAGCTTGCCGAACGACTAGAACGGTTTGCTGCGGAATTTGGCCGCCGAACGCCGATTTTGTTAGAGTGCAACGTTAGCGGCGAGGCGAGCAAGTTTGGTTGGACAGCCTGGGACGAGGCGCATTGGGAGGATTTGTTGCCGAATTTTGAGCAGATCGTCGCTATGGATCATCTGGAAGTGTGCGGTCTGATGACCATGGCGCCTTATTTTGACGATCCGGAGCCGGCGCGGCCCTATTTTCGACGCTTGCGGCGGCTGCAAGAATTTCTGATGCAGCGTCTGCCAGATGCCTCGTGGAATGAACTTTCAATGGGAATGAGCGGAGATTTTCAGGTTGCGGTTCAGGAGGGTGCGACTTTGGTGCGCATTGGAACGGCGATTTTGGGTCCGCGTCCAGAAATTACCGAAACTTAATCAAAAAGAATGCTGAATTGTTTATGGAAACCATCGGGCAAATCATCCATATAGCTTTGAGAATTCTATCTACGTTGATCTTTGTTCAGGCAGTGCTATCTTTCTTCATGAGCCCCTATCATCCGGTGCGTCAAAAGATAGATCCGCTTGTCGAACCGCTGCTGGCGCCTATCCGTCGCGTGGTGCCGCCTGTGGGAATGGTAGATTTAAGCCCGTTGATCTTAATTATATTAATCCAAATTGTGGATGCGATTCTGGTCGGTTTCTTGCAATGACCTATAAAATCAAATTTGTCTCTTGGGCGAGGTGAAGGCGTGGCGTCACGACAATTCCATTTACATAACGGTAAGAAAGGCGCGGCGATCGCGGTGCGCGTCACCCCACGCGCCAGCAAAAATGAAATCTCAGATATATTGGACGATGGAACGGTCAAGATCCGTCTGACCGCCTCAGCAAGTGAAAGTAAAATTAACCAGGCGTTGATTGATTTTTTAGCCAGCATCTTGGAAATACCCGCGGCTAGCATAGAAATCGTCGCCGGCGCAGTGGGAAAAGATAAGCTTGTTTCTATTTTGGATTTAGACGCCTCGATCGTGCAGCAGCGGATTTTGCGGAAAATAAGCTGACCCAGCGCCGCATAATTTTTGGCTCAGGGGGGAATTTTATATTGCGTCGAAAGCTTAGCGTTTCTCTATCGCAAGCCATATTGGGCTGGATCTGGCAATGGAGCGCCAGCAGCCGACAAGTTGTAGAGGGCATCGAAAGCCTTCTCTCGCAATTCCCCTGTGCTTGAGAAGTACACCTGGAACAATGGTAGTACGGCGCTCTCATCGCCTCGCTCAGAGAGATAGTAAATGGCGGCCAGTTTTTGATCGAGCGTTCCTTCTTTCAACGAACGGTAAAGCATTTCGAAAGCGGGTTTACCCGGAGCGACGCCCATCCCGCGCTCCGCAGCAAAGGCGATCAACCAGGGAAGCTGAGGGATGGCCGGCAGCCGACGCGGCGCGCGTGGATGTGCTTCCTGGAGAGCGAGGAGAACTTGGTGCGCAGCGTCTTGCACGACCCATTGCGAATCTTCGGCGCGCAGTTTCTCCAGTATTTTGATCGCCCATGGCTGACGAATGCGCCCCAAGCCGAAAACCGCCGCGCGACGGACGGCCGGATCTTCCACAGCGCTGGCTTCTTCCAGGGTGGGATGTCCCTCTTCGGGATGATTGGCTAACCCTTCCGCGGCAGCTCTGCGCTGGCTGTCGTCTCCCGAAATCAAGACAGAGGCTACAGCTTCTAGGCCGGCTTTATCGCCGATGGCTGTTAAAGCCAGGATCGCCGCCCGGTAGACTGCTGGAGAGCGCTCGCTTAACAACCGAATAATCTCCTGGGTGGATTTGGCGTCGCGCATCAGCCCTAAACCCAGCGCAGCCAACTGGCGCAGATTCTCATCCGGCGACGCAGCCATTTGTCGCAACAAAACCGCCACGCCGGTTTTGCCCGATTGCGCCAAACTAATTGTCAGGCGCGCTTTTAACGAGAGTGGCAGCTCATCTTTTTGCAGATTGCTGGCCAGCCGTCGCATGGCGTTGGGCACCCAGGGTAATCCCTCCGGGGCGATACGCAACCATCGGCACACTTCGAGAAGATTTTGTTGGGTTAGATCTCTCTCCGAGTCCGTTATGAATTCGCCCAACCATGCACCCTGGCTATCGGCGATGGACAAGAATTGCAGCGCCGCCGATCGCCCGCTCCACTCTGCCTGCGCGGCAATTTGCGCCCCACTGCCCATTTCCGCCAGTTTCTGCGCTGCCAGATAGGCGCCTAGCGCCGGATGTTGCAAAGAAAGGCAATCGCCCGTGCGTTGTATCAATAACCCACATTCCAGCAAGTCGGGCAACGCCCCTTTTGCCCGGACGCGTTCCGGACGTTTAAATTCCATGCCTTCATCGTCTGCCAGTGGCTTTTGACCCACGGCGATTTCAGCGCCGCCCAACCATTTCTCTGCGCTGCGTCTCTCGATAACTGTCTGTTGATTCAAGATAGCCTGCGCGGCTAACTGCTCGACGGCGGCGCGATTCTTCTCAGGCTGACCAGCCATCAACCGCCGGAGATACGCCTCGATAGCTGCCACAGAGCCAGGTCCGAGCGAATCCCCTGCCATGGCAGCCCATACCTTGAGCGTGATTTCCAACGGCGTGAGGTTTTCGGTGTTGTTGATCAACCAGCCGATCACCAGCAGGGGGTCTGCCGCTGGGGTGTTTGTCTCCATCTGGTTAGCGATGTATTGATTCCAAAGTCCACTCCAGCGGCTGATCAGCAACGCTCTTTGAGCAAAGCCCCAACTTGCCAACGGCAACGGATGGAAACCAAGCCTGGGCAGCCGCCCCAGGCAATGAGGGTGGGCAGCGACGACGGCGCGCAGGCGGGGATATTGCTTGAGCAGATCTTCTAACACCTGGGTCGCCTGATCGAATTGCGGCGGGGCGAGCTCATCCAGGCCATCTATCAGCAACAGGGCGCGATCTTGCTTCAGGAGCGAGCCGATAAAATCGGGCAGGCGTTTGGCCGGAATTGAAACGATGTGGACGGAAATGGCGGCCAAAAGACGATCCATTGCTTCGACGGCTGCATCGGCGTCGCTTGTCCCCAATAGATCACCGGCGTGGATCACGATCGGAATAAGCTGAGCCAGGTTTCCCGCCTCTGGCGTCTTGCGGATGATTTGCAGGGCGAGGTACGCCAAAGCGACGGTCTTGCCGCTGCCCGGCTGACCGATAATCGCCAGATTTGCTCCGCCCTGCAATGCCTCCACTGGACTGAGCCACGGCGCGTTGTAGTAGGACGCCAGCTCCGGCCAGTCGGGCGTGTAAGGGATTGCCCAATCGGTGATGTCCTCATGAGGCGGAGGTTCATAAGCCTGCGGAGGAAGCGGAGGACAAATCAGGCGCGGTGGAACCAGGATTTCGTCCAATGAAAACATGGGCGCCGCCAGATGCCAGCGTTGGATGGCTTGTAGCGTGTCGTTTGTCAGGCGGATTTCATCCACCTGAGAGCGTTCTAATTGCGCGGCGCGCGATTGTTCTTGCAAGACGGCGCGCAACCTGGCCAAGGCCGGCCGCAAACGTCCGATGAGAAACCAGAACAGGCTGGCTGCCAGAAATCCCAACCAAAATGAGAGCCGGTCGAAGTTGCGCAGAAGGTTTTCCATGTCTATCCGAGGTATAAAATCCGCCCACACACCTCACAATGGTTAATCTGGTTAGGTGAATGGGCGGCGCTGAGCAAAGCGGCGTTGAGCGTGGAGCCGCAGGCTGAGCAGGCTCGGTCGGCGACTTTGGCTACTGCCACGCCGCGACGTGTTTTTCGCAATTGCGTGTAGAGCGCAAGATCATCTGCTGAGATAGAGGTCAACGCAGCGTTGCGTTCATCCTCCAGGCGGCTGGCATCCTTCAAGATTCGCTCGCGTTCTTGCATCAATTCGTTGGAGCGTTGGCTGTGCTTCTGTCGTGTTACTTCTAGCTCCGCAGCGCTCTGTTTTTGCCTCTCGGCGGCTTCCTCCTCGGCAAGCATTGCCTCAAGCTGCCGGTCTTCCAGCACGCTTAAATAGCGCTTGAGCGAAGCCACCTCATTTTCCAGATCTTTGAGTTCTTTCGGGTTGCGAATTTTACCGCCATATAGCGAGGATTCGCTCTGCTCGATTTTCAAGCGTTGCTGGCGCACTTCATCTTCCGCCCGGCGCATCTCCTTACGCGCTTTTTGTAAGGCCTGGTCGCTTAGTTCCGCATGGGCGATGGCTTCTTGTAACGCTGAATCTTCTTTGAGCAGATGGTCAATTTCCTGGATGCGGTTATGAATCCAATCCAACTGGGAGTCGATCTGCTGCAAGCGGTAGAGTTTGAACGGGCGACTCATGTTTCAAGGGTTGCGGAAATTACATTTGAAATGTTGCTGAGTTTCGTTGATTATAGAGGCGTATGTTGGATCACGCAAGGGATTCTATTTATTCTGTTATGCCAACCCTGGTTTGCTTGACATGGATTAACAGAAATAGTATCCTCATTCATTGAGAGGAGCTTTCGTGTCTCATCGCGCACGCCTGGTAGCCCTGCTGATTCTGCTGTGCATCTCTATCCCTTATCTTTTTGCAGCGCGCCTGGCGGGTCACGAGGCGGTCTTTGGGGGATTTCTGCTCAACCCACAGGATGGAAACAGCTATCTGGCGAAGATGTATCAGGGCTGGCGCGGCGACGACAGCTTTACCCTGCCGTACACCGCGGAGCCGGGGCAGGGCGCGCATCTATTTCTGTTTTATTTGTGGCTGGGTAAATTGGCGCGTTGGGTGGAGATTCCATTGACCCTTGCTTATCACCTGGCTCGTCTGATTGGAAGCGTGGCGATGTTGTTCGCCTTGCAGCGTTTCATCGCCGCCTACACGCCCAACGCAGGCTGGAACGATTGGTGCTTTGCCCTGGCTGGTCTTGGCTTAGGGCTGGGCTGGCTGTTGTTTCCATTGGGGATCATCATTTCGGATTTTTGGATTGCTGAAGCTTATCCTTTCCTATCGGCTTATGTGAACCCGCACTTTGCGTTGGGTTTGGCGTTGTTGTTGAGCCTGCTGACTTTTGGTGGGGCCGAGAGCAAGGGTTTGGCGGTTTCGTTCGCCCTTTCTGCTGCGGTGGGTTTTGCTTTGAGCATCTTATCTCCGTTTGGCGTGATCCTGGCGTGTTTGGTGATGTCAGGCGTTTTGGTTTGGGAATGGGTGCGTTTTTTTCGGGCGCATGGCGCTCGAACGTTCAGGGAGTTATGGCAATTCCTGGATGCCGAGAAGGAGGTTATACCGCCGCCGCGACAGATTTTGCCCCGCCTGGGCGGTGTTATCTTGGGAGGCGCGCCGCTGTTAATCTATGCTCTCTGGATCGCGCGCGTTCATCCTCAACTGGCTCTCTGGAACGCGCAAAATCTGACCCTGACGCCGGCTGCCTGGGATGTTGCCCTGGGGCTTTCGCCCGCGCTGCTTTTGGCAATCCCTGGGGTGGTTTGGATCGTTCGTCAACATCAACCCAGGGGGATGCTGCCGCTCATCTGGACGGCGATGGGGTTATTTTTGATCTATTTACCGCTGGGGTTGCAACGCCGCTTTATGATGGGAATATACGCGCCGACAGTTGTTTTGGCTGCTTATGGCTTGCAAAGCCTTCAGCCGTTCTTGAAGCAGCGCGCTCCCCTGGTTGCGAGGCTCGCTTTTTCTTTAGCCTTGCCCACCACTGGGTTGATCCTGGCGATGGGGATATTTGGCGCGCTGGCGCGTGATCCTTTCCTCTATCTATCAGCGTCTGAAGCCAAAGCGATGCGCTGGATCGAAACTCACACCCCGCAGAATGCGTTGGTGCTTTGCGCGCCGGATTCTGGCATGTTTATTCCGGCTCAAACTGGCCGCCGGGTAATCTATGGACACCCCTTCGAGACGGTGAACGCGGAGCAAGAGAAAAGGCTGGTAATGCAGTTTTTTCAAGGGGAGATGCTCTCGCCGCAATCTTTTCTCGCTGATCGTCGAGTAGATTACATTTTCTACGGGCCAAGAGAGCGCAGATTGGGCGAGATGCCCCCATTCCTCCATTCAAAATCGGTGTTTTCGAACTCTGATGTAATCATATATCAGGTCGAACCATGACTGCCATGCCGGAAGGGGATAGATAGTCATCGTGCTCGCTATAGATCATAAGGTTACTCCGCTTTTCAGGCGTTACCTGCACCGGGCGCTGATCGTGATCCTGCTCGCTCTGCCGCTGCTCGTTATGATCCCCGGCGCAGATGGATTCCCTTACCCGAACGACGCCGCTCGTTATACGGATATGGCAATCTCGCATTACCCAAATGCGATCTATCTACGTCGCGCCCTTTTCCAGGAAGGACGGTTGCCGCTCTGGTCGCCCAATATTCTGAGCGGCGCGCCGTTTTCCGCTAACCCTCTGGCAGGGATGTGGTATCCGCCTGGCTGGCTGGCTTTGACGTTGCCGTTGCCGCTGGGGTTTAATCTGTTGATTATGGCACATCTGTTATGGGGGGGAATAGGAGTTTATCGTCTATTGCGCCGGGATGGTTTGAGCCCCATGGCGGCGGTATTTGGGGGCGTGGGATTTGAGCTTCTTCCAAAGTTGTTTGCCCACTTCGGCGCAGGACATGTCTCGTTATTGTACGCGCTCCCCTGGACGCCCTGGTTGCTGATCGCTGCTCGCCATAGCAGAAGAAACCAAACCTGGTGGGAAGCGGCGACTCTGGCAATGATCTTCCTCGCCGATCCGCGCTGGAGCGCCTACGCCGGTTTACTTTGGGCAGCGGAATCCTTCTTTACCACAAAGCCGCGGGAATGGCTTCACATCGGGTTTCACCTCATTCGCCAGATCTTCATGGCTTTTCTACTTGCTGCGCCGCTTGCTTTGCCTCTATGGGAGTTCACTCGCTTGTCTAGCCGGGCGACGATGGGTGTTCAGGATGTACTGACGCATTCTCTGCCTCCTGGAAGGTTGTTGGGGTTCTTCTATCCCGATTGGGGCGGCTTTCATGAATATATGCTCTATGGCGGGCAGGCGGCGCTGGTTTTATGTGTGGTCGCTTGGCTGAGCGAGAGTCGCAACCAACGAGTGCGGTATTGGATGATGACGGCGTTGTTGGCGTGTTTTTGGGCGCTGGGTTCATATCTGCCGCCGATCACATGGCTGGCGAGGCTGCCAGGTATCAATTTGCTGCGCGTGCCATCTCGTAGCCTGTTCCTGGTAGGAATGGCGATCATCATCTCAGCGGCTTATGCGGTGGATCGTCTCTCGAAAAGTGCATTCGATCCCGTCTCCCATCGCCGCGTTGGCTTGGCTATGACAGGTCTGGCAGCTTTTAGCCTGGCGTTTACCGGAGGAGTGCTGCTGCTTGGTCGGTTAGCGCCGGCAAATTTCATCTGGGGCAGCGCAGTGATGCTGATCAGCGTAATCTGGATCCACCTGCGGCTGCAACATCGCCTGATAACTTCTGTTTGGCTGGCTGGGCTTGCTGTGGTGTGCCTGGCGGATTGGTTGATGATAGATCTTTCATTATTTGTTTATCGCCCGCCAAATGTCACATTGGCGGAAGGCAAATCGGCGGCGGAGTATCTGGCTAGTCAAAGCGGACGGTTTCGGGTTTATTCGCCTTCTTACAGTCTGCCGCAGCAGACCGCAGCTCTGTACGGGTTAGAATTGGCGGATGGCGTGGACCCCTTGCAGCTAAAATCATACGTGGATTACATGGAAAGGGCAACAGGAGTGCCGCAATCGGGCTATAGCGTGACGATGCCGCCGTTTGCCAACGCCGACCCTGATTCAGACAATACAAGATATTTACCTGATGCCGAGAGACTGGGTAAGCTGAATGTTGCCTATCTTGTATCTGCTTTTGAGTTGTCAGGTCAGGAGTTTGAATTTATTGGGTGGTTCGATTCGGCGCGCATCTATCACAACCTGGCCTGGCAGCCGCGCGTCTGGATTCAGGCTGAGCGATCCTCTCCTAACGATGAACGGGATTCACAGATCATCGAATGGAAACCCGAACGCATCGAAGTGCAGGCGCAAGGAGCAGGGATTTTGACGTTGTCCGAGGTTTATTATCCGGGTTGGCGCGTGTGGGTTGATGGCGTAGAGAAGCCAATTGTAGTCGTGGATGGTTTGTTGCGCGCTGTTCAGTTATCTGCTGGCGACCATCGGGTTATATTTGCTTTTCGACCGCTGAGCCTTTATCTGGGTGTGACACTGTGCGCGATGGCGTGGCTTTTCATTCTAGTGAGTGGCTGGTTGAATTTGCGGGGGCGTGAGCGATGAAGCATTTACGCTGGTTATTGAGTTTTCCATATTATCTTATTTGGCTTCCACCTTTGATCTTGCTTGCGCCAGTGTATCTGACCGGCCGCGCCTTATTCTGGGGTACGCCTCTATTGCAATTTGTCCCCTGGTGGTCGTTTGCCTGGGAGACGTTGCTCTCTGGTCATCTGCCTCTTTGGAACCCTTATGTAGGGATGGGCGCGCCGTTGCTCGCAAATTATCAATCCGCCCTGGCGTATCCGCCCACGTGGATATATTTTGCGCTCTACGTATTGGGCGGCGTGCGCCTCATGGCGTGGGGACAGGCCTTGCTGGTTGCGCTTCACCTGGCTTGGTCGGGTTTGGGGATGGCGCTACTGGCGCGGCGCATCGGCTTGGGCGTGCTGGCGCAGGGGGTTGCGGGTTTGTCCTTTGGTTTGTGCGGTTATTTGGTGGCGCGAGCCGGTTTTCTGAGCATCAATGCTGCGGCGGCCTGGATGCCCTGGGTGATCTTAAGTCTGACTTCTCTGTTAGAGATGTGCAATCAGCTAAAGCCCCTCCATTGGAAGACGGCGATCTTGCCGCAATCTCTCCACTTGACCTTGTGCGTGGCCATGCAACTTCTTTCTGGGCATGCGCAGACGACATGGTACACCCTGGTGCTGGCTCTTTTGTGGACCCTCTATTGGGTGATGCTCCAGATCGGGAGAGAAGGATGGGCGCGGCGCGTTGGGTATGGCGGAGTGAGCGCCGGTCTGGCGATTATTTTGGGAGTGGGCCTCGCCGCGGTCCAACTTCTCCCGACGGCAGAATATTTGGCTCAATCGCAGCGCGCTTCTTCCGTGGCATACGACTATGCCATGAATTATTCTTTCTGGCCGTGGCACTTCTTGAACTTTTTGTCTCCGGGGATGTTTGGCAGCCCGGCGACAGGG
Source organism: Anaerolinea thermophila (assembly GCA_020724505.1). Taxonomy (GTDB): domain Bacteria; phylum Chloroflexota; class Anaerolineae; order Anaerolineales; family UBA4823; genus RBG-16-57-11. Next base: position 9,656 of record DYGV01000008.1, read on the forward strand.
GATTATTGGGGCTTTGGTAATTATTGGGAGGATGCGGTTTATATCGGCGCGCTGCCGCTGTTGCTGGCTGTTAGGGCTGTGCTGGACGCTTTCTGGAGGAGAAAACGAACGCCGCCGCACCCTCCCTCGGAGGGGATCATTGCTAAGCCGGGGTTCATTCTTTTTCTTATCGTGATCTGCGTCATCTCTGCTATCTTTGCTTTGGGGAGATTCGCCGCCATCTATCCCTGGCTTTATCACAACATCCCTACCTTTGCCATGTTCCAGGCACCGACGCGCTGGATGCTTTGGGCAGAATTTGCTCTGGCTTTGTTAGCTGCCGTCGGCGCAGACCGCTGGCGGCGCCCCGAGGGACGCGCTTTGTACTGGACGCGGCTGGGAGTCGCCGGCGCAACGGCTGTATTGCTTGGAGCTGGTCTGGGTTGGCTATTGCTGGGCGATGTACGCCCTACCTTTGTCGGCGCAATGGCTCTCTTAGGGCTTTGGTGGTTGGGAGCGGGTTTGCTTAGCCTGGTTGCGCCGTCCATGGGCAGCGGATTGAACAACGAATTGGGCAATGGCTGGAGTAAGGGAAAGGAGATGCGCCCGGCGGTATCTAACCGCCCTTATCCGTTAAGGCTTTGGCAGGCGGGAGTGTTGACCTGGATTGCGATAGATCTGCTGATCGCGGGTTATGGTTTGAACCCTGCCGGCAACCTTGACCTTTACAACCCATCGCCAACTGCCGGCTTGGTACAGCAGATGTCCCAGGGCAAGCGGTTGTATATCCCTGCGCAGCATGAGAACTGGCTCAAATATACCCGTTTCTTACAGTTTTCGACTTTTCATCTAAATGAAAGTTGGCTCAACATACGGGCGACACATTTACCCAATATGAATCTCCTGGATCATATTCCCATGACCAATCAATTCGATCCATTGACGCCGGGGCGTTATGCGGATTGGTTGGCAATGCTGGAAGAAGCGTCGTCTCCGGTGAGGGATAAGTTGATTCTCCTCATGAACGTCGGCGTGATCGAGACGCGCACTCGCCTGACGCCTTATGGGGTGCATTTCTCCCCTGTGGAGGGAGGGGCGTTTGCACGCTGGGTTGCTTGTGGGCAATGGGCTGCAGATGGAGCAGAGGCGCGGCGGTTGATATTGTCTGGCGAGGTCGATTTGGATCGGGAGGCGGTGTTGGAAGGCGAGGCTGAAAGAGATATTTCTTGTTCCTCCGCAGAGACTCGTGGGGCTACATTTCATGTGCTGGCGATGGATAGCGTCAATACGCGGGGGAACCCCAATCGATTCGAGGTAGCATTCGAAGCGCCGGCTTCGGGCTGGATCATCATCTCAGAGGTGTGGTATCCAGGCTGGCGGGCGTATTTAGATGGAGAGCTTGTCCCAATTCTGCGCGCCAATTATTTGTTTCGCGCAATTCCCACCTCTGGCGGTGTGCACCGGCTGGTGATGATTTATCAACCGATTTCGTTTCGGGCGGGTCTGGCGATCAGTCTGGCGAGCCTGGCAGTAATGGGTGTAATCTGGTTCATGGCGCGTAGATACAGTTGGAAGCCGCGCTGATACACACATGTTCTGTTCCGTGATAGATCTATCTGCAAATAAATTTGAGGATGATTGAACCAAATGTGAAGTGAGTCGGTATTTTGATAGGGTCTTCTCACGCCATTGTAAAAGAAGTGGTATCATTCTTGGGCTTCATGAATGGTTTTTGCAGAAGCGATGGAGTTATTGTTGAGAGTTTCATTCGTGGAGGATGCATGTCTGAGGTCAAGGTTTTTGCAGAACGGATCATCGAAAATATCGAGAAGGTAATTATTGGGAAACGCAACACGGTTGAGCTGGCGGTAATCGGCCTCCTGTGTCAGGGACATTTGCTGATCGAAGATGTGCCCGGCGTAGGCAAGACGATGCTGGCGCGTAGCCTGGCGCGCTCGTTGGGTTGTACGTTCAGCCGCATTCAATTTACCCCAGATATGCTGCCGAGCGATGTGACAGGCGTCTCTATCTTCAACCAGGTTAGCCGTGAATTTGAATTTCGCGCCGGGCCTGTGATGGCGCAGATTGTGCTGGCAGATGAGATTAATCGCGCCACGCCCAAGACGCAAGCCGCGCTTCTGGAGGCAATGGAGGAGCGCCAGATCACTGTGGATGGGGTCACTCGCCCGTTGCCGCGCCCGTTTATGGTTTTGGCGACGCAAAACCCCATCGAATATGAAGGCACATTCCCGCTGCCAGAAGCGCAAGTGGATCGCTTTCTGATGCGCTTGCGCCTGGGTTATCCTTCGATGATTGACGAAGTGCGCGTTCTGGAAAGGCAGCAATTTCATCACCCCTTTGTGGATTTGGATCAAGTGGTCACGGTGGAAGAAATGATCCAGGCGCAAGAAGCCATCAAAGGGATTTACGTTTCGCCAGCTCTAAAACGCTATATTGTAGATTTAAACCACCAGACGCGGCAACATACAGAAGTCTATCTCGGATCCAGCCCACGCGGTAGCCTGGCGCTTTACCGCGCCGCGCAGGCAAAAGCAGCGATTTCGGGCAGAGAGTATGTGTTGCCGGATGATATTAAAGAGCTGGCAATCCCGACCATTGCCCATCGCGTGATTTTGGGCCCCGGAGCGCGGCTGCGCGATTTGAGCGCCGAGCAGGTCGTGGAAGAGATCTTAAACAGCGTGCCTGTCCCCGGCGGTGACCCCACCGCTGGAATGCCTGAGGCGAGCTGATATGATCCTCAGATCGGAGGACTGATTTGACTTACTCCGCCCGCGTAGTGTTGATTTTACTGGGCGTCAGTCTGTTGGCTGGGGCGTTCACCGGGCAGCCTTTGTATTTCCGTCTTAGTTATTTATGGGGCGGACTGCTTCTGGTAAGTTATGGGATGTCAAGGTTGGCGCTGCGGGGCATTCGGTTGCGTCGCACAGCGCGCAATTTGCGCTCTCAAGTGGGACAAGTGTTCGAAGAGCATTACGAATTGCAAAACACGAGTCGTTTGCCGCGTTTGTGGATCGAAGTGAAGGATGAGTCTCCGCTGCCCGGCTCGCATGGATCGCATGTCTTGACGCTTATTGGCGGCCGGGAAAGCCGCACTTACCTGGCGCGCACCCGTCTGGTGGAGCGCGGCATTTATCCCTTGGGACCAACAACGATTTCCTCTGGAGATCTTTTTGGCTTATTTCCGGTGACGCGGGTTATTCCCAACCAAGAAACGCTGCTGGTGTATCCGATGATGGTGGATGTGCGCAGTTTCCCCAATCCGCCTGGATTGCTGCCCGGCGGCGAGGCATTGCGCCGCCGCACTCCACAAATTACCTCGAACGCAGCTGGTGTACGGGAATACGAAACCGGTGATCCGATCAATCGCATTCATTGGGTTAGCACAGCGCGACGGGATCGTTTAATGGTCAAAGAGTTTGAGCTGGACCCTCTGGCGGATGTTTGGATCTTTGTGGACGCCTCCAGATCTGTGCAGGCATCCAAGCCGTATCAACGACCTGAATTCGACCCGCGCGATTTCTGGCGACGGAGGGTGAAATTTGACCTGCCACCGTCTACTTTGGAATACGCCGTTACAGTGGCCGCCTCGTTGGCAAGGTATTATCTCCAACGTGGTCGAGCGGTAGGTCTGGCTTATGCTGACCAATCACTGCGCGTTCTGCCGTCTGATCGCGGCGGGCGTCAATTGGGGAAAATCCTGGAAGCATTGGCGCTTGTTCAGGCGGTGAGCGATCTGCCGCTGCAAAGCGTTGTGGAAGCGCAAGCGCGCCATTTGCCGCGCGGCAGCACCACGGTGCTCATCACGCCCAGCACCTCCGATGCCGTGGTGCGCGTGGTGGATTTGGTTGTGCGGCGCGGTTTGCGCCCGGTGGTGGTGCTTTTAGATAATGCTTCCTTTGGCGGTTATTTCAGCGCTGATCGTGTGGCCGCCTCATTGCGGGCGATGAACATTCCATACTGTCAGGTGTGTGAAGGCGATGACCTGGCGAGCGCGCTGACTGCTACAGTAAATACCCCGCACTGGTCTTTGTAGCCTCTATGATTGGGCGCCCTTTTGTTGGGTGCAAATGGTTTCCATGCGCGCCTGGGCGCTCAGGAGCTGGGCACGTTCTTCGTTTGTTAAATCCTGATCGAGCCAGCCAGAGAGGCGCGGCTGCCATCGTTGCATGGTTTCTTTGGCGTAGCGATGAAAATCAGGGCTGGTTAAAAATCGTTGAAGCCAGGTCAGGTCATTTTCGAGCAACATCATCTCCAATTCGAAGCGTGTGTAGCTGCAAACAACGCTGGGGAGTCTCTCCGCTTTGGCTGCCGGGTAAGTGGTGCCTTCCACCAATTCGTGTGGGCTGATTTTGAAGATGCCGGCCAGCAAAGAAATAGTGCGTTCGCTGGGAATTATCAGATCCATTTCGATATGTGAAATAGCCACCCGCGAAATTGCTAAGCGAGAGGCCAGGCTTTGTTGCGACCAGCCGCATTGATTACGCAGACGCGCAATCCGCTTGCCGATCGTCTCCGGTGGAATAGAACGCTTGGGAGCCATTTCCCCTCAACTATACCGCAAAACTCCGCCACGGAATCCTGCTAATTTACTTAGCATACAATTCTATGGTTTACCGATATGATGAAACCAACTTTCTGTGAGAGGAATACGATGACTAAAAAACGTGCGTTGATTACCGGTGTCACCGGTCAGGATGGTTCATATCTGGCTGAATTCCTGCTGGAAAAGGGCTATGAAGTAATTGGTATGGTGCGCCGTTCAAGCACCATAAATTTTGAGCGCATCAAACATATTCAGGATCGGTTGATCCTGGCTTCGGGTGATTTGCTGGATCATGCCTCTTTGATTGACATCATAGAAACGTATCGCCCTCATGAGGTCTATAATCTGGCGGCGCAATCTTTTGTGCAAACCTCCTGGACGCAAGCGATTTTTACTGGCGAGGTAACGGCGTTGGGCGTTACCCGATTGCTAGATGCCATCCGCTTGGTGGATCCGGAGATTCGTTTCTATCAGGCAAGTACGAGCGAGATGTTTGGAAAGGCGCGTGAGGTGCCGCAAAACGAGGAAACGCCTTTCTATCCGCGCAGTCCCTACGGAGTAGCGAAAGTTTATGGACATTGGATTACGGTTAATTACCGCGAGAGTTATAACATGTTCACCGTTTCGGGCATCTGTTTCAACCACGAAAGCCCGCGACGGGGGCATGAATTCGTAACCCGCAAGATCGCCCGTGCAGCAGCACGCATCAAGCTGGGGTTAGACAAGGATCTGCATCTGGGGAATCTGGATGCTCAACGCGATTGGGGCTATGCCCCAGACTATGTGCGGGCGATGTGGTTGAGCTTGCAGCAGGATACCCCGCAAGATTATGTGATTGCCACGGGGCGCACACACACGGTGCGGCGCTTTGCTGAGCTGGCTTTTCAGGTGGTGGGTTTGGATTACCGCGATTATGTCGTACAGGACGCGCGCTTCGTGCGTCCGGCGGACGTGGATTTGCTGGTGGGCGATCCGCGCAAGGCTAAGGAAGTCTTGGGATGGGAAGCGACAACTTCGTTTGAAGAACTGGTGCGCATTATGGTCGAAGCAGAATTGTCCAATCCTGAAAACGCTTAATAACCGCCCCCTATCAATTCTTTAAGCGCCTGCAGTAACGCGTCCGCATCCGCCGGGCTGTTGTACACTTGAATCGAAATGCGCAGTATTTTATGCTCGTTCCATTCGATAACGGGCGCTTCAATCCGGTATTCATCATACAGGCTAGATTTGAGCTGATCGGCATTCACCTGCGGAGGTAACAACACCGAGAACATTTGGTGAATCCGTTGCTCGTCACAAATGGCTGGCGTTTTGAGCCATTCGAGGAGACGCTGGCGAGTTTGAAGCGCCAGTCGGCGGCATTTGGCGCGCGCTTCATCCCAGTGATGTTGGCGTTGAAACCCGATCGCCGCAGGAACCGCCAGGAACGCAGCAGGATCCGTTGTTCCGCTCCAACTCAGGTAATCAATAAACTGTGATCTGTGAGGCGAGTTTTTACTCGGGCGGTAACCCCAACTCACAACCAGTGGTTCAATCAAGGGCTGGACCTCTTTATGAGCAAAGAGGAAGGCTGAACCTTTGGGGGCAAGCAGCCATTTGTGACAATTGCCGGTGTAGAAATCCGCGCCGATTTGCGGTAGATTGAGATCAATTTGACCCGGGGCATGTGCACCGTCAATCAGCGTTCGAATTCCTGCCTGGCGCGCCCGTTGACAGATCCATTCCACCGGGAGGCGCACGGCTGTGGGCGAGGTGATATGACTGATAAAGATCAGCCTGGTATGCGGCGTCACCCTTTGCCACAAAAGCTCAACAATCTCTTCATCGCCAGGTAATGGCAATGGGATGGACGCACGAATATACCGCGCGCCGGTTTTGGCAGCAATAAATTCCCAGGTGTAATCACAAGCGCCATATTCGTGATCGGTGGCGAGGATTTCGTCGCCCGGTTGTAGGGCTAGCGAGCGAGCAACGATGTTCACTCCGTGGGTGGCGTTCGGTACAAATGCCAGGTCGTCTGGGTCGGCGTGAAGGTATTCGCCCAACACCTGGCGCGCCTGGCATTCGAGCGCCGGATATTGGCGGCCAAGAAATAGGACTGGCTGCTGCTCCAGACGAAGCTGCCAGGCCTGATATTCTTCGAAGACCGGTCGGGGGCAAGCCCCGAAAGAACCATGATTGAGGTATATGATCTCTGGGTCGAGCAGAAACAGGGATTTCATTGAATTGAGCTCAAGGGTGGACTATAATGATTTTAAACCAGGAGTTGTAAACCGCCTAGCGATGTTTGGGAGAGTGGGCGCTCTACGTCTGCGATGGGTGGGCGTGGAGTATAGTGGAAGGAGCATCTATGGCCACCTATATTTTGCTCGGAACGTTGACCGATGAAGGCGCTGATAAATTGCGCCTCCACCCGGAGTGGTTAACGGATGTGAAGGAAAATCTGGAGAAGACGGGGATCAAAGTGATTGCTCAATATGCTGTCCTGGGACAGTATGATATTGTGAATATTGTAGAAGCCCCGGATAATAAATCCATCGTGCGGGTGTCCACAGAACTGACATTACGCGGCATTTTGAAGATCACCACCTTGCCGGCGCTGCCGATCGAGGATTTCTTGGCCACCCTCCGTTAGTCAGACTGGTTAATATATCACCTGCGATGATGCTCAACATGGGCGGTTTATGGGGCTGGAGGCGAAACCGGGCCGTCAATGGGTAACCGCACCTGAGCAGATACTGCGCCGTCCGGTTGCATCCCAATCGTTAATTCACCTTCGTGTTCTTCGATGATACTCCTCACCAACCCGGCTTTGGCGTCGGGTTCGTCGGCGACTTCTGCTGTGATTGCGTCTGCGGCAGCGTGGTTGCGGGCTTCGATCGCGATTTCTGCCTGCCCGTCGAGCCTTTTTGTGGTCAGAATGATCTTTCCGTCCAGGTGAATGTGCTGAGCGCAATAAATCATCAGGCTCATCAGGGCGGTTTGGAGGCGAATTTGGTTACAACGCACCAGGGGGAGATCTTTTTGATACCGCCTCTCGATGATGACCTTATTGCGAAGATCGCTCCACACAAAGTTGATCGCATTTTCCAGGATCAGATTCAGATCATTATATTGCATCTTCGCCGCGGGGCCTTGTAAACCACCGATGTCATCCACCGATTTATAGATGCGCATCAGGTCATACATGCCTTGCTTCAGCGCCTGTTCGATATCTGCAAGCATGAATTCCACGCGATGGCGCGCTTCGATATTTTCCCAATCCGGCGGTTTCCCTTGCGGCGATGCCTTTTCCGCGGCGCGCAATGCAATTCGATAATCCATTAAGGCGTTGCGAACC
>DYGV01000008.1:17548-56531 GCA_020724505.1 Anaerolinea thermophila
TTGCTGGATATAACCGATGTATGGCATGATTTGGTGCGCCAGCTCGGCCGCGGTGCGCATCATGGCTGCTCGTTTTTCTGCGTCAATCACCCGTTGTTGCATCAGCCGTTCCTGGGTCACATCGCGCAATACGATGACTGTGTTTGGCGAAGGCTGCGCAGGATTTGAAATCGGATAGACGGTCAAGAGCCATTTTTGAGGGGCCTGTTGACGTTCAATTTCCAGACTTGTGGAAGATGCGGCGCGTAAAAAGGGCAATAATTCGCAATCCGAACGATCGCAGCCGCATATCAAACTGTGTATATCAGCACCTACCATCTTATGGGGCGTGGTATTCAGCCATCGCGCCAGCGTCCAGTTAGCGCGTCGCACAGAGAAGCTGGCCGGTTCGTACAGGGCGACGCCTTCTGAGATCGAATCAACCGCCGATTCCCACTCTTTTTTAGCTCGTTCAACAATTGTAAATAGCTCATCCATCAGTAAAGTCTCCAGGGGCAAAACCAATGCCATACTGCTCATTCTTCCGCAGGTTATTTGGGCATGAGATTAAAAGTCTGCCTCTTATTTTCGCCGGAATAGGCCGATTGATAACCTGCGGTGGGTTGGCTGAGTAGATACATTTATTTTACAACTCTTTCTGCAGTTTACGTATTAAGGGTGTTTATATGGGTGCCACACCTCAGGGCGCTAAATATTGAGGCGCCAATCGTTGTTGTTGGGCTTCGCCTGATTTCACAGCACAAGTAGCTTTTTCCAGGATTGCCGCTGCTAACTCAACGGTAAGATTGGCTTTAGAGAGGACGGCGTCTACCCCGAATTTGTTTTGTATTTGCAGTGGATCAAAGCGATCCAGCATCGTCATAGCCACGATGAGTGAGGCGGGGGATTTTGCCCGAAGATGAGCAATCGCGTGTGGATTAGTGAAGATCTGCATATCCAGATCCAGCAGAATAACCCTCGGTTGGATCGCTCTGGCTTTGCTGAACGCTTGCTCGCCGCTTATTGCAGCATCTGCAACGTAGAGGTCGGGATGCCTCTCTAGCAATTCTTTGATCAAGCGTTGGAACAACGGGCTATCGTCCACGATTAGCACGGATATAAGCCCGGACGTTGTGGAATATTTTTGCACCATCATTTGCATTGTCCTTTCTGATATTGACACCTCATATCTGCCATAATTCCATCGCGCTGATCAGGGGTTTTATGGAGATGACCGCAAGATCAGCGGAATGAAAGTTGAAGAATTGACCCTCACAGGGGATGCCCCAAACTGAGCTGCGCCAAAATCGCTCAGAACCTCGACCCAATAATAATAGAGGACGCCAGGGGTTGCGGTATTATCCAGATAGCTGTAACTTACGCCCCCCATCTGCGAGCCTAATAGACTTGGAATGGGTTGGGGATTAAGCAGCGTTTTGGCGCCGTCTGGTGAGAGCGAGCGATAGATATTAAAGCCCTGTACGCCAAGCTCATTACTTGTTTGCCAGTTAATTTCCACAGCCAACAAGTAAGGTCGAGCAACAGGCGAGGACAAGAGCACAGCCGAAGGATTGGCTACCCAGAGTTGAACTACCTCGGTCGAATTGCTGCTAAGGTCTGCGTCGGGGGTGGTGGAGGAGATTACCGCCTGGCTGTTGATTTGTCCGACGGCGCCAGAATTGATTGTTCCGCGCACAGTGATCACCCCTCCTTCTCCAGGATCCAGATTTCCTATAGTCCAAGTGATTCGGTCATTGGTTTGAACGGCTGGCACCTCCGGCGAGGCAACGATTTGGGTGATCGTTACCTGGGAAGGGGGCGAATATTCCAGAGATACATTTGCCGCCATCACATTGCCCTGATTGGTGTAGCTCAGTGTATATGTGATGAGGTCGCCCGGCGCAACGACAGAGGTGGGCTGCGCCGCAAGTTGCACGGTCAGGTCGGCTGGTTGAACGTGGAGCGCCATCGCCGGATCGCCGAAAAGGTGAAATGCATCCAGTAGATCCTGGTGCCCAGTAGTGTTGCTATACAGGAATAGTTTTGCTTGCAGGATCGCTGCGCCCAGGCGTTCCTCGCCTTTGAAGAAGATTGCATCGAATAAACCGCGATTGAGGTAATCCTGTCCACTGGCAAATCCCATGCCGGTTGAAGCCCATACTGCGATTGCGCCGCGATCGGCGGCTTTTAGCAAGGTTTCCGCCAGAGATGAATAGTCCTGCCCAGGAGGGCTGGGGTTGTGGAAGAAACCGGTCAGGCAGGTCAGGTTTGCAAATAGCGGCAACTTACCACTGTTGCTGAGCGACGCTACAGCGGCGTTATTGAGCAAGTTTTCCGACGCCCACTGTTGAACGCCTCCATGGCCGACAAAATTGACAATCAATTTGCCCTGATTGATGCTTTGGCGTATGGCGTTTTGCGCCTCGCTAACTGAGGTATGGGTAACCTGATAATAAATCTTTTCTGCGCTATAACCTGTTGGCAAATAGTTGTTAACCAAGAGGTCAGAATAATATGGGAAGTTTCCGCCGCTATCGGCGTTGTCGGCGACGAATAAGATCTGGCTGTTCCAGTCCTCTGGGGATGGATTCTGGCTGTAAGCCAAAATTTTTGCTACTACGGCCGCAGTTTCTGCCGCCGTTTTAACCGGTAAACGCCCGATGAGCATATCCGGCAGCAAATCATCGCCGTGAACCGTTACATAGCGATTGTCGGCAGCAGATTCTCCCAAGAAATAGTCATACTGAGTCAGGTAGGGAGGGATGAAATTCGGCTCGCCAAAGCCTTTATAGTTGCGCGGGTCATAATTCCCATCGCCCACCAGCAAGACATATAATGGCGCAGGCTGTCGCCAGTATTCATAGGTGTAGGCAAGGAAGTCATGAATTGCTTGTGGGTCGAAAATCCCGTTGCTGAATTCGTTGAATATATCCTGAACATTCACAACGCGCACGCGCATTCCTTGCCCTTGATACCAATCAGCGAGCGGTTGAATGGCTGCGACGAAATCTTGATGGGTGATGATGATATAGTCAGCGCCATTCTCTGGGGATCGGAGGTTGGCAAAGGTGTAGCGTGCTACGCTGGTTGGGCGCAGGTATTGTTCCTGAGTCAGAGCCTGATACCGCAGAGAGGTAGGCGAGGGTTGGGTAAATTCGATGGCAAATGCATTGCCATCGGGCGAGCTTTGAACCCCGAGGATGCGGCGCGGGTTGTTGGGGTTGGTAATATCGAAGAGATCTACTGCGGAAGAGGAAAAACCGCGCACGAGATAACGCTGGTTGCCTCCGCTTTGGCTATTGAAAAACAACTGATCCTGTTCGGCGACCAGACGCCGCTGATAATTAATCTCCAACCAGTTCACCAACACCCATTCTTGGGTGATGCCATTATCTCTGGGGCATTCCACACGGACGGTGTTTGCGCCTTCCTGAAGCCAGCTCATGGGGAAAGAGACATCGAAGTCAAGCTCGCCAAAAGAGGGCCAGGTCGCATCATGAACCAAGCGTCCATTGACGTAAATGCGGGTGTGGTGTTGCGGAGTAGCGCCGTTGCCGCGTAGCTCGCCACGCAGCGTCGCCGAAATTGGCGCGGTGGATTCTAGCTGGCTCAAGTTCAAGCTTAAGTCAACATATGCGGGAGCAGAGGCAGCGTTGATCAGCTTCCAATACCAGACATCTCCATCTGCGTTGGGGCGGTTGGAGTAATAGAGCAAATTCTGTTCAACGCGCCGGGCGGCTAAATAAGACTCGATTGAGATCCCTGCCAACGGGGTTCCTTCGAGAGTTGCCATACGCAGCCCCTGCATCTGCCCCCAGGTCAACCAGTAGACATTGGTAGCAGTGTAGCGTGTGCTAATGGGCGAGGCGAAGAAGATGAGCTGGTCGCTGGCGTCGAAGACGCCGTCGCTTTCGCCGCTCACCCAGATGGCAAGCTCCTCTCCGCGCGAGAAAAGTTGCAGGGTGCGTGGATCCAGGTCGCTCAAGTTGACACCGGCAGCAAGCAGGTCAGCTTGGGTGATGCGAACCATGCCTTCTTGGTCAGTAGTTATCTTCACCCATTCTTGTCCGCTGAGGGCGTCCTTCGCCGTTTGTGGTTCGCGATGGGGATTGGGGCGGGTGCGCCAACGGGCAGCGACGGAATAATTGATCAGGCTGGACTCGAGGAAAGGCTCAAACGCGCCTTCGTCTTTCTGGATCGGAGCAAACGTTGAAAATGTTTTGCTCAGCCCATAATCAACCTGGAGGCGAATGCGAGAATAGACGCGTAAACGACCTTCTACAGGATTGTACTGGAAAGGCTGAATGCGAATTTGCGCCACTCTCTGGCTGCGCAGAAAACCCAGAACGACCAACTCGGCCGGGGAGGTGGGAGAGAATTCATTAGCGGCGTATATGGCAGGATCCGGGATTATTTTTTCACCTGCATATCGTATTTCGCCGTTCTCATCTTGCTCGATGAGTAATTGTGGAACCGGGCAAAGGTTGATTTTCTCAGGTAACTCCGATGCCTCAGCTATTAGGATGGTCAGCCTGGGTTGAGCATCTGGGGGAATGCCGATCAACGCGCTGCGGGCGGGAAGGTTGGGCAAGCCAGGCGTAGCTTGCGGCGCAAACCCCTCAACGTTTATCTCCTGACAGGAACCGTCCGGCAACTGCCTTTCCACCAGGGTATAGTCTGGCGTATGCAGTTCCAAGATCAACCCCTCTTCACTTTCCTCGATGTGAAGCGATTTGGTGTCTGAGGAGGAAGTAGAAGTTGCTGAGGAGTGGGCTGCAGATACACTCAGCAGGCGACCGCTGCCGATGTTGAGGCGCGAATCGGCCCTTGCCGAGGTCGAAGGTGTATTCGCCCAGAGTAAGAGACTGAGGCACAAAGCAACACAAAGAGAATTACGACGAAAAAGGACTTTGACCATCATAGGGTTTCCGAAGATGCAAAAGCCAATAATTTGCCATATTTATTGCGTTGTATAAATTATAGCAATATTGTATGCTTATGCACATTAGAAATTTCCCTATCATGGATGGGGGAAAGTCCCCATATCTGAGCCGCTAATCGGCTTTGTGGTTATTCATCGCAATTGGTTTATCTCGCCAACGCAAAAAGTCCCGCAAGTTCTCAATGGGGGAACCTGCGGGACGATCATTATCGAATTATTTGAAGATCAATAGCCGTCGTCCAGTTCAACTAACTGGTTTTTGATGGCAAAGCGCACCAGCCCGGCGATGTCGTGAATATCCAGCTTTTCCATCAAGCTGGAGCGATGTTTTTCTACCGTTTTCTCGCTGATGCCCAATAATTGCCCAATACGAGCGCTGGTTTTGCCATCGGCGATGAGTTTCAACACCTCAACTTCGCGCGGCGTCAGCCGTTGCAAGGATGGGCTGCCTGATGGCTGGTTTGTCACCCCCGCATCGCCATTCACCAGCATTGTCGAAATGGTCGGGCTAAGATAGATTTCCCCGCGCGCCGCGGCGCGCACTGCCAATAACAGCTCTTCCACCACACAACGTTTCAGCAAGTAACCGCGCACGCCGGATTTCAACGCCTGCTGGACGAGCGTTGGATCGGAGTACATTGAAAGCAAGATCACGCGGGGCGGATGGGGCAATTGCCTCAAACGTTCAGCGGCTTGTGTGCCGTTTAGATACGGCATGACAATATCCATGACGATCACATCCGGCTTTAGGCGTTGCGCTAGTTCGATCGCTTCTAATCCATCACCGGCCTCGCCGATAACTTCGATATCGCTGGCTTGCTCGAGCAAGGAGCGAATTCCTTGCCGCACCAAATGGTGATCATCTGCAACGATCACACGTATCATGTTTGTTTTCTCCCCGTCTTAATATTTTGCTCGGCCTGTAGAAATCGGCAACTCGCCGATGAGCACCGTTCCTTTGCCCAATTGAGAGCGCACTTCGAGACGTCCTCCCAAAAGCTCGAATCGTTCCTTCATTCCCAGCAGCCCAAGATGCGACTCAGCTTTCCCCTGCGCAAAAGCGGATCCATGCAGAATATCCGCTGAATAATCCGTCCCTTTTCCATTATCGGCGATTTTTAATTGCACTGTGCGCTTGTCTTGTTCAAGCTGCACCTCGATCTGGCTGGCGTCGGCGTGATGGAATGCATGAGACAGACCCTCTTGTAGAAAGCGGTATAGCGTAATACAGATGTCGTTGCTCAGTGTAGGCGTTTCTGTTCCTGAGTATTGGATAGACAATTGATACCGCTTGGCAGCCTCCTGACATAGCCCTGCCAACGCCAGGTTCAGCCCCAGGGTATCCAAAGCGGGAGGGCGCAAGTCGCCAGCCAGGTTGCGGATGGCGTCAATGGTTTCTTGCACCAGTTCGATGGCAGACTCCAGACGTTGCTTGGATATGCTGTTTTCAGCGCCCAGATCTGAGCGCAACATTACCAGATTAATCATCAAGCCGGTGAGTGCTTGACCGATTTCATCATGCAGCTCGTGCGAGATCTTCAATCGTTCGCTCTCTTGCATGGTGATCAACCGCTTCGTCAGGAGGCGCAGATTTTCACTGGCTATTTTTTGCTCGGTGAGATCATGACAGAGAATAATATAACCGGTGAGATTCTGGCTGAGATCGCGAAAGGGGCTGCCAAATCCGTTCATCCAGCGATATTCGCCGTCGCTGCGGCGGAGGCGAAATTCAATCTCTAAATCGAGGTTATTTTTCGCAGCCGCCTGAAAGGATTGCAGGCATTGTTCGCGGTCGGCAGGATGCACGCCGTCTACCCAACCCACTCCCAAATGAGCCTGGAGAGGACGACCGGTGAAACTAACCCATGCCTGGTTGACGTAATCGCATTCGCCGTCGGCCGTTGAACGCCAGATCAAAGCTGGAAGCTCATCCAGCAACCTCTGCTGCGCGTTGCTCATTTAGGCGTCTCCACGATAATTTGGGTCCCCAAGCCGGGTTCGGATTGAATCACCAGAGAGCCGCCGATGGAAAGAGCGCGTTCGCGCATGATGCTCAACCCCCAACCGGATAGCGAATCCGGCGAATTGACCCTTTCCGGTTCAAAACCCAACCCATCATCTGAGATGACCAGGTGGAGATATTGCCCCATATCGTGTAACTCTATGCTGGCTTGCGAAGCCTGGGCATGTTTGGCGATGTTGGCAAGCGCTTCCTGAACGATGCGAAATAATGAAATAGCGACGGGGGCCGGCAACGGAGGTTTAATTTCATCTCCGATCACTTGGGTTTGGATTCCCGTTTGCGTGGAAAATTGTTCGGCAAACCACTTCAATGTTACCAGCAAGCCAAATTCGTCGAGCATGGGCGGCGTCAGGTCTGCCATGATCTGGCGGATGTGATCATGCGTTTGTTGGACGAGATGGATGGCGTTGTTTAGCTTTGCCAGCGCAGGCGAGAGCTTTTGTTCTTGAAGCATATTGCGGATCAAGTTGAGCGAGATCAAAAGCGCCGTAAGTTCCTGGCCGACCTGATCGTGAAGCTCGCGCGAAAGGCGCTTGCGTTCGGACTCTTCGATCTCAGCCAGGCGGCTTGTGAGCGAACGCACTGTGTCCACCGACTGGCGCAACGCGTCTTGCAAGCGGATGGATTCGGTAATATCCATGCCGATCCCAACGATACGTCTGTCCACCAGACGCATATTTGCCCACAACATGTGACGCAAAACTCCGTCTTTGCGACGAACGTTGAAGTTTCCCCAAACGCCTTCTGCCCTTTGGATAAAACGGCTAACTTCCGCTCGATAGACCGGGTCTGGATAACATTTGACAAAGAAATCTGGTTGAACGGCGTCTTCAAAGGTGTAGCCCAAAATGCGCTCCAGACTACTGTTTATCCAGGTCAATTGGCCATCGGGATTGAATATGGCAATGGCAACCGGCAGATTTTCCAGGATCTCTTGCAGCATTTCTTTTTGCTCGCGCAATTCGCGCTCGGCTCGTTCTCGCTGCCGCAGGTCGCGGGCAATAGCTTGAATACGACCGTCGGGCAGCATCTTGAAGCTGACTTCTGCTGGGAGATCCTGATCTCTTTTACCTTTCAGGCGGTAACGATGGATCAGAGTTTTACCAGCCGATAAATCCTGAATAATCTTCTCGATATTTTGCTGTCCCTCCACCACAATCAGGCGATCTAGGTGCAGTTGAAATATCTCTTCTAAAGAATAGTCCAACAACTGGCAGGCGGCATGATTGGCGTCTAATAGTTTGCCTTGTGCGTCTGCAATCAAAATGCAATCCACCGCCTGGTCGAAAAGGGCGCGATAATTCGCTTCGCTGGCTTTCAATTTGCTCTCTGCCAGCTTTCGCGCGTGGATGTTTTGAACGTGTGTGATGAGATATAACGGTGTATGATCTGGCTGGCGCAACAATGTGCTGCGTACCTGCACCCAAATGGACTGACCGTCTTTGCGAATATAGCGTTTTTCCTGATCGAAGGATTGAATTTTTCCTGCCAGGATATCCTGAAATGCTTCTTCGCTGATGCCCAGATCGTCGGGGTGAGTAATATCGCGAAAGCTGCGCGCCGTGATTTCTTCCGGTGTGTAACCGAGCATCTGACAAATCTCACGATTAGCGCGCAAAAAACGGCCCTTGGTGCTGGTTATCAACATTCCAACTGGGGCGAATTCGAACGCCGAGCGGAAACGTTCTTCGCTTTCAATGAGCGCGCGCTCCGCCTGGTGCTGCTCCTCGACGGCGCGCAACGATTGAATGCCAAATGCCAGATCCTCGGCCAGATTGGCGAGCAGATGGACCTCTTGATCATCGAAAGCGTCTAGCTCGTAAGAGCTGATCGTCAATGCTCCAAAAACCCGTTCGCCTTTGCGCAGAGGCAACGCAAGTAGGGACGCGTAACCGTGCTGTTGAATATATTCACGCCAGGGCGCCAGCCTCTCGTCTTCTTTGGTGTTGCGAATAACGACCGGCTTTCCGGAGCGTATGGCTTCGCCAGTGGGGCCGCGGCCTCGTTCTGTGTCTGCCCATTGAATATCCAGTTCCTGTAAATAATCCCCTGGATAGCCTGCTGAAGCAACCGGCCTGACCGAGCGTTTGCTGTCATTCTCTGCGTATCCAACCCAGGCCATGCGGTAATCGCCTCGATTGACTAAAACCCGGCAAACGGTCTGAAGCAGGTCATTTTCATTCATCGCGTGGACAATGGCCTGGTTGCACTCGCTTAGCATCCGCAACGCCCGATTTGATCGTTTCTCCGCTTCGGCGGATTGTTGGCTTTTCCATTCGGATTCGCGTAGTTGTCTTTCTTCTTTTTGAATAATGATATACAGGACTATCGTAATAATGACAATGTACCCCAGTCCTTTGAGCGCTGACCAAAACGGCAAGATAGCAGGATTTTTTACCAATTGTCCCAGCAGCCAATCCGAAATCAGGATGTAAAGCGCCGAACAGATGAGATACGTCCGGGCGATGCGGAGAGCAAATTCGGATTTGATCCTGAGCATAATCTACCTGGATGGCTCTGGGAGCATTTTTTACTAAATACGATTATACGTTGAAATAGTGGGCGCGACAGCGGCTAGATGATTACAAAATGGATAGGTAGCTCGCAAGAGGTTTTATTCGTTACAAGAATGTTCGGAAACTATCTTTCTCACCCATCCTCTTCCTGTTGGGGGGTGAACTTCTGAACGCTTCCGTTACAAATTTTCCGCAACCATAAATTCCCAGTGGTGCGGGGGAGAGAGAATCCCCTTCTGACCCTGAGCCGAATGGATGCTCAACAGATATACATGCCAGTGATAATCATAAGCGTATTCCCATTCATGTTGGTAGATGCCTACATCCACGAAGTATTGTCCTTCGATCAGATCCAGACGATCCAGGTGAAGGATCACCTTCCCCTTGCCATGCAGCTGACTGACGGGAAGAAGAGCTGATTGTGTGCTGCTCTCCCAACAGACCAACCCATCAGAGCGGGTAATGGTCACCCCGAAAATCGGCGCAGCGATCGGCTGCGGGGCGTTATATACAATCTCAATTCGAAGCCCTTTCCCACTTTCCAACTCCTGGATAGCCTCGCCTGTCATATTATAAAGATTTACTGCTTCAATCTCTATTTCAAGAGAGCCAAAACGATTCTCGTTCAACTTTAATTCGGCACCTGTAGACGCAGTCTGAACGCTGGATGTCTCAGGAGTGAGATGGCGCGTCCTGGCGCCCATTTCGGCCAGATATTGCCCCACAACTTGCTCTGCTTCTCCATAAGCTTTCAATGCGCCCGCTTCCAACCAGAGCACTTCGTCGCAGAAACGCCTGACCAAGTCGGTATTATGAGAGACGAGCAAAATTGTACACCCCTGTGCTTTGAACTGAGTAATCCGCTCCAGGCATTTATTTTGGAAGGCGTAATCTCCAACTGCCAGAATTTCATCAATCAGCAAGATTGCGGGTTGAATATGTGCCGCAATTGCGAACGCCAGGCGCATTTGCATTCCCGTGCTGTAGATGCGTAATGGGCTATCAATGAATTCTTCCAGCTCGGCAAAAGCGACGATCGAGTCGAAATTCTTGGCGACCTCTTTGCGGGTTAGACCGGAAATCACACCGTTGATAAAGACGTTTTCGCGTCCGCTGAGATCGGGGTGGAAACCCGCGCCCAGGTCAATCAGCGCGCCGATTCGCCCGCGCGTCTCGATCCGGCCGCGGTCGGCTTTTCCTACTCCGCCCACCAGGCGCAGCAACGTTGATTTTCCAGCCCCGTTTCTTCCAATGACACCTGCCGTCCTGCCGGGCGCCAGGCGGAAGCTGATGTTTTGTAAAGCCCAAAACTCATGTCGCTTGCGGCGCCAGTCTGCGCCGCGCAAGAACATCTCTTGAAAAGTCCACGGACGCCCACTGTGGTAGCGATAGAATTTTTTGGACAATCCCTCTACGAGGATTGCGTCTTCGCTCATCTATAACTCCTCGACGAAGCGATAACTTGCGCGCTGAAAGATATAAAAGGTGAATCGCAGCAATCCGATCGCTGCCAACCCAACGATCATCAGATGCAGCCATTCTGGCGATTGGGCATTGATCATGATTGCCCGATATGAGTCGATGAGCGTGACCATTGGGTTGAAGCGATATAAGAACTGCATTCGGGCGGGGATAGCGCTCGAATCGTAGAAGACCGGCGTGAGGTAAAAACCCAGAAACAGGAATACCCCCAGCAGATATTGGGTATCGCGAAACATGACCTGGAACGCAGCTAGAAGATAAATCAGGCCGAGGCTTAAGACAAATTGAATGGCAAAAACAATTGGCAGGAAGAGAAAAGCGCTGCTGATTTGAATTTTTGCCAGGAGCATGAACAAAATCAAGATCGGCAACGCGATCAGATAATGGATAAAATTCGAGAGAACCGACACAACAGGGAGCACCACTACCGGGAATCCGGGGCGGTGGATCAGCTCGCGGTTATCCACGATGGAACCTGACCCAGCATATAGGGATGACTGAAACCAGTGCCAGGCAAGTAAACCGGTGAAGAGGAACAACGTGTAATTGGGGATGTTCAAAGGCAGAATCAGGCGAAATACCAGATTTAGCACGACCAACTGGGACAACGGATTTAATAAAGTCCAGAGGATGCCCAGAGCAGATTTTCGGTAGCGCAACTTCAAATCACGCGCAACCAACTCACGTAACAGGTCGAAAAGATAAATGAGCCGATGGTCATCCTTTTGGATAAGCGTGTGCAACATAGAGCTATTCTCCAAAATACCGCTTAGCAAAATTATTTCTCATCGCCTGCAATCGTCTCAGGGTTGAACCAGGCGGTAGAGCAAGAAGTTCTCATCCTCATATTCCTTCGCATACCATTTGAAAATCACTTCAGGCTGGACGATTGCCAAGTTATTTTCGACCAACTCCGCCATGCCCTTTTTATCGAACAAAATGTGAGTGATCCCAAGCAAGCCTAATTGTTTGAGCAACTGCGCTTCCTGATTCCGCTGAGGAATCCACACTGCTGAGCGGGCAATGGTTGCGTCGGCTGGAATACGTTGACGATGGCTGTAGAAATGATCGCCTCCACGAAAAGTCAATAATCGACAATCTAGAGGAAGTTGAGTGTCAATGTACTGCCAGGCCTCATAAGAGGGAACAGTCCGCGCTAAATAAGCTGCCTCGCTTTCCTTGCCAAGAACCACCCCTATTGGGACAGTATGAATCACGTGTGTCAGCCAACCATTGGATCCCTGCCGGTCGTATTCGTGCAATGAAGTGAATGGGGGGAGATTGAGCAAACAGAATACGAGTAAAGCAACGGTCAAGAGGCGTTTGCCGATTTCGCCAGTCAATACCCTCGCTGTTTGCTGCACCCGCGCCGCGCCCTCGGCTGCCAGCATGGATAATACAGGGGTGATGGGTATAAGAAAGCGTATTTGAAAGCTACTCAATGGCGAAGCCCAGAACAGTAGGAATAACAAAACGAACCCGATCAGCCAGGGTGTGAAGAGCGCGCGGTTGCGGCGCAACAGCAATCCCGGTAGGAACATCAAATAAAGAGGTCCTAAATCACCGCCATAGCGTGATGCGTGGATGGTCATATCCCAGGGCAGGGCGACTAGATTAGAGAATGTGCGCGGCCTGCCAAAACGCGCCTTAAATTCACCTAACTCCCGCTCTGTGATGGCATCCCAGCGTTGCGGCGGTTTTGCACCAAAGATGCTGTAAAATTCGGGAAACACTGGATTGCCAGAGGCGCGCCAGCTTCTATGATACCAGGGCGATGCAACCGTGAAGGCGATTGCGGCCAGGGTCATTGCGGATAAGAGAGCGGATTTTAGCTGGCGTGTAGTTAACCATTGCTTCAAGCCTAAACCAACGACAATAAGTAAGACGCCGATGCCCGCCAGATGTTTCACGCCTAAGGCAAAGCCGGCGTTCAAGCCGGCCAATAGGAGCCACTGCCTCTCCCTGCTTTCGGTATAGCGCGACGTTGCATCGAAAGTCAGCATCAGATAAAGGCCTAACGCCAGATCGTTATAAGCGGTGGTTCCTTCCCAAAGAACGGTGGGGGTAGTAATCCAAATGGCGCTTGCCATCCATGCGGTTGAGGCATGTCCATGACGGCGCGTCATGTGGTAGAGCATCAATAAACTCAGGATAAGACAGCTAAAGTTGACGAGCTTTGCAGTGATGGCCCCACCCATCGTCAACCCTGCTCCAAAGACCAATTCCCAGGTCATAGGGTAGAGAGAGACATACTCGGTCAGTAAATCCACCGGCGAGCCTTTTTCTAACCAGAGACGGGGCAACCACAAGTGATACCAGAGTGCGTCATATTCGGTTTCAGGCGCTAAGGCGCCGATCAGGGCTATCGCTATTGCCAACAGAATCGCCCATTGCCAGGGTGATATTTGTCCATTGATGACGACCAATCTCTTCCAATGAATGTTATGAACTTTGAGTTGGCAAAGATGGCGCAGAAATAACAATACACCGAACGTCGCGGCGACCAGGATGAGCAGGCGCGCTTCTGCGGGATGGTAATTCCCTGTGGCTGCCAAACCCAGCGATAGGTATGCCAGCGCCCCAAACCCGGCGCCAGCGCGATAGATCATTTTTTCAACATGATTATCGAACTGGCAATGAAGTAAGGAACAAATGCTTGCACCCAGCGTTTGGGCAGCAATAAAGATAATAACAAAGCCCAGGGCGGCGTTAAACATTCTGCTCAGCGCTTCGCCTGAGTAGGGGAGCACAGGTTGCGCCAACTCTGGCGCACTAAAGGCGCGCAATGAACGTGCCAGGCGTTCAATTGAAGGGTTATCGGCAATCCAATTCTTTATCCCCAGAGAGAAGATTTGCCATAAACGCTTGTAATAGATCGCCGAGATAGCAGCGATCCAAATAAAACAGAACCAGCCCAGGGAGCGTCTTTGAAAATCAGGGTGAACCACAGGTTTGCTCCTGCTGAGCCAGATAAGATTTTTCCAATTCTTGGAAGAAGGGGATTTCTTCGATGCTTATAGGCAGTTGGATGACTCCCTGAGAGGCCAGCGTCTTGAAAAGGGGGAACAAGGGTTCGCCCAGTAAGAACGGCATTAAATGTCCGCCATGCCAGCGTTCTACTCCAGGCTGTAGCGGCAGACAGCCGATAGAATAATCGCCATAACAGAGCTTGGCGCTGGACGGACGCGCCTCATCCAGGCTGCGTTCAGCCTGATCGAGACCCTGAGACAGGTCAATGATTAGACCTTCCTGCTTCTGTGGTTGTGGGGAGGCAGGAGCGCCGGTAAGGAATTCTTGTACTGCTCGCAGCGTGTTCAACTCTTGTGCCACGCCCTTCCAGTACCAATACCCAAGCAACCCGTATAAGATCCTGCGCCAGGTTCCGATCATGTGTGCTGCTTCAAAGCGCGGCAAAGCCTTCATCATTGTTGCTGCAATCCAATCCGCCAAATGAGGCTGTGTAAATTCCAGGTGGGTCAAAAGTTTGCTGGGTAATAAAGAGTATTTCCATAGACGCCAGGCCAACAGAGTCGGGATTAGCTCAGGATACATTCGTCCCAGGCGGATGTCAGCGATGCCTTCTTGAAATTTGCGATTTATGATGCGCTGCAGATCCGCCTGTTCGTGATGAACGCCCAACGCAGCGGTTTCAAATGCAAACATTGCGCCGGCAATGATCAGGCGCATGCCCAGCTCGTAATCTTCATGGACGGAAAGATTGGCGCTAAATCCCCCAACATGATGGAAAAAGTCCCTGGAGATCGAGAAATTCCCACTGAGCATGTCGTTGTAGCGAAACCGATAGCCGGGTTGCTGCATGAGCTGGAACATTGCTTCCCACCAGCCTTGCAACTCCAACGAGAGATAAGACCGCTGTCTTGCAAGATTTGGGTAGGAATATCCGATGACCACCTTGTGGTAAATTCCCTGATGAGCCGTCACATGAGCATGAACGAACCCCGGAGCAGCTTCGATGTCGTCATCCAGAAAGATCAATAGTTCGCCGTTTGCCAGTTTGGCTCCTAAATTGCGGGCAGCACCGGGGCCTCTGTGATCTTGCTCAATGAATCGCAATGTATACGGCGCGGAATAAGTCTCCAGGGACTCAAGAGTATCGTCGCGGCAACCATCTAACACGACAATCACTTCGAGTTGAGCAGCAGGAAAGGTTTGCCGCGCAAGGGAGTCTAACGTCCGGACCAGGACAGGGCGGCGGTTATGCGTGGGGATAATAATGGAGACGGTCATAAATACAAATATTTCAAGCAGTCACGCTTAAATCTTGTCGGCGTGACTTTAAATACGCCCAGGGTCCCATAAGGCAGCCCCAGATTTCTAAAGAAATCAGGTCAAGAGGTGGCGCGTTCTTCAGGCGCAATAGGGAGCGCAGCCAGGTTGGAATCTGCCCGGTAAGTAGCCAATGCAGTGCAACGGGTATGACATACCACTCTCGGTCGATCAGGAATTTTCGCGTCCAAAAGGCATATACGCCAACGCCATATCCATAGATAGCCCTTCGAAGCTCCTTCCATGAACGGCGATGGCGATGCCAGTTTAATGCGCATGGCTCGTAGATGATCTGATACCCTGCCGCCAGCAGACGAGAAAACATCTCGGTGTCGCCGCCTGAAAAGGTTGGCGTCCCGGCGTCCAGCGCCTCGTCGAATGGCCCTGTTTGTTCTAGAACGCTGCGGCGCAACGCCATATTGGTTCCCGCGCCGACGACGCCTGCCCCCACCGGGTGGATCCTGCTTCGAGTGAAAGTTTGGCGATAAAACCCTCGGGAGAAGGTAGTGTACTCTTCGAACGCCTCCTGAGCCGGCGTTTCGAGTTCAATAGGCATGGTCAATCCGGTTACACATGCCACGTTAGGAAAGCGGAAGTCGCGCGTCAGCGCTTGTAGCCAATTCGCATCTGGAAGCGCGTCGTCGTCAATGAAAGCCACAATTTCATGACGCGCCTCTCGCAAGGCTTTATTCCGGGCGCGGTTTAGCCCAGGTCGTTCTTCATACGTATAGCGCACGCTGGGGAACGCCTGCACAGTTTCCTTAGTAGCTCCACTCGAAGAGCAGTTGTCCACCACCAAAATTTCGACATCCGGTTCTGCCCCATAGAATTGTGTGAGCGCTTCAAGGCAGCATCGCAAATCATCCGCTCGATCCCGCGTGCAGACTGCAATGGTCGCCCGAGGATTTGGGCGCTCATCCGCTGGGTCTGGATTGTAAGACAGAATTTCTCGCAGCCAGGATTCCCAAAAAGGGCGTTTGGCGCTTCTCAAGATTGTACTACATAGCTCTTCTCTTCGGATCATGCCATCCGATATGGGGACGTACAGTCGTTCGACAGGCCTCCCCCTCATACGCACTAAAATCATAGCGCGTGGATATCCATCTAAACCAGTAATAACCGCTGGGATCTGATCGAACTCCAAATCCAGAATTTTGGTTGGCATAGCATTTCCCAAGCAATGCTCAACATCCTCAATTATTTATTGGTCGCCATTTTCTTCTTTTGCACTCGCCTGCTTTGCCGGACGATCAGGTCTGTGGACATCCATCTCGCCAGAAATATAGACTGTAACGCCCCCTGAAGGATGGCGAATAAGAGCAACAGAGATGGGCGGTGATCTTTGACGGCCACGGTGTAAATCAACCCGACGCTCAAAAGAACTACTGCGATGAGTTGAGGTGCTAACCATATCGGGTTTAAACGCCCGTCCAAGCTTTTGGGGGTGGGTCTAAAAGCCAGAGGCACGCGAAAGAGAGCCATCAGCCAGGCGGAGAGATAGATAGGCCAGGTGGCATAAACCAAGACAACCGCCCGCAATAACGATGTGCGCTGGATGGTATGGTGTCTCCATTTGTATAATCCCAGATAGCGGATTACTGCGTCGCAGCCCACCAGGGGAGCAATATGGATCAAATAACTATGGAATGCGCCTCGGAGGGGCGCATCGCCAAAGATCAACACGGCAATTGTGGCAAACAAATGGAGGGCAACCGCGGGGCCAATCCAATATTTAGTCATCCTGACCAAGTAGGAAAGCCGTTGTCCCCAGGTTAATCGAGGGAAAAGCCGGGGATAACTGGTTACCAGCAGCTCAAAAACTCCACGTGCCCATTTTAGCTGTTGCACAAACCAGGCTTCAAACGTGGGCGGCGCAATGCCCGGCGCCAAAGGTTCTGCCACATATACAGATTTCCAACCTGCAGCATGGAGGTTGATCGAAGTAGCCAGATCTTCTGCCAATCCGGGTTGATAACCGCCAATCGACTCTAAAGCTGCTCGGCGGATTAACGCATTGCTCCCCATCAGCGTCGCGCCGCCGATGCCATAACTGCCCAGTGAAGTGGGGTTATAATATTCCAGGCTGGTCTCAATGGCTGCATCGGCAACCCAACTCTCCTGGGTGTTGGCAAAGGTGAGCATCACTTGGACAAATCCTACCGCCGGGTCTGAGAAGTAAGCGACGGTTTTTTCCAAAAAGT
The DNA here is from genome assembly GCA_020724505.1 of Anaerolinea thermophila. Lineage (GTDB taxonomy): Bacteria > Chloroflexota > Anaerolineae > Anaerolineales > UBA4823 > RBG-16-57-11. The sequence continues at coordinate 34,979 of DYGV01000008.1, forward strand.
CGGCTTTTGGAACATGATCAATATCGAAGATGGCGATAATATCGCCGTTGGTTTTTGCTAAAGCTGCATTGACATTTCCTGCTTTGGCGTTGATGTGATTATCGCGCGTCAAGTATCCAGCGCCCAAGAATTCAGCCAGCCTGGCTAATTGCGCATCCGATCCGTCATCTAATAGCCAGGTGACGTGTTTGCCACGCATGGCGCACGCTGCCTTTAACGAGCGTTCCACTAATGCATACGGCTCGCCACAGGCGGTTACAAACACATCCACACTCAGATTTGGGGGCGGTGTGGGCAGCAGCTTCGGACGTCGCGCAACCAGATAGAGATACCAGTTTCCTATGAGTTGAACGCCGCCATACAGGATCGCTAAAATCATCAACGCCACTAAATAGGGTGAACGCCACCTGTCGCCGAGCTCTTTGTCTATTTCGAACCACCAGCTTAGATAATACAAGAACGAAATGCAGCCAAGACCAATGGCGCCTCTTAAAGCCCAGGTGAGCAGGAATTCTTTGAAGCTGGCCCGATTATCAGATTTCATGGCGCGCACCGTACATTTTTACATGCTGGATCATATAGATAGACTCTCATGGTGAAAATTCTGCCGCGTACCACGACATCGAAACTTGCCATCGGTTGAGCATTCGCCCAAATCCAGGCTAGAGTGTTGGGGAGACGTTCTCCAAGGGTGAAATCTTCGATGAACCAGATTCGACGATTATTCGAGGCGATTTGATCTGGGCTGAATTTCTCCATTGGGATCGTGCGGCGTCCCATGTAATAGTCGCCGACGTCGGTGTTGCCGATATAGATGCGATCGCCTTCTTTCTGGCGCTCTTGGACGAATTCGATGGCTGCGCGCCAGTTCTCACGATTACCATTCTGATGAAAATAGTATAAGTAATCCTCACTCAATGAGGTTGCGAATAAAATGGCTAGCACGCTGGCAGCCAATAACCAGGCGTCGCCTTTTTGCTGTTGGAAAAGTGCATGAGCTGCGACGCCAGCCAGAATCACCCAGCTTGTTAGTGAGATAAAGATATAACGATTGGCTGTATAGTGATATAGTGACAGGAAAGTGATGCACAACAATGGCACCACCGCGGCGAGTCCAAAATACAGGCCAGCCCGGTTTTTTCTAACTAACAAATAAATCGCGCCCAAACCGCCCAGGCATACGATGGGGATGCCAACGTAAAATACAAAGCCAGAGAAAATCCATAACGGATCACTGTTTACTCTCCCAAAGCCAGCCAACCACTCGTCGAAGCCACCCAGGTAGGGGGCGATGATAATGGCGGCTGCGATTGCTCCCGGGGCAAAGTAGATCAGCAAATTTCGCAAATTCAGGCCGCTGGGTTTTTCAATTGGCAAAATGAATAAAAGAAATAGGTAGATGACCTCCACGGGCAGCAGAAATAAGGCTAACAGCCGTTCCTGTATGGCCAAACCTAAAAACGCCAGCGAAAGGAGCAAATGCATTGGGCGGTTTTTTTCAAACCCCAGGTAGAAATACACCATCGCCAGCGTATAGAAGAGCAATAATAAAACATAAAAACGCGCGTTTTGCGACCAGTAAATGTGCCAGTGAGAGACCGCAAGCAGGGCGCTGCTGATCAAACCAACCTGCCGCCCAAAAACCTGCGCGGCGAGATAATACAATATTGGAATAGTCGCTATGCCGATCAGCGCAGGCGCCAAGCGCGCGTTGAATTCATTCGCCCCAAGCAAGTTTGTGACGGCGTGAATCAATCGAGTGGATAGGGAGAGCATAAAGCCGTCTGGTTTGTTGCTTAGCGAAAAGACCTCATCGCTCCAAAAGCTCCATTCACCTAGTCTGTAGAAACGCAACCAAGCAGCCGTTAGCGTGACAAAGAGAAGGCCTAATACCGTCATATGTCGTTTCAGACAGGGGCGAATCTGATGCACTGATTTATCCCAGTTGGAGAATAACCGCGAGTTGACCCCAAAGCCGTTTTTACTATTATAGAGGATTTTGATTAATGTACAAGAAAGTTGCTCATATTCTTTCAAAACTGGTAGTCATTTAGACTGCTTGAAGTTGCCAGGTACATCCAAAGGAATTTTTCCCTCTAAAAGGATCATGAGTTATCTTGTTTCAATCCGTTATCAAAATTTCCCTCTTGACGTTTCTGCAGACCTGGGATAGACTCGGCGCAACATTAAGGTAAAGTTATGAGTTTGATCGGTTTCGCTTTTGCTGCTCGCTATTATTATTACGGCTCATCCGATATGGAAGCCGTTGGCGGCGCTTAAGCGGGACGATTAGAGTATATCCCACAAAGAAGAGACGCGAGGCCAACGGCCTCGCGTTTTACATTTCATCATGCGCTGTTGGAGGATGAGAATGCCTGTCAGGGGAGTGCGCGGCGCAACCGTCGCCAGTCAGAATCAACCGGAAGCCATTTTAGCTGCCACGCGCAAGTTGCTGTTGGCGATCTTGGACGCCAATCCGGGTTTGCATCCGGATGATCTGGCCAGCGTGTTTTTCACCGTCACCGCTGATCTACAGTCCACCTACCCGGCTCTGGCGGCGCGGCAGATCGGTTGGCTTCAAGTGCCTCTGCTCTGCGCCCAGGAGATCGAAGTTCCGGATAGTTTGCCGCGTTGCATCCGCGTGTTGCTGCATTGGAATACGGAGCGAACTTACGCGGAAATCCAGCATGTGTATTTGGGCGAGGCAGCAAGCCTGCGCCCAGATTTACAACGATAAAGGTGAGCAGTGGTTTTGTGTGAAGATGGCGAATAAAATACAGATCAGTTGTAAGGAGAGTGTCCCATGATGATCATAATGCGAACCGATGCAAGCGAAGCGGAGATTGCCGCAGTAGTGGAGCGAGTGCGAAACAACGGACTGCGGGCGCATATCTCCACCGGCGAAGAACGAACGGTGATCGGCGCCATCGGCGATGGCCGGTCGGCGTATGGCTTCAAGGATCAGTTCATGCTTCTGCCGGGTGTTGACCGGGTGGTGCCGATCTCTCGGCCTTATAAGCTGGCCTCGCGTGAATTTCGACCGGAGAATTCAATCTTTCCATTGAACGGTGTCTCCGTGGGCAACAAAGAAATCGCCATCATTGCTGGCCCGTGTTCGGTGGAAAGTCGCAGTCAACTGATGGAGACTGCCCTGGCGGTGCGGGAAGCCGGCGCCCATGCCTTGCGCGGCGGCGTTTATAAACCGCGCACTTCGCCCTATTCCTTTCAGGGGTTAGGCGAAGCCGGGTTGGAGATACTCGCTGAAGCGCGGCAGACAACGGGTATGCCAATTGTGTCTGAAGTGATGCGCGAAGAACAGATCCCTTTGTTGATAAAATATGTGGATGTATTGCAGATCGGGGCGCGCAATATGCAGAACTTCGCCTTGCTGCATGCGGTGGGCGAAAGTCAGCATCCCGTATTGCTCAAGCGCGGAATGATGGCGACAGTGGAGGAATTATTGATGGCGGCCGAATACATCCTCTCGCATGGTAATCAGCGGATTATGTTATGCGAACGCGGCATTCGTACTTTTGAGACCTCCACTCGCAACACCACTGACATCAACGCGATCCCGGTATTGAAAGATTTGACTCATCTACCGGTTATTCTAGATCCCAGTCATAGCACGGGCAATTGGAATTACGTAACAGCAATCGCCCGCGCCGGAGTGGCGGCGGGAGCCGATGGGCTGATCGTGGAAGTTCATCCGCAACCAGAAGCGGCGCTATCCGATGGCAGCCAATCGTTGAAACCGGAACGTTTCGCCGAGCTGGTCAAGCAGGTTAAAGCAGTTGCTCAGGCGATTGGGCGCGATGTCGCGCCAGCCCCAGCTCTGAACAGCTCGTCCGTTAAGATTGCTTGAATCTTTGAATTATTTTGATGGATGAGACTGACTTTATATCCAGCGCGCGGCTGGCGATCGTTGGCCTGGGTTTGATGGGCGGCTCGCTGGCAATGGCTTTGCAAGGAAAGTGCGCAGCCCTGTTAGGCGTGGACGCAGATCCACAAACGGTTGAACTGGCGCTGCGCGGGAAGATTGTTCACCAGGCCAGTGATCAGCTAGAAGCTATTCTGCCCCAGGCGGATGTGATTATCCTGGCAACGCCGGTGCGCGCTATCTTATCAATGTTGCAACAATTGCCACACGTCCACCCTGGTCAAGCCGTTGTGATGGATTTGGGCTCCACCAAACGGGAGATCGTCCGTCGGATGCAAGGATTGCCGCAACGCTTCGAGCCCATCGGCGGTCATCCAATGTGCGGCAAAGAGCGAGGTTCGTTATTTAACGCTGAAGCAACGCTCTTTCAGGGCGCCGCGTTTGTTCTGACCCCTTTAGAGCGCACCACAGCTCGCGCCCGCTTGGTGGCTGAACAAATTGTGCAGGCGGTTGGCGCACGCCCTCTCTGGCTGGAGGCGGAGCTACACGATCAATGGGCAGCCGCTGTCAGTCACTTGCCTTATCTGACGGCGAATGCGCTTGCCGCGGCTGTGCCGCTCGAGGCGCGGGCGATGGTTGGGCCGGGGTTGCGCAGCACAATTCGCCTGGCGCCTTCTTCGCTGCCGATGATGCTGGATATTCTGGCAACCAATGGAGATAATGTGCTGGAGAGCCTGCGTCGGTTTCGCCAGGCGATGGATCAATTGGAAGCAGCCTTGCTCGATGAAGGACAAGAGACATTGCAGGCGTTATTGTTGCGAGGGGCGGAAAACTACCGCCGGTTAACGGATGACAGGAGCGATGACCGTGATGGAACATGAACATCGAGAAGCTTCAGGACAGGCAACGCGAAGCGATGAACCAGTTGCCGGAGTATTGCACGTTGAGCCGGGCAGCGCACTGAGCGGAGATGCAGGCGGCAGTGCGTTGCCTCTGCCAGGGGATAAATCGCTTTCTCATCGCGCGGCGCTTTTTTCCGCCATGGCGGAAGGGGAAAGTTTTATCCAGAATTTCCTGGTATCGGGGGTCACGCGCGCCATGTTAGATTCCCTGACGTTTTTGAATGTGTCTTGGAGGCTCGACGGACGCTCCTTACAGGTTCATGGGATTGGTTTAAAAGAGCCTCCTTACGCGTCAGGAGACGGCAAGCCGCTGGTTATCAATTGCGGCAACTCGGCCACCACATTGAGGTTGCTGGCTGGGGCGTTAGCAGCGTGGAATTTCCCTGCCGTACTGGATGGTTCCCCGGGTTTACGCAGACGCCCGATGCAGCGTCTGACGGAGCCATTGCAGCAAATGGGGGTGAATATTCAGGCAACAGACGGCCATGCGCCTCTGTTTATTCAACCTTCCAACCATCCGTTGAAGGCTCTGGACTACGAACTACCGGTTGCCAGCGCGCAGGTGAAGTCTTGCCTATTGTTAGCAGCATTGGCGGCGAGCAGCGGCACGATTCTGGTTGAGCCGGGGCCATCACGCGATCATACGGAGAGGATGCTCCGCGCGATGGGCGTTGAGATCAATTCATTTACCCATTCAGGTGCAGACGGGCAACCGCTGCGCTGGGTCACGAGCCTGATCCCCCCTAAATCTGGCAAGCTGAGGCCGCTTCAGATCACGCTCCCCAATGACATCTCGGCGGCGGCTTTTCTCATCGTCGCCGCGCTGATTACCCCTGGCTCGCAGCTACATTTGCGCAGTGTTGGCTTGAACCCGACGCGCACCGGCCTGTTGGATACGTTGCTTGAAATGGGCGCAGACATCCAGATTCACCCAACTGCCGAGCGCGGCGGAGAACCAGTGGGCGACCTGATCGTTCGCTATAGCTCCTTGCGAGGGGTTGAAGTGGGCGACGAACGCGTGGTGCGCATGATTGATGAGTTTCCTGTGTTTGCTGTGGCGGCGGCGTATGCGCAGGGAGAGACGCGGGTGCGCGACGCGGAGGAATTGCGCCACAAGGAGTCGGATCGCATATCTGCCCTGGGCAGCGAATTGCGTTTGCTGGGCGTGGATTTTATCGAAACGGCGGATGGTTTCATCGTGCGGGGAGAGCGACCGCTCCGTGGAGGGCGGGTGCAATCGCACGGCGATCATCGTCTGGCGATGTCGCTGGCGGTTGCCGGGTTGGCAGCGCAAGCACCTATTCAGGTGGTCGGGGCGGAAATGATCCACGAATCATTCCCAGATTTTGTACCCGTAATGCGCTCTTTAGGCGCGACTCTCTATCTATCAGGCGAATGAAATACTCATTTGGGCTTCTTGGCTATCCTTTAGCGCATAGTTTGTCGCCGCGCTTGCACAGCGCTGCCCTAAAGGAGATGCATCTGAAAGGCGAATATCATCTATATGCTATTTCGCCAGATGCAGATGGCAGGCGGAACATGGAGCGCATTCTGGCGGAAATGCGCGCCGGAAACTTGCAGGGTTTGAATGTGACCATTCCACATAAGCAGACGGTCATGGAGTTTTTGGATGGCCTTTCTCCAACAGCAGGTGCAATTGGCGCGGTGAATACGATCTTGCTCGATTCGGGTCGTTTAATCGGCGATAATACCGATGCCCCCGGTTTTTCCACCGACCTCGAACGGGTGTTTCCAAAATGTCGAGAATTGACGGCTAACCGTGAAGGCACATCGCCGCTGGCGCTCGTGTTGGGGGCGGGCGGTGCGGCGCGCGCCGTGGTGTACGCTTTGGCGCAGGCCGGCTGGCGTGTAGTGATCGCTGCTCGTCGCCCTGCTCAGGCTGAGCAGCTTGCTGCCGAGCTAAATCCCGCCATCGGCGAGTTGTTGGCTGTCGCGTTGGAGGATCGCGCCCTAAAAGATTATTGCGCCTCGGCGCGTTTGATCGTCAACGCCACTTCGGCTGGAATGCTGCCAGATGTAGAAAGTTGCCCCTGGCCAGCCAGATTACCATACCCGCCCTCTGCATTTGTTTATGATCTGGTCTATAAGCCGGCGCAGACAACTTTATTGCGCCAGGCCAGAGCGAATGGTTTGGAGTCGGCAAATGGCCTGGGTATGTTGATTGAACAGGCTGCTTTGGCGTTGGAGCGTTGGACGGGTCTACCTGTTCCGCGGCAGGCGATGCGGCGGGCGGTCGAGGGTCCAAATGCTTCGCTACCCGCGCAAGATATTCCCAACCCCACCATCAACACTTGAGGCTACTCGATGCAAACTACTGCAGACCGTATGACCCATTTAGCGCCGCATTTCTTTGCTTCGCTCAGTGCGCGCATTCGATCTTTACAGGCTGCCGGCCGCGATATTATTCGCCTAGATGAGGGAGCGCCGGATCTGCCGCCCGCGCCGCATATCATCGAGGCGCTGGTTCACTCTGCGAGACAGCCCAACACTCATAGCTACCAACCCCACATTGGCCCGGACGCGTTGCGCCGCGCCTGGGCGGATTATTATATACGAGAGTATGGCGTTGAATTAGACCCAAATACAGAGATCGTCCCTTTGCTGGGTTCTAAAGAAGGCATTTTTCACCTCAGTCAGGCGTACGTAAACCCAGGCGACATCGTCCTCGTCCCTGATCCGGGGTATATTACCTATACCCGTGGGGCGCTCTTCGCCGGCGGAGAGGTTTATTCAATGCCTTTGCGGCGCGAGAACGGTTATCTTCCAGACCTGCGTGCGATTCCAATGGAAGTCTTGCGGCGCGCCCGGCTAATGTGGCTCAATTATCCCAATAACCCGACTGCGGCGACCGCCAGCCGCGAGTTCTTTGCTCAAGCTGTGGCATTGGCGTTGGAGCATGGTTTTTTGCTCTGTCATGACGCTGCGTACATGCAAGTGGCTTTCGATGGCGAGCGTCCACCCAGCCTGTTGGAAACGCCCGGCGCAAAAGGTGTAGCGGTGGAATTTAACACCCTCTCCAAATCGCATAACATGGCCGGTTGGCGCAGCGGTGCGTTGCTGGGAAACGCTCAAGTCACGCGCGCCTTATTCACGCTGAAAACCAATGCAGATAGCGGGCATTTCCTCCCCATTTGGGAGGCTTCAATCGCTGCTTTAACCGGCGATCAAACCTGGCTGAAAGCGCGGAATGAGGTCTATCGTCAGCGCCGCGATCGGGTGATCGAAGGGCTGCGCGCCTCCGATTTTATCGTGGAGACGCCGCGGGCTTCGCTATATGTATGGGCGGCGCTGCCTGAAAACTGGAGTTCGATGGATTTTGCCGCGGCGTTGCTGGAAAACACGGGCGTCAGCGTCACTCCGGGGACGGTTTTTGGCAGGGGCGGAGAAGGTTATGTGCGCATCTCGCTCACCGCCCCGTTGGAACGAGTAGATGAAGCCATGCGCCGAATTCATGGCTGGATGATGGGAAAGGACAAGGAGTAATCATGCCCTTACGTTTTTTAACCGCCGGCGAGTCGCATGGGCCGGCGTTAATCGCCATTTTAGATGGTCTGCCTGCGGGGTTGCCGCTATCTTCCGAGGTGATTGACCGCGAGTTGTTGCGCCGCCAGAGAGGTTTTGGCGCAGGGCCGCGCATGAAAATCGAGCAGGATACCGTGCGCATCTTAGGAGGGGTGCTAGCCGGCGTCACCACTGGCGCGCCTCTATCTCTGCTGATCGAAAACCAGGATTCTATCAAGTGGCGCGGCAAGGAGATTGAGCCTTTTACTCGCCCGCGGCCGGGTCACGCCGATTTGACGGGCGCCATCAAATACGGTTATCGCGATTTGCGGCCGGCTTTGGAGCGCGCCTCGGCGCGCGAGACGGCCGCACGCGTTGCGGCGGGGGCGGGGTGCAAGCATTTCCTGGCGCAATTTGGCATCCGCATCGGCGGTTATGTCATCGCCATCGGCGAGATCCACGCCGATTTGAGCGCCATGAGTTATGAGCAGAGATTGGAGCAGGCAGAATTAAACGAGGTGCGTTGCCCGGATCCGATCGCGGCGGAAGCGATGATCCAGCGCATCCGTCAGGTGATGCAAGAGCGCGACACGCTGGGAGGAATTGTAGAGGTGGTTGCGTTAGGCCTGCCGCCAGGGTTGGGTTCGTATGTTCAATGGGATCGTCGTCTGGAAGCACGTTTGGGCGCAGCGGTGCTCAGTATCCAGGCGATTAAGGGTGTCGAAATAGGCTCCGCCTTCGAGAACGCTCAATTGCCTGGCACACAGGCGCAAGATGCAATCCGCCTCAGGGGAGATGATCTATACCGCCTGAGCGATCGCGCCGGTGGGTTGGAAGGCGGGGTTACCACCGGTGGCCCGCTGATTGTGCGTGCAGCGATGAAGCCTATCGCCACTACACTCAACCCGCAATTAACCGTTGACCTGGCAACCGGCGAAGAGACTATCACCAATTATGAACGTTCCGATTTTTGTCCGACGCCGCGGGCTGCGCCGATCGTTGAAGCGATGGTGGCTTTTGTGTTAGCGGACGCTCTGTTGGAAAAACTGGGCGGCGATTCATTGGACGAAATGCGCCCGCGCTTTTTATCGTTGCGCCAGGCACGCCTTTCGGATTTGCCGATGGATAACCGTCCGATATTGTTTTGGCCGGAAGAACCATGAAGCGCGAATTCTTGTTTATCTATGGTCCGCCTGGTTCGGGAAAAAGCACGATCGGGCGGCGCTTGGCTCAGCAATTGGGGACCGCGTTCTTTGATCTGGATGAGGTTATTGTAGCTCAGGCAGAAATGTCTATCCCCGAAATATTCGAGATCGAGGGCGAGGGAGGGTTCCGTCAGCGGGAGAGTGCAGCGCTGAGCAGTGTCCTGAACGATCACAGCGGCGTGGTGGCTTTGGGTGGTGGCGCTTTGCTGCGCGCCGAAAATCGTCAACGAGTCGAGGATGTTGGAAAGGTGCTGTGCCTGGAGACGGATTTTGAAGCCATTGTTCATCGGCTAGAAACGGCCGCCGGAGCGCGTCCATTGTTGAACGGCGACACTCGGGCGCGATTGCGACAACTTCTCGATGCGCGTCGACCGCATTATCATTCTTTCTCGCATCGCTTGGATACCACTAACCTGACCGTCGAAGATGCGGCATGGCAAGCGCAAATCAAGCTGGGTTATTTCCATGTGAAGGGGATGGGTGTTGGCTATGATGTGCGCGTGCAGGAGGGCGGTATAGATGCGCTTGGCGAGGCGTTGCGGACGCGTCAGCTAGGCGGGCCGATTGCTTTGGTGAGCGATTACAACGTCGCTCCTCTATATGCCGATCGAGCTGAAGCCGCGCTGCGCCAGGCTGGTTACGAGGTGACGACCGCCGCGATACCAGCAGGAGAAATGCAAAAGACACCTGCGACCGTCCTTGATTTGTGGCGGGCTTTTGTGGACGCTCGCCTGGAGCGCAGCAGCACTGTGGTCGCGCTAGGAGGCGGAGTGGTCGGCGACCTGGCAGGATTCGCAGCAGCAACGTTCTTGCGCGGCGTACCGTGGGTGGTCGTCCCAACTTCGTTGTTAGCCATGGTAGATGCCAGCCTGGGCGGAAAGACCGGCGCCGACCTGCCAGAAGGAAAAAACCTGATTGGGGCGTTTCATCCACCCAGCCTTGTGCTGGCCGACCCTCAAACTTTGCAGACTTTACCTGAGGCGGAGTTGCGCAATGGTCTGGCGGAAGTTGTAAAACACGGCGTTTTGTTGGACGCGGAATTATTTGCGCTCTGCCGCCAGGGCTGGGATGCAGCGCGCGGCGATCTGGACGAAATTGTGCGGCGGGGAATGGCAGTAAAGATCCGCATCATCCAGGAGGATCCTTATGAACGGGGAAAACGAGCTGCGCTCAATTTCGGCCATACGCTGGGTCATGCTCTGGAATTGGCGTCAGATTATCGTATTCGACATGGGGAGGCAGTGGCGATCGGCATGGTGCAGGCTGCGCGCCTGGCTGAACGGCGCGGTTTGGCAGATCCTGGCCTGGCAGAAGAGATAGCCGGCGCGCTGCGAGGTCTGGGTCTACCGGTTGAGATCCCTGCCGGATTGGATGAACAACGTGTGCTGGCGGGTATTGGAGTAGATAAAAAGCGAAAGGCGGGCAAGCTGCGCCTGGTGTTGCCGACGCGGATCGGCGAAGTTCGCTGGGGCGTTGAAATAGATGATCCGGTAGAGTTACTTTTTGAGGCGCACAAGCGTCAATGAATCAAGTCTGAAGGAGGCGGAAGAATGATCCCGGTTTTGGCGCTGCACGGTCCTAATTTAAACTTGCTTGGCGAACGCGAACCGCAGGTTTATGGTCGGATGACTCTAGCGGAGATCAACCAGCGATTGGTAGAGCTTGGCAGAGAACTGGGGCTGGAGGTGCGACATCTACAATCGAATAGCGAAGGCGCGTTGATAGAGGCTTTGCAAGACGCCCGAAACTGGGCGAAAGGGGTGATATTTAACCCTGGCGGTTACACTCATACTTCCATTGCTTTACGAGATGCGATCTCGGCGATCGGTTTGCCAGTGGTGGAAGTGCACCTTTCCAATATTCATGCGCGCGAAGAGTTTCGCCGTCAGTCCATCATTGCGCCAGTGTGCGTGGGCAGTATTATGGGGTTTGGGTGGCGCTCCTATGCCCTGGGGTTGCGCGCCCTGGCTGAATTGCTGGCTTCGTAGGCGGGGATGCCTTACTACCGCTATCTTCTGGCTGCCATTTTATGGACGCCATCTTATGGCAGCCAAAAGTTAATTTTTTGATCTTGCAGGCAGGTCGCTTGAGGCGGGGTGGTAGGATTGGCAAGAAATTCAGCAATCAAGAGCGATGGACATTCGCCGCTATCTATCACTGCGTGGCCGGCGGCGGGGAAGAGAAAATAGTAACTGTTCAATAAATTTTGCGCTGTTTGTTCGCCCCAGGTCGGCGGCGTCAGCGGATCATATTCACCGGCTAAGACCAGCGCTGGGATGTCACTGATCACGGGTTGATTTTCAATCTCAGGAGCTGCGCCTGAATCCCACATCTGACAGATTTCGAAAATACTACGCACATCGCTTAGCAAATAACGCGCCAGCATCAAATTCGATCCTTTTACTGCGCTTTCGGCTTTGGTCAGGCTATTGAACCGTACTTCCTCGTTGCATTCGATCGAGAAGAATAAGCCTTCACTGGTAGAAGCCCCATTTGAAATTTGTGATTGAATCAGACCGCGATGATCCTCTTTGCTTTGCGGGAACATCAGCCCGGCAATGGCTTCGCGATAACCATATTGCACTTCATAGATGACATAAGGAATGCGGGCGATGGTTTCTGGGTGATAAAGGGCTTCGAAAACCAGGCTGGCCATCATCGAGCCATTCAGCGTGAGAAATACTTCTTCACCGCTCAGTGGGCTGGTGACCGTCACTTCGCTTGGGTTATTGTCGAGGGCGATGAGCAAGTCTTCGAATACCTGTGGCAGATCTGGATACGCATGAGCGCAGCCTTCGTCCTCAGCGCAATGATGAAAAAGCGTTTCAATTGCCCTCGCGCCATTCACTGCCTGCTCCTCATACGCGTTGACTTCCAGCGGATAGACGGAATCCAGAATGACGCTGCGGATGCCTTGCGGGTAATCGCGCAGGATGGTCAGCGCCAGACGTGTACCATAGGAGACGCCCAGCAGATCCCAGGATGTGTAATCTAAAACGCTGCGTAAGGCGTTAAAATCCGCCGCAGATTGCGCGCTGGTGTAAACGCTTAGATCAACGCCTTGCTGCTTTAGACGTTTGTAACATTGTTGGATGGCCTTCGAGTGGTTACTAGGAATGCTTTTCTCCACTTCATAACAATTCAAACTGGGTTCAGCTTTCCCGGAGCCGCGCTGGTCCATCAGAATTAGATCACGATCTTTAAGATAAGGCAGTTTCAACCAACTTTGAATGTCATCGGTTGCGCTGCCTTCTGGACCGCCTGCCAGATAAACCAATGCTTCCGAGGCAGGATTGTTACTTCTAGAACGCAGGATGGTCACAGGCAGTCGAATTTTGCCTTCTTGGGGATTGAAGTGATTGACCGGCACTACTAAATAACCGCAATCAATCTCCACCGGTAAATTGCCGTAAGGACATTTTATCCACTTGAATTTGACTAGTGGGTTTTGCAACGAGGTCGAATCGGCCACTGTCTCATTGCGTTGGGACACCTGGCCGCACCCTGCGCTGACGCCAATCAGCGCAAACGCGACCAGAACCGCGATCAAGTTCCAAAAGTATTTCATGTGTGTTATTAATTTCTCCCAATGGGATGTTATAGCTGCCCGGAAGCGCTCCAGGAATCCAGGCGGGATAAATAAGCCGCATCCTGATAACGCCCCAAAGCGAAGCTGGGTGCATAAGGGGGCAGCGGCGCGCCGACAACGTGACAGGCCAGCAATTCTCCTGCAGCGCAGGCTGCCATTAACCCAAAACCGGAGAGCGCGCCGATTAGATAAGCGCCAGCTACCGGCAAGGGGCAAATGAGCGGACGGTTTTCGCGTGTGCGGGTGTAATAACCGCCATCTACGCGCGGTCGGCTGATTTTATGTAGATAGCTGCCCATGCCTGGGATTAATTGAGGCAGGCCGCGCAACAGCACATCCGGGTAAATTGGATCTTCTGGGATTGGCAAGACGGGTTCAACGCGGCGTGTGTGGTATTCCCACAACGCCAGGATGATAGGGCTATCTGCGCCGCCTTCTGGGCGGGTATGCAAGCCGGATGGCAGTTCATCCAGCAAATAACGGTATTCGTCTTGTTCCGTCAGCCACGCTCTTTCTTCGTCGCTCCAATTTAAGCGTTGGGTATCGGAAAGGATCACCAGCGGAGCAGAGCGATCGAGAACGCCCAGCGCATCATTGAAAGCCGCCTTAAGATGCAGCTCGTTATAGACGGGTAAATCCACCCCCAGCATTTGCGCAACCTGAGCCTGGCGCGGGCCGGCGGCGTTGACAAAGATCGAGGTCCTGATTTCTGCACCATTTGCTAAATAGACGCTATTCACCCGGCCGGCGGCCAAGTTCACCCCAACCACGGATGTTTGGATCAATCGCACGCCGTGCTGGCGCGCTTGCTGCAATAAATACATACCTAGTTGTTGGGCGCTGAACCACCCCGCGCGACGCACATGCAACGCGGCGATGACCCGATCGGAGACATAAGGGAAATGGGAGCGAATCAACGCTGGCGATAATAATAAATCTGCTCCATTCGGCTGCCCTTCAAAGCCTTCTGCCTGGAGCGGTTGATATGCTGCGCTGTTTTCGCTTCTGTGAACGCGCAATGGGCCAGCGCCCAAGGCAGAAATTTCGCTGGCGCTCTGTTCGAGCTCACGAGCTTTTTCGATATGCGCCGTGCAATAGAGATAGCCACGTCGGTTCAAGTGAAAGACATTCCCGCTTTGACGCGCCAGTGCTTCCAGGCGGTCAATGCTGCGGTTCATGAACGCCACCATGGCGTCGTCTGGGCCAGGCCACCAGTTGCGGTAGCATTCGGTCGAATGATCGCTGGTCTGGCTGAGTGGGGGATTCTCGTCCACCAGCACGATATTGGATATATTTTGTTCGACTGCCAGCGAATAGGCGGCGCTCACGCCGGCGATGCCTGCGCCGCAGATAACGACCTCAGCTTTCTCCATGCTGATTTACGCGTCCTCAACCGCGATGTATATGCGTTTGTTGATCTTGCCTTTGCTTTTGTAATCCACCACACGAATGCGCCCGACTTCTGAAGTATTTTGCACGTGCGTGCCGCCGTCGGCCTGCAGGTCTAAGCCCACAATTTCAACCACGCGCACTTGTTGGATGCCTTCGGGCAATAAATTGATCTTGGTGCGGATCAGATCCGGTATTTTGAAGGCTTCTTCGCGCGGCAAAATTGCCACTCGCACCGGACGAGCTGCAACGACTTCCCGATTGACCGCCGCTTGAATTTGATCCACCAACTCGCGCTGCATGGTCTCAAATTCAAAATCCATTCTTCCATCTAATGGATCCATATCGCCGCCGGTGACCAACGCGCCATAATCGCGAAACACTACCCCGCACAAAATGTGTAAGGCGGTGTGTGTGCGCATCAACTGGTAGCGACGCGTCCAATCTATTTCTCCGACTGCGGTTGAACCAATCCGAGGCAACGGCGACTCGTCTGCAACATAATGGAATACCAGCTCGCCGACCTTTTTCGCTCGTTGAATCGGGTAAGCGATACCATCAATCTTAAGTACACCGCGATCCGCTGGCTGCCCTCCACCCCCTGGATAGAACGCGGTGCGGTCTAATGCGATCCCTCGATTTTCAGCATCCACCGCTGTTACGTGCGCTTGAAAGGATTTTAGATAGCTATCCAGTTGATATAGTAATTCCGTCATGCAGCCTCCAATGAGCGTTTGCAGTCCAGCCGATCTGGCTGAAGAAGCCATAAAGTTCACCAAATTGGCTATTTCGAGTAAAATTCGGGCATGTCAATTTTACCCGATTGGCAGCCTGGAAGAGACGCGAAAAACGATTGATTTGAGTGGAAAACCTGGTCTTTTTTTATCCTCAGGGGCATGAAGCCCATTCGTCTCTGGGCCACCCGGAACGGCCGGAGCGGATCACAGCTTTACGCCAGGCGCTTCAGTCTGCTGGTTGGTGGGATGTTTATCCACGTCTCGACCCGCTGGATTTGACCGAGGAATTTATCGCCCAGATCCATAGCCGGCTCTATCTGGAACATTTGCAATTGGCCTGCCGGCGGGCAGCCAGCCTGGATGCTGACACTTATACCACGCCGGCATCCTGGCAACTCGCCTTAAACGCGGCAGGGGGGGCGGCTGCGACGGCGCTGGCGGTGTGGCAAGGTGCAGCGCGGCGCAGCCTGGCGTTGACTCGCCCTCCTGGTCATCATGCCACTTCTCAACGCGGCATGGGGTTTTGTTTGCTGAACAACATTGCTTTGGCTGCTCATTTCTTGCTCACATTATCGGCAGAGATCGCCAAAACCGCGAAGAGACTAGCGATAGTGGATTTGGATCTGCATCATGGCAACGGCACTCAGGAAATATTTTGGCGACGCAACGATGTGTTTTTTATCTCCACACACCAATCGCCACTTTATCCGGGTTCGGGTGGGTTGAATGAAATTGGCGAAGGCGATGGACGTGGTTATACCGCAAATGTTCCGCTGCCGCCTTTCACCGGTGACCAGGGCTTTGGTGCAGTGATGGAGACGTTCATCCTGCCTTTGCTGGATCGCTTTGCGCCGCAAATGATTTTAGTCAGCTTTGGTTTTGACTCGCATTGGCGAGATCCATT
Organism: Anaerolinea thermophila; assembly: GCA_020724505.1. Classification (GTDB taxonomy): domain Bacteria; phylum Chloroflexota; class Anaerolineae; order Anaerolineales; family UBA4823; genus RBG-16-57-11. The sequence goes on from DYGV01000008.1 coordinate 51,107, forward strand.
GGGCAATCTCTCTCTTTCTGCGGGCAAATATGGTGAATTGATTCGCCGACTGGTGGAGTGGGCAGACGCCAACTGCGAGGGAAAGATTGCGCTTTTCTTAGAAGGGGGGTATGATCTGGAAGCAGGCAAAGCCTGCATTCAGGCGGCGACAGCCGCCTTACTAGGTGAGGAGTGGCGAGACCCAATTGGGCCTGCGCCGCAGGCTGAAACCCAGAGTTGGCGGTCGGTATTGAGGGCTGCCCAGCGTATCTGGGATTTGCCTGCGGTTGAATAAGCTGATTTGTTGACAAAACTCGGATACGAAACAGTTCGCAGCAGATAAAAATCAAACTGCAAACACAATTTATTTAAAAAACCCAAAGGAGTCATAATGAGTGAGCAACTGGCAATCTTCATTGATTTTGAAAATGTAGCTTTATGGGCGGAGCGGGAATTTTTCGATTTCGAGATCACAGCATTGATGGAATCCCTTCAGACCCGCGGCCCGGCGGTGGTTAAGCGGGCATATGCGGATTGGTCGCGGTTTTCACGTTATCGCGATGCCATGATGAGTAACTCGATAGACCTGATCCAGATCTACAGCGTACGGGCGGGAAAGAATCGCGCCGACATCCGCATGGCAATTGACGCCTTTGAGATTGCGCTTACCCGCCCGCAAATCCGAACCTATGTCATTGTTTCAGGCGATAGCGACTTCAGCCCACTGGTGGCGAAATTGCGTGAATATGGACGTTACACGATTGGGATTGGCCCGCGTAGCATTACGCACGATTTATTGGTGCGATCCTGCGACGAGTTTATCTATTTAGAGACCGCATTGGGTGAACCAGCGGACGTGGATGACCAATCTTGCGTGGAGATCGAACAGGCGCGCAGTTTACTCACCAAAGCGCTGGTAGCGCACGGTCAACGCGGAGATTTGCCGGTGTTAGCGACGCGGCTAAAACAGACCATGCTGTTGATGGATCCGGCGTTTAACGAGGCAAATTTTGGCTACTCCCAGTTCAAATCCTGGCTGGACGATCACCGCGATATTGCCAAGCTGTTTATGAAGGATCTTCAACTTTATGTCGCCCCGCCGGATTATCGAGCGCCCGGTTCGTTTGAGCTAGTGCCGATTGAAGAAGAGGAAGCAGAGGCGCGCGTCCAACCCGGCGCGGAGAAAATAGGCGTCATGCGCACGACATTAGACGCCCAATATCGCCAGATAATCTCGCGTTTAAAACTCACCAACGTTGACCTGAACACCCGTCGAGATGTCTTGCGAGATATTTACCGAGAATTGAATGACAACCCTGGCGCTCAGACCACGGACGAACTGTTGGATATGTTGGAAGAAAGGTACGAAGCCCTGGGTTTGATGCGCAACAAATCGTTATTGCGGGAAATCCTGCAATTGGCATTTCGTCAGGGCGCTTTTGATTATATGGGTCAACCGGTTTCTCCCTTCACACCGGTGCGTTTGGCGAGCGGCATAGATAGCGAGGCGAAGTTCGTCGAACGCGCCGAATCAGACTTCATTTACGAAGTTGTTCGCTCTGGATTGGAAATTGACCCCGGTGAACTGGCTTATCTGATCTTGAACGATCGTGCTCAGGTAGATTACATCCATACCCTACTGGAAGACCTGAAGCAGCGCGGGATGATCACTTACCGCAACAAGCGCTATGTCTTGCCGGGTTCGGGCAACATTCCATTTGCCGATGAACCCGCGTTGCGTATCCTCAGCCGGGACATTGAACAGGCGATTTTACCGGATAACTTGCAGCCAGGCGCCGAGACGGCGCGCAACCTAGCCAAAAAAGCCATGTTGCAACGCTCGCAGGATTTTGCCGCCTCTAGCAACACTTACTTGCTGGCATGCCGGTTGCAGTGGGATGCGGTACAGCGAGGTGAGCCAGGGGCAACTTTGGAAGACCTGCGCTGGTACATGGCATCTTACGCTTCAGCGATCGCCGGAAAGCTTTCTCAGGTGAATCGGGATTATAGCGGAGCGCGCCCGTATTATTTGGCGTTCTTTGCCCTGGTGCAAGAGGATGATCCGTTGTGGGGGCGGATGCGCGGACTGATCAATCCAATGCTGGCTTACTACTGGTCGAACACCGGCCGTGAGCTGGATATCAACGTCAGCGCCTGGAATCTGAGCATGGCGTCGCCGGCGCAGATCGCCGTGTACGCCGCCACCCATCCCAATCCCGATTTGCGCAAACTGTGGCACAAGGTGACCGTGGATCTGGCTGAAATCAACCCTGGTGTGCTTCGTCGTATTGCCAATCAGTTGATGCTGAGCCGCGCCGATCACCCGGAAAATGCTCGTGTGGCAGAACAACTGGAAGCCATCCTGGCGGAAGTCAGTCGCTCTTAAGCTCGGCTGGTTAATATCATTGCGGTAATACCTTTTGAGAGAGAGGTTTATAACGAAATGAGTTCAATTGTTTTGCGCTGGGTCGAAGAAAAGCTAATGGTTGCCAGCGATTCGCATGGTCATTCCGTTGTCATTGGGCGTTCACCCGACCCGGCTTTCGAGTGGGCGGGGGTCAAGCCTTCGGACTTGTTGCTGATGGCTGTTGCCGCCTGTTCTGCATATGATGTGGTGGAGATTCTGGCGAAGCAGCGCGAACCGCTCAAAGATTTGAAGATTATTTGTGAAGGAAATCAACTGGATACTCCACCTTACACCTTTACCAGCGTCCATTTGCGTTATGAAGTCTATGGCGCAGTCAACGAAGAGAAGCTGCGTCGCGCCATTCAACTTTCTGAAGATAAATATTGTTCGGTTATCAGCACCTTGCGGCTTGGCGTTCCTGTCAGCAGCGAGTACGAGTTGTGCGGATAGCTTGGTGCAGATTGGTCATGGAGCTCACCCGTCGTTTTGAAGAGGCGCTGCAATTCGCCCTGATGGCACATCGAGATCAGTTGCGGAAAGGTTCCGAGACGCCTTATATTTCGCATTTGCTTGCGGTTGCGGCGTTGGTTTTGGAGGATGGAGGTGACGAAGACCAGGCTATTGCAGCGTTGCTTCACGACGCGCCAGAAGATCAAGGCGGTTATCAAATACTGGAGGAAATTCGTCAACGATTTGGCGATCGCGTGGCGGAAATCGTCCATGGTTGCACCGATACCTATCAATCGCCCAAACCGCCCTGGCGGGAACGTAAGGAGGCTTATCTGGAACACTTGATCCACGCCTCGCCAGAGGTGCGTCGCGTATCGTTAGCCGATAAACTGCACAACGCTCGTTCGATATTGACCGATTTGTTGCGTTCCGGCGATGCTGTTTGGGAGCGTTTCAACGGGGGTAAGGAAGGAACTTTTTGGTATTATCGTCGTTTGCTGGAAATATTCCGCAGCGTGGATGAATCGCCTCTGGTGATTGAACTAGGTTGGGTGATGGAGAGAATCGAACAAGTTGCTTCACGATTTGATCCTGAAGTTTGATATTTACCTGCAAAAAATATTTGATTTGTGTTTCGTTTGTTGCCAGTACAGGGTATAATGAAAATATCATGGAGAACAAGAGCGAGAACCCCTCAATAAGCCCATCTACCCCTGCGTTGCCTGCACCGGCGTCGGAATCGGCCCCAGTTAGCGAGCCTCAATCGCTATCGGGCGGACAAAAACGTACCCTGATTGGGATTATTGTCGGTCTGGTTATTTTCCTAGCGTTGATCGTCTTGAGTATAATCTATTTATTACAGCCCTCGACGGATACCGCCAGGATTCGGGATGTATTTATCATCTTTTTAGCTCTCCAATCCATGTTAACCGGTTTTACCCTGGTTATTTTGATGATCCAATTGGCGCGATTAATCAATCTGCTCCAAAACGAGATTAAACCAATTTTGGATTCGACAAACGAAACTGTGAGCAATTTGCGTGGTACGACGATATTTTTGAGCGATAATCTGGCGGGGCCGGTGATTAAACTGAATGAATATCTGGCAGGACTATCTCAGCTTATTGCAGTCATTGGCATTGCCAGGAAACCGAAGCGTTCGCCACCTAAATAGTTAAGGAGAAGGAAATATGTCTGATAATAATGATTTCGGTTCTTTTTTTGCAGGATTACTCGTCGGCGGTCTGGTGGGGGCGGCTGTAGCCCTATTGATGGCGCCGCAATCTGGCGAGGAGACGCGTGCAGTAATTCGTGATCGCGGCATAGAGTTAAAAGAAAAAGCTGTTGAGTATGGGCAAAGCGCTCGCGAACGCGCCCTGGAGGCAGTTGAAGAAGCCAGATTACGCGCCGATCGTGCTATCGAAGAATTGCGCCAACGGACGGAAGAGCTGGCGCAGGTGGCGCCGGAACGCGCCACGGCGATTCAGTCGCAGATTTCTCACCCCATGGGAGAAGCGCCTTCCGGCGAAGCGCCCAGCGAAGCCGAGTAAGAATAAATCAACTTCCCCTGCATAAGGCGCTGCCGAAAGAGTCGCAGCGTCGTATAGCTTATAGGCTTGTAGCTCAAATACCGTTTCTGCGGCGGTTATCCGTCAGCGGGGATGGTATTTGTTTTTATCCTCCGATTCCAGATCGCTGATGATCTGAATGCACGCCTTCAAGACATCGCCGGCTAATACGGAAGCCGTGTTGCCAATCTCGTCCGCGGCGCGCAATCCGGCGACTGCGTGGATCCATGCGCCGGCGACGGCGGCTTGAAAGGCGGGTACGCCTTGGGCGCGCAAACCGGCGATCAAGCCTGCCAGCACATCCCCTGTGCCGGCGCGAGCCAGCGCAGGCGTGGCAACCGGTATGATTGCTGCTTCACCGTCTGGCGCGGCGACTACTGTAAATGCGCCTTTAAGCGTCACCACATGACCCCATTCCTGGCTGAAGCGCCTGGCTATGGTCAGGCGGTCTGCCTGGATCTCATCTTTCGTCAAGCCGGTAAGCACCGACAGTTCGCCCGGATGTGGCGTCAAAACTGCTGGGGAAGGCAGGCGAGTCGCCCAATCTGGCAGCCGGGCAAGCAACTTCAAACCATCTGCATCCGCCACCCAGGCTGAAGGGAGAGAACCTCCGGCTGTGGAGAAGTGGGATAGCAGTCTCTCCAGAAAAAGCTGGGTGGCGCGCTCCAAACCGAACCCAGGGCCAATCAACACGGCGGTTGCCCGCTGCATCGTTTCGACGACGGCGTCGCAAGCCTCAGCGGCGATAAAGCCATTCTGGTGGGGTAAGGCTGCCCAGGTGGCTTCGGGGAATTGGCCGGCAAGGGCGGCGTGCAATGGAGATGGAACCGCCAGCGTGACCAGCCCTGCGCCGACGCGGTAGGCTGCCTGACCAGCCAGGTAAGCCGCACCGGTGTAATTCACAGAGCCGGCAATGACCAGACAGGTGCCAAAAGTGCCCTTGTGTGCATCCGGTGGGCGCGGCGGTAATATCTGGCGCACCCAGGCTGCGTCTGGAACGAAAGAGCGCGCTGCTCGCCAG
>DYGV01000009.1:0-28489 GCA_020724505.1 Anaerolinea thermophila
TCATCCAGGAAGAAGAGGCCCGGTTTCGTGAGCAATTCCACCCCAATGGAGACGCGCTTTTGCTGCCCGCCGCTCAACCCGCTGATTTGCACATCTTTACGGTGCGTAAGATCGAGATCCTGCAGCACTTCCATAATGCGCTGATGGCGTTCTTCGCGGGTTGTGTCCGATGGCATACGCAACTTGGCCGCGTAATCCAACGCCTGATAAACGGTCAGTTCCATATGGATAATGTCTTTTTGCGGCACGAAGCCGATCTCATTGCGGATCGCATCGAAATGGCGGTAAATATCAATGTTATTGACCAGGACCTGACCGTGCGTGGCCGGACGAAAGCCGGCTACCGCATCCAGTAAAGTGGATTTACCGCCCCCGCTCTGACCCACCACGACGATGAATTCCTTGGGCCGAAAGAGCAAGGAAATGTTTTTAAGCAGATTCAGGTCTTTTCGCACCCATTTGTTCAGCCCAAGGATCTCCACCTGCATACCGCCGGTATCTTGCACTTGGGAAAGTTGATCCTCGCCGAGGATAAAACGATGAGGGCCAATGTAAATAGCGTCGCCGGCTTGCAGCCAGGCTTCTCCTGTTATGCGCTGTTCGTTGACAAATGTGCCGTTTGAGCTGTTAAGGTCTCGCACCCGGTAGCGCTGCCCAATACGCTCTACAACCGCGTGATAACGCGACACCGTTGGAGAGGCAAGCACAATATCGTTGCTGGGATCGCGCCCAATCTGCAGCCGATCTTTACCTTCGAAGTTGATCGGCTGTGCTTTCGGTTTTTGACCGGCTTCAGCCGGCGCCAGATAAACCAGGGTGACCATCATGCCTGGGTCCTGGCTGCCGATGCGCAATGTATCGCCGTCACTCAGGCGTTTTGCCTCTCTGAGAGGCTCGCCAGAGAAGAGGATCGGGTTTGCTGCCTCGGGCAGCGCCCGGATTTGGTATCCAGCGCCGACTTTTTCCATGACTGCATGACGCCCAGAAACAATGGGAGAGGCCAGGACGATTGAATTATCGCTGGCGCGCCCTAAAGTGATGCGCTCATCTCGTAGGGTATAGGCGCGTGGGCTGTTTCCAGCGATGGTGATCAGCAATTGCGGCGCGCCCTGCCCGTCCGTCACATGAGCATCTTCCCGAATAACTGTGGCCATAGGGCCAGGGGCTGAGGTCTCTACGACCGTCTCGCGCAAAGGTGCAGCCTGCGCCGGCGACGAACGATCCGCCACCACCGCCGGACTCATCAAGGTCGCCGACGAAGAGGGCAGACCGGCAATACTCAAGCGAATAGCCTGGCCCAACTGCAAACGATCGCCATTTTGCAGAAGCGTAGGCTTAGAGATGCGTTGCCCGTTGACAAAAGTGCCATTGGAACTGCCCAGGTCTTCAACCAGGTATTGGCCGCCTTGCTGAAAGATGCGTAAATGACGACGCGAAACTGCAGAAGAGGCAATCACAAAATCAACGCCGGCCTGACGACCAATGACGAACTCGGATTTTGTGAGAGTCACTTCCTGCCCAGGATTGGGCCCTTCTTCGATAACGAACTTCGGAAGAACCGAATGCGCCATTGGTTCACCGCCTCAGAGAGATTCCAAACACCCTGATGGGTCAGATAAAAGACGACAAAATGGAGTATTAAGATGTAATTGGATTATATCTCAAGGGGGGAAAGTGTCAAGGAAAATTGAAGTTTGAGAATTAAAATACAATCGGGGCAGGCGCTTCCGCTCTGCCCGCCCCGTTGAACCCGAGATCCTCAACCCGCCAGACCCTTTACCTGACGGATCACCATAACCACCTTGCCTTGAATTTCGACCACCGAGGGATCGTCAATGTAGATGGGTTGCATGGTGGGGTTTGCCGGCTGTAACCGAACGCGCCCTTTTTCCAGGTAGAAATATTTGAGCGTGGTTTCATCTCGATCGCTCAGCCACACGGCAACCATTTCACCGTTGCGGGCTTCGCTGGCGCGCTTCATAATCACCAGGTCGCCGTCATACACCATGGCGTCAATCATCGAGTCGCCCTGAACTTCCAAAGCGAACAATCCTTCGCCCTTCTCGCCCCTGGGCAACAGGCTGGCAGCCACATCCACCATGCTTTCTGGGTCGAAGTAAGAAAAGTCAGTGGACGGGATGGGCAACGGCAAACCGGCGGCAATGCGCCCGGCGATGGGGATTTGCAGCATATCACCGACCGTCTGGCCCAGGTTCTCCGCTGCCTGACGCACACTGGCGGCGGAGGCGCGTGCCGCGCTGGCGGCGGCTGCGAAAGCATTGCTCAGCGGGCTGACGACTTCGACAGCCGGTTTCAATAAACGAATACCGCGGGACACTCCCTGATCCCGCTCAATGTAGCCCATCTCTTCCAACTGATCTAAGTAGTAATTAACCACCGAGGTAGATGAAATGTGGGCGTGTTCACATATTTCGCGTATCGCCGGAGGATAACCAAACCGCCTCTGAAAGTTATCCAACACTTCCAGAATTTTCCTCTGCCGCTCGCTCAAACCTTTGCGTCTTTGCCTGGCCATCATAGGCGTTCCTCCATCGAATTTACAGACGATAAATCGCTTATTTGTTCGAATTAATAATAACAGAACATTCGTTCGATGTCAAGATCAAAAAATACTGAGGTTCAGACAAAAGATCGGACATCGCCACAAACCAAGGCACCAAACGCATGGGCTGCGGCAATCGTGACGGCTTCAACTTGCTTCTTAGACAAACGGAGCTTTTGTTTGAGCAGAACAAACAAGCCTGAATAGAGTAACCACTTGGGATGTTGGTTAGCATCCACCTGTGGCTTGTTGAGCAGAGCATCTGGCACTTGAGTAATATCCAGCTTGCCATGAACCACATCGCGAATAGCTTCACCTAACCAAACACCGACCACGTAAGCCAGCAGTGCAAGTGCAATCATCTGCTCCAGGAGCGCCTGTTGCTTGTTCATCAGCTTGGTCAGATGGAGCAGGTCTTTGCAATCGCGGAAGGTCTGCTCGATCTTCATCCGCTTTTGATAGATCTCCAACCCCCGTTTAGGTTCTAGGGAGGTCATGATCCACAGGGGTTTGGAAAGGCTCTTGTGCCAGTAACCGATCAGGTTGACTTTCACGCTTCCCAAATAGAAGACATTGGGACGGATCACGGTTTCGCCTGGTCGGATGAACAGCTTGACCGGCTCACCATCTGTATCAATCAGACGTGGCTGCTTGTGCTTGTCGCCCAGGTTCAAGCGGATCACGAACTGGATGTGTTCGAGGTACAAAATCTCCAGCAGTTCTTCATAGCAAAACTCCCGATCCTGTACCAGCGGGCGATCCCCCAGATGGAGAGGGGAGTCTATTGTGCGGCAGACAGGAAGCCAGGAAAGCGCCCAGGGAAGTGAGCAGGAGTTTGAGGAAGTGGCGGCGGGAAAGGTGGTCGTCGTTCATAGGTTCTCCAGGAGGATGGCAGAGTATCGGCTATTTTGCGTAGGAATTTTCACCGCTTTGGGAGCAGCTGCTGTCCGCTGCAACATCTCACGATGGCGCGGACATCATTCATCCACGGGAAAACAGAATAGAGCCGTTTTCAAGGGACGGCGTTAGCCCACGTCATAGCCTATCGAACTCCTCTGGCTCGACATCCGGGGCTTTGTTGAGTATCTCCAATAACCTTTCACGACTACCACGCCTGGCACGCTTCTCCAAATACTCCATCGTTGATAGTGCCGCAATTTTCTCCGCAACTGCCAGCATGACAAACTGATTGACAGAAATGCCTTCTTCCTGTGCCAATTCACGTAGCTGCTCGTGTAAAGATTTCGGTAAACGTAAACTCAATACGCTCATTCTTTCACCTCATGAATAACTTGCAAAAACTCTCTTGGTGTTATGGCTTGAATGCCAAATTTGTCAATGCCTTTGAAGTCGCTGGTATTATGCGTCACGATGTATTCACACCCTGCGCTCACCGCCAATTCAAGGATAAGTTCATCGTTCACATCTGGTAAGGTTGGGCGCCACAGAAAGTAAATCTTGTGGTGATGAGCCAGGGAACAAAGTGCGTCAATGAAGTCAGATACATCATCTTGTGACAAGCCCAGTTCTGTCCGATGGCGTTGGAGAACATCTTCGTATTCCAGGATAAGCGCTACCGAATCATGGATTTCGAACTTTTGTGTACCAACCAGCGACAACAGTTTGTTGGATGCGCCTCTTTTAGAACGAAGGGCAGCAACAATGACATTGGTATCCAGAACAATATCAGGCGGCTTCATATTGGTATTATATATGATATTTCATGCAATATCAACCGTCCGAAAGCAGATTGCAATGAGGGGCTGACGGTTGACTTGAGCGGCAGCAGCGGGGGAGTTAGCCGTCGATGGGGCCGCTGTCATCATCCCAATCATCGCTGTCGTCCGTCCCTGCGCCGGAGCCGCCGTTGCTGCCGTCGTCCTTCTTCGGGCGTTGGGTGGGCGGCGGGGTATAAGCAGGTTTCTCGAAGGCAAAGGGCAGGCTGGCGCACAGCGGTGCGCCGGAGGCATCCAGGGCGGTCACCTGCCAGGTGTAGCGTCCGCCCAGGGTGAAGGACTCGATGTAGCGCGTCAGGCTGGTGTTGGGTGTGTCGAAGGAGACCTGCGCGCCTGTTGGCAGGGTGAACAGGAGGCGGTAGCTGGTGGCGCTCGGGAGGGCTTGCCATGAAAAGCAGATCAAAAAAGCCCTCGCCAATTGACCACCGGCGAGGGCTGAACGGACTGTTTCCCGAAGCTCACTCTTCCAACGTGCTAACATCGCCTTCCGGCAAGCCCAGCGCCCTGGCGCGCAGCAGGCGGCGCATGATCTTTCCGCTGCGCGTCTTGGGCAGCGAATCCACAAACGTAATGCTTTCGGGGCGCGCAATCGGGCCGATTTCGTGCGCCACGTGATTGCGCAACTCTTCGACCAGTTTATCGCTCTTCTCCACGCCGGCGCGCAGAATCACGTAGGTATGAATAGCGTTGCCTTTGATTTCATGCGGCAAGCCGATCGCCGCCGCTTCGGCCACGTCCGGGTGGCTGACCAGGGCGCTCTCCACCTCGGCGGTGCCCAGGCGGTAGCCGCTGACTTTGATCACGTCATCCATACGGCCAATGATCCAGAAATAACCATCCTGGTCTTTGCGCGCCGAGTCGCCGGTCTGATACATATGGCCGAATTTGCCCCAATACTGGCTTTTATAACGTTCTGGGTCGCGGTAGATGGTGCGCAACATCCCCGGCCAGGGTTTTTTAACCACCAGGTAACCCTCTTCTCCATTCGGCACGGGGTTGCCTTGCTCATCCACCACCTCCACATCAATGCCAAAGAACGGGCGCGTGGCTGAACCCGGTTTGAGCGGCGTGATGGGCAAAGGCGTAATCATAAAACCGCCAGTCTCGGTCTGCCACCAGGTGTCCATGATGGGGCATTGACGTTTGCCAATGACGTTGTAGTACCAGCGCCACGCCTCGGGGTTGATCGGCTCGCCCACGCTGCCCAGTAAACGCAGGCTGCTCAAGTCGTGACGATTAGCCCAATTATCGCCGTAACGCATCAAACCGCGGATAGCGGTCGGCGCAGTGTACAAGATGGTGATGCCGTAATGTTCGACCATGCGCCACCAGCGGTTCGGGTAGGGATGGTTGGGGGCGCCCTCGTACATGAAGCTGGTGGCGCCATTTAGCAGCGGCGCATATACAATGTAACTGTGACCGGTGATCCAGCCCGGATCTGCGGCACGCCACCAGCGATCTTCGTCTTTTATGTCGAAGACATACTTCAGCGTGGTGTAGATGTACACCATATAGCCGCCATGCGTGTGCAGAACGCCCTTCGGACGCCCGGTGGTGCCAGAAGTGTACAGGATGAAAAGCGGATCCTCGGCGTCCATCACCTCAGTTGGGCAAGAGTTGCTGGAGATGGGCAGGCTCATCAGATCGTGATACCAGAAGTCGCGCCCCGGCTCCATATAAACATCTTGACCCGTTCGGCGCACAACGATGCAAGCTTCAATCGTCGGTTGGCGCGCCATGGCTTCATCGGCGATCTCGTTCAACGGCACGACTTTGCCGCGCAGCCATCCGCCGTCGGCGGTGATTAACACCCGGCTGTGAGCGTCCTCGATGCGCTCGGCCAGCGCCTCCACGCTGAAGCCGCCGTAAACCACGCTGTGCGGCGCGCCAATCTTGGCGCAAGCCAGCATGGCGATGATCTGATCTGGAATGCGCGGCAGATAGATGGTGACAATATCGCCCTTCTTCACCCCCATGCTGCGCAACACATTGGCGAATTTACACACCTCCCGATTCAGGGCAAAATAAGAATACGTGCGTTTATCGCCCGGTTCGCCCTCCCAGATCAACGCCAGTTTATTCTTTCGATAGGTGTGCATGTGGCGGTCCAGGGCGTTATACACAATGTTCGTTTTGCCGCCGACAAACCATTTGTAAAACGGCGGGTTGCTGTCATCGAGCACTTTATCCCAGCGCTGGAACCACTCTAACTCTTCCGCGCGCTCCGCCCAAAAGCCTTGCGGGTCTTCCAGAGAGCGCCGGTAAAGGGTCTCATAATCTTTGATCCACGCGGCGTCTATCACATCTGGGGAAGGGTGAAATAATTCCTGAGCGTTCTGATCCTTTATAGCGACCACCGGCTGCTCCATAGTTTCCTCCTCATTCTTACAAATGCAACGAACCAGCGAAAATTGATGGCATTGATCCTGATTGGGGCGTGTGCAGATTGTACGCGCGGGTGTATAGATTGTCAACCCAAACCGAACAATTGAAAGCTAATAACTCTGTTTGGTCAGAGTTGGCGGCTGCGGCGTAAATTTCTGATAGAATCACAAAAAAGCCAGTGGAGGTGGCTGTGAAAGCTCTGGGTATTGATATTGGCGGCTCCGGCATCAAGGGCGCGCCGGTGGATCTCGTGACCGGCGAATTGCTCGCGCCACGCTGTCGCATTCCCACGCCGCAGCCGGCCAAGCCCGAACCCATCGCCGAAGTGGTGGGAGAGATCGCCAAATATTTTTCCTGGAACGGAGCAATCGGCTGTGGTTTTCCCGCCATCGTCCGCCATGGGGTGATCGGTAGCGCGGCGAACATTTCCAAGAAATGGATTGGGGTGGACGCCGAGGCGTTATTCCGCCAGGCGACCGGATGTCCAGTGCATGTGGTCAACGATGCCGATGCGGCCGGCATCGCTGAGATGACCTTTGGCGCGGGGCGAGGTCGCAGCGGCGTGGTGCTGATTGTAACCATCGGCACGGGTTTGGGCACCGCCTTATTCACCGATGGTTATTTGGTGCCTAACTGCGAACTGGGACATATCGAGATCAATGGACAGGACGCCGAGACTTTCGCCTCCGACGCGGCGCGCAAGCGCGAAGCCTTATCGTGGAAAAAATGGGGCAAACGCTTTAATCTATACCTGAGCACACTGGAAAGATTGTTTTCGCCCGATTTGATCATCCTGGGCGGCGGCGTAAGCAAGGAGTTCGACGCCTTCCGCAAATATCTCACCCTCCAAACAGAAATGACCCCGGCGGCGCTGCTCAATGAGGCGGGGATCGTGGGAGCAGCGCTGGCGGCGCGGGCGATTGAAGCGGTGGATATTTCCATCAGTCGCCTGGTGAAAGGCGCAGGGTAATCCGGGCCTGCCCCGGCGCGCCGTATTCTATGGATGCTCTGATATTCACCTCAACGATTCAGGTTGTGGGGTACGCCCTGGGCGGTTTCTGGGCGGTCCTTCACCGACGGAACCGGCCCCACCCGGCGCGCTTGGCTTTTTTCTATTGTCTGTTGGCTCTTGCCTCGGCTTTGCTTTCTGCGCTGCGCCATGCAGGAAGATTAACCTTTCTGCTACCGGACTTTCAAACCCATCTGCCTATCTATGCAAGTTACTGTCTGGCGCTGATCTTTCTTCTGCTTAGCCGCGCTCTGTTCGTAGCCCCTCACGGCGAATGGCGCTGGGCGTTGCCGAGCATCGCCTGGGGAGGTCTGTTGCTGGCGCTGGATGCAGCGCTAATCCCATTGCCGGAGATGTTCTTCTTCCGTGGCGGTTGGACGCTACCCCGAACGACGATGGTCGCCTGGCTGTTGATCGCCGGTTGGGCGATCCTGTCCGCCGCTGCCGCCATCGTGACCTTTCAAACGCTGCGGCGCGCGGCGCGTCATACGATCTTGATCTCTTATTGGGCGCTCGCTTTATGGCTCATGGTTCTCGCGGACGGGCTGTATTTTATCGGGCAAGCCGCGGCGGGCGGGCTATTGCGCCTGTTGGGCGCGCTGCTCGCAGTTTACGCGCTTTCCAGTTTGCGCCTCCCCTCTTTCGAACATACCCTGCGGCGTTTTTCCGCCTATATCATCTCCACCCTATTTCGCATCTTTCTTTATACGCTTACCCTGACCGTGGCGTTATGGGTCTTCCGCAATTGGCAGCGCGCCAATCTGCTGTGGATCAGCCTGGCGATTGCCATCCTCCTGGCGACTCTCACCACACCTTTGCTGGATTGGCTTCAGAAATGGTCACGCCGCTCGATTTTGGGCGGCGGGCAAGACGCCGCCGGCATGCTGCGCCAATACAGCCAAAATATTACCAACCTGCTGGATTTGGAGCGCCTGGCGACGCTGGCCGTTGACGCAGCCAGCGATTTTTTTGAGGTCAAGCGCGGTTATCTTCTCTTGGTGGACAAAGAAAAAGAGGTGCAGGACACATTTCAATACCTTCTACGTCCTGTGAGGAGCACTAATAAACCCAATGTTGATGAAGGCGTTTTCTCAGAAGAAAGCCCCTTCGTCGTTTATTTGCAACGCGTTTGTCGCCCAATCACCCAGGCAGAGATCGAGCTGCAGCCCCACTATCAGCGCATGGCAGAAGGCGAACGCGCCTGGTTGGAAAAGCTGGGCTGCGAGGTTTACGCGCCGATCTGCGCCAAAGGAGAGTGGATTGGTTTATTGGCGCTAGGCGCAAAGAGTTCCGGCGCACCCTACAACTCTAAGGACCTCAACCTGCTGAGCACGCTGGCGGATCAGACCGCGGTGGCGCTGGAAAACACCCGTTTGGTAGAGGGCCTGATGCGCCTGAATAATGACTTCCGGCGCGCTTACGCGGCGTTGGACCAGGCCAACCGCCATTTGGAACGTTTAGACAAGACCAAATCGGATTTCATCAGCATCGCCTCGCACGAACTAAGGACACCTTTAACGCTAATCAACGGCGCCAGCCAGATGCTGCTTGACGATCCGAGCCTGCAGGAAAATCCATACTACACACAATTGTTGCAGAAGATCAAAATTGGCGGCGAGCGTCTGCATGAAATTGTAGAGACGATGCTGGATATGGCAAAAATTGACCAGCGCGCCCTGGAGTTAGAGCCTCAACCGGTGTCATTGCATCATCTGATCCAGGGGCTGGTCCACGAAATGGAAAAAGAGGCTGCGGAGCGTAGCCAGTCGTTGGAAGCAAAGGATCTGGAGCACCTCCCCCTGGTTATGGCGGATATGCCCGGTTTACGCAAAGTGTTTTTCCACCTGATTGCCAACGCAATCAAGTTCACGCCAGATGGCGGGAAGATCACCGTTTCGGGGCGCCCAATCGAACCCAATGTTTCGGATTTGCCGCATGGCGGAGTAGCGATCGTAGTCAGCGACACCGGGATTGGCATTGACCCGCGCTTTCACGAGCACATCTTCGACAAGTTTTACCAAACCGGCGAGCTGGCGCTTCATTCCAGCGGAAAGACCAAGTTCAAAGGCGGCGGGCCAGGGTTGGGGCTGGCGATTGCGCGCGGCATCGTCGAAGCGCATCATGGACGCATCTGGGTGGAAAGCGCCGGCTACGATGAAGAACAATGTCCGGGCAGCCAGTTCCATGTGGTTCTTCCATTGCGCCCAACAGATCGTCCTGTTCCGCCGCGCCCATTTTCGAACCCATAGAACACAAAAACCGCGCTTTGGATGGCCTGCCCGCCATCGCATACGCGGTTTTGTGTGAGTGAGGAGAATGTAACTTATATTATACAGATGCACCTAAAAAAGGCATGAAGTCAGATTAAAGATTGTATGAGAGCAGTTCATCCGTTTGATTACCCCTCTCTACTCCCCATGTTCTTCCCCTAGTACAGCATAAATTTGTTCGAGGGTGATCGGCCCCTGACGCAGAATCACAGGCTGCGACCCAGTGCAGTCCAACACAGTGGAAGGCAGTCCCCCCGGCGTTTTACCTCCATCCAAGATCAACGCAACCCGCCCCTGAAGTTGAGCCAACACCTCCTGGGCGGTGCTGGCGTTGGGCGCGCCCGAAAGGTTTGCCGAAGTGACCGCCAACGGGCCGGCGCGGCGCAGCAGCGTCAGGGCGACCGGGTGATCTGGCATACGCACGCCTACGGTTGGCCGCGGCGAAAGATTGGCCGGCAACGACGGGTGACCCGCCACCACCAGCGTCAGCGGTCCCGGCCAAAAGCGTTGCGCTAGCCGCATTGCCATATCGTTCATCCCCGCCGTCACCTGCTGCAAAGCTTCCGCCTCGCCTACCAGGATGGCAATGGCTTTGCCTGCCTCGCGACCCTTCGCCTGATAGAGACGATCAATCGCCTGGGCGTCGAAAGCCATAGCGCCCAAACCATACACCGTATCCGTAGGAAAGGCCACCAGCTCGCCCTGCTGCAAGAGATCTAAAGCTTGCTCCAGGGCGCCTCTAAAATCACAAGGTAGCACCAGAGTTTGCATTAATCCTTATCCTTTACACCCTTTGCCCAACGCGCCAACCCTGACCCAACTTTGAGCGTCATCTCTATCTTACAAAATCCAGCCTCAGCAAAGAGATTAATGGTCTGCTCTTCATCCCAGCGGTGATGTGCCTCCGCCCGCTGCGCCCAGTCCAATAACGATTGGCGATCCAGCCCTCGAAGGCCGCGTTCATCGGCCAGCGCCGCGGCTGCGGATACAGACATTCTCTCGGAGGGATTCAGGAGCGCCAGTACGCCCCCAGGTCGCAGCAGGCGCTTCATCTCTTGCAGAGTCATCAATGCCTCTGGCAATAAGAACAGCACATTGGTCGCCGTGACCAAATCAAACGTTTCTGAAGAGAATGGCAGCCAGCAGGCGTCGGCCTGAACCAGTGACGAGTATAAGCGGCGGCGCAAAACCGCATCATCCAAATCGCAACCGAACGCACGGCAACCACGCTCGGCGAACAAAGCAGGCAGCAGCCCCGGCCCGCTGCCTACATCCAGTGTGATCCAATCCGGCTGGGGGGCGCACCATTGCGCAAAACCGGCTAAGACGCGCCCCCAGGCGGTCTGCGTCTGAACTTCTAAAAAACTCAACGGTTCATTTCCCAGATCAAGCGCAAGCCATCGAGCGTCAACCAGGGAGCGATGATCTCCAAGACATTTGTCTCGCGGGCGATGATCTCTGCCAGCCCTCCGGTGCCAATTACTTTCATTTTCGCCCCTAACTCCTGGCGAAAACGGGCTACCATTCCTTCGACCAGAGAGACATAGCCAAACAACAGTCCAGATTGCATGGCGTGAACTGTATTGCGACCGATGGCGTGAGGTGGGCGCTGCACATCCACGCGCGGCAGCTTGGCGGTGCGCAGAAATAACGCTTCGGCTGCAATGCTGATGCCCGGCGCGATCGCTCCGCCCAGATAATCACCTTCCTCGGAAATGGCATCGAAGGTGGTGGCGGTGCCAAAATCCACCACGCAGGCTGGCGCGCCATAAAAACGCAAAACCGCTGCTGCATCTACAATGCGATCTGCTCCTACAGCGCGCGGATCTTCATAACGAATGCGCACGCCGGTCTTCACACCAGCGTCCACTACCAGTGGCTCCTGCCCCAGATAATTGCGGCAGGCTTCTATGATCTTGCCGGTCAGCGGAGGCACGACCGACGCCAGGCACGCCCCGGTTAGGTCTCGTGGTTGATAACCAGCATGATGGATCAGTCCTAAGAATTGCAGCCCGTATTCATCCGGCATACGATCATGGACTGTCGCCAGCCGCCAGCGCGGACCCAGGGTATCTCCAGAATAAAGCCCCAGGGTAATGTTGGTGTTCCCGACATCAATAGCCAGGAGCATGGTTTTCCTCCCCGATCAAGAAATTATCAATCAACCGCGTCTTGCCCACAAAAACCGCCATGGACAACAAGGCGCGGCCGGATATACGGCCAGTTATCTCTTGTAACGTGTCTGCATCCGCGCAGGAGACATATTGTAAGCGCGCCAGCGGCTCATTTTGAATGACCTCGGTCATCACCTGGCGCAGACGATCCGCCTCGCGCTCGCCAGACTGATAAGCCTGGCGAGCGGCGCTCAAGGAGCGATAAAGCACCGTGGCGGCTTGACGCTCTTGCGGATTCAGATAGGTATTCCGACTGGACATCGCTAGGCCATCTGGCTCGCGCACAATGGGGCAGACAATTATCTCCAGGTTGAAATTCAAATCGCGCGTCATCTGGCGGATGACCGCCGCCTGCTGGGCGTCTTTCTGCCCAAAATACGCCCGCTGCGGCTGAACCGCGTTGAACAATTTGGCTACTACGGTAGCCACTCCGCGAAAATGCCCGGGGCGCATACTGCCCTCTAAGGGTCGGGCGATCTCTTCTACGGTCACCCAGGTTTGAAAACCGGGCGGATACATCTCTTCCGCCTCGGGCGCCCAAACCAGATCTACGCCCTCTTTCTCCAGCAATTGGAGGTCGCGACGCAGATCACGTGGATAAGAATTCAGGTCTTCCGCCGGCCCAAACTGAGTTGGGTTGACAAAAATGCTCACCACCACGCTGGCGCATTCCGAGCGGGCGGCGCGCACCAAAGTGAGATGGCCTTCGTGCAAATAACCCATGGTCGGCACCAGTCCAACCGGTTGCGGCAGACGAAGGCGGGCAGCGCGTAATTCCGAAATCGTTTTGACAGTCTCCATAAACAATCTCGTCAGGAATGAACAGTTTCATCGT
The DNA here is from genome assembly GCA_020724505.1 of Anaerolinea thermophila. Classification (GTDB taxonomy): domain Bacteria; phylum Chloroflexota; class Anaerolineae; order Anaerolineales; family UBA4823; genus RBG-16-57-11. The sequence goes on from DYGV01000009.1 coordinate 12,973, forward strand.
GAAGGCTTTAATCCGGCCGTAAAGCCTTCACCAATTGCAATAAAGTACGGTTGATGGGGGTTGGCACGCCAACTTGCTCGCCCGCCTGGACGATCGCGCCACAGATCGCGTCAATTTCGGTGGGGGCGCCACGTTCCACATCTTGCAGCATGGACGAACGATTGGCGGCAGTGCGGCGAGCGATAGTTTCTACCGCAACAACCGGATCCGGATAGGGCAATTGCACGCCCTGAGCCACTGCCACCGCAGCCGACTCGCGGGCGACCGCCTGCATCAGCAAGCGCGCTGTGTTGCGCTGCAACAGCTCTCCATTCGGGACTCCCAACAACGCTGTCAATGGATTGATAGCTGAGTTAATCACCAATTTACCCCATACCAGCGCATTGGCGTCCGGCGCATTCTCGATCACAAAACCTGCCAATTGCAGCAAATTCGATAAGGGGCCCATGCGGGGATGCGCCTCCAACGAGATCACCGCCTCGCCCACCGGGCGAACCAGGCCTGGCGCCAACAATGTGGAGCCTAATGTCGTCACTCCCAGGGCAACCCGTTGAGCGCCCAGAACCTGCGCCAGTTGCTCTCGGTTGCCATGCCCATTTTGCAGGGTCAGCGCCACACCATTGGCATCCAGGCACTCGGCTAATTGCTTTGCTGCACGAAGCGTCTGCCAGGATTTCACCAGCACGATGGCAAAACGAACGCCTTTAACATTCTGCGGATCATGGGTCGCCTGAACGGGGTAGGCTTGCTCTTGCCCATCCGCAGTTCGTACGCGCACGCCAAATTTCTGGATCGCCTCTAGGCCTTGCGGCCAGCTTCCCAGCATAACCGGCGTCAGGCTGGCGGCCTTCAAGCGCGCGGCAAAGATACACGCCATTGCGCCTGTCCCCACCACCAGGACCGGCTGCTTATCAATGGGAAGCATTGGAGATCACCTCCATTAAGACTTGCCATTCTTGCTCAGGCATTTCTACGCTATGCTCCGTAGCAGGAAATGCCCGGCTTTCGACGTCGGCCTTGTATGCAGCAAACGCCTGCGCCATGACGCCATGCAAATCCGCATATTTCTTTACGAAGCGCGGCGTAAAGCGGTCAAACAAACCTAACACATCATGCGTCACCAACACCTGCCCATCGCAACCGGCACCGGCGCCGATGCCGATCGTAGGGATTTCCAGGCGTTCCGAAATCAGCTTGGCCAGGCGGGCCGGCAACGACTCCAGGACGATGGCGAAACAGCCGGCCTCTTGCAGTAACAGCGCGTCTTCAACCAAACGTTGCGCTGCACCAGCTTCGCGGCCCTGCGGTCGAAAGCCTCCCAATTGGTTCACGCTTTGCGGGGTCAACCCCAAATGTCCCATGACGGGAATGCCGGCGGCCAGGATGGCGCGTATCGCTTCCAGCCGTTCGCGGCCGCCATCCAGCTTCACAGCATCCATACCCGCTTCTTGCAAGAAGCGCCCTGCGTTGCGCACGGCTTCCGCCGCTGATATTTGATAGGACATAAAGGGCATATCTCCCACCAAAAGGGCGTACTGCGCGCCGCGCGCCACCGCTTTGCAATGATGAAGCATATCTTCCATCGTCACAGGCAGCGTGTTTGGATAACCCAGCACGACCATACCCAGCGAATCGCCCACCAGGATGACATCAATCTCGGCCTGATCAATAGCCAGCGCGGTGGGATAATCGTAAGCGGTGAGCATCGTAATTACTTCACCGTTCTGCTTCTTGCCCCTTAGCGTTTGAACGGTGACCTTTTTTCGTTTAACAGCAGGAATTGAAGAAATTGGTTGTGTGGACATGGTACCCTCCTTTGAAGGTAGAGGCCAAATAACCCAATAGGCACAGATTGAATTGCAACAATCGTCCCGGTCGCCGATGATCCGGGCAGCATCTCCATTATGCTTGATATGGCGCATCTTGGCAAGATGCAATTTACCCGTTTAGACCTAAAAGTCTATTGCATCTCCATCAAAAATCGAATATAGTTGAAGCAGTTCTCATAATTTCTTTGAACCCTTAACACCTCGCAGACTCTTGATTATCCCGGAGGCAGCGCATGTCCATCATCAACGTTGGAATAGGCTTCTTGATCCTCATCGCCGGCCGCCCGGCATACGCTGTGTTTGTAGGCGGCGCGACTTATCTGGCCGCCACCTACGCCAACGAAAGGTTCGGTCTGACGCCGGCTGGGTGGAGTCCATTGGCTGTGCCGATCATTTTTGGCGCTCTGGGCGCTCTCTCGGTCTTTGTCTTCCGGCGCTGGGCGGCGCGCCTGGCCGGGATTGTGGCTGGCGGCTATTTGGTTTACAACCTGCCGCAGGTTTTTGGCGCCCAGCCTGAATGGGCAACTCCCATAACGTTCGCCATTGGCGGCGCACTCAGCTTTATAATGCTAATCGTGTTGTTTGACGGCTTCCTGATCTTCTTATCAGCGTTGATGGCGGTGACGTTGATCCTGAAGGATGTCAAATTCGGCGGGCTGGAGCCGGCGATCATGTTTATCATTCTGCTGGTGTTTAGTCTGATCGCCCAATACCTGATCTTCGAATACGGCAAGCCATCCCCTGATTAAGATTAAGCTCACTCAGCGTAGCCCATGCGCGGTAAATAAGCGCCAAAGGCTTTCAACAGGGCGGTTTGCTGTTCCGGGGTCATCTTTTGGCGGAAGCGGCCGATCTTCCCCTGGCTGAAATGAACGCCTTTCTGTTCCGGCTGAGCCATTTCGGGGCGATACCGAGCGATCGCCGAACGCGTCTGTGGAGCTTGTGGATTAAGTTTTAAAAAGCGCGCCAGGCGTTCTGCCTCTACCTCATAGTTAGTCAGCAAGTCTTCATAACGTACGTGCAACGCAGCAGCGCAGCTCATCCAGGCTTCCCAAATACGAACCTGTTCTTGCATGAACTTCAGGGCGGCGTCGAACTCCGCATAAGGTGAAAAGGCGTTTTCCTTGCCGCGCGCCAAAGCGCGGCGGCCGTTCTCCATCGCCGAGAGCATGGCGTCGCGCGGATCTCGATACAGATAGGTAGCTTGCATCATACCACGACGGATTAGGGTCAACGCCAGGGGGGTGGGCGCAGCATGAGCTTTGATGACGAAGGTATTTCCCAAAAGCGACGGTGCCAACACCGCCAGCAGACGGCGCAGCGTCAGCGCGCCGATGTTGCAATTGACTTCGGTGAGAATGCCCTGCAAATGATAACGCCGACGGATCTCGCGGGCGTCTTGCGCGCCGTTTGCCAGCATCATATCATTGGTCAGGTTGTAATACCAGCCAGAGCCGGCGCGAGGCATACCAACAGACAGGATAATCATGCGCATAATTATACTTTCGTTTTTCCCGTTATAATACGAGGCGCGCCTTCAGCGCATTGGTGAACTTTTACCAGCGAATCATCCACTGTTAGGGAAAGAAGAGGGAAGTATGAGTAAAACGACAAATTTTCTGGAAGGATTTATTCTAGGGGGTTTGGTGGGCGTTGTGGTGGCGCTGATGTTTGCCCCTTCGTCCGGCAATGAGCTAATCAATCAGATTCAAGGCGAGTTGGAACGCATCCGGGGCGAGGTCAGCCGCGCCGCCGCCGAACGAAGATCTGAATTGGAGCAACAACTGGCTGCTTTGCGCACTCCAAGTAAATCAGGCTCAAGTTAGCATACGACCTGAAACAAAAGCGTCTCTACTGAAGGCTCAGTAGAGACGCTTGGATATTTGAGAGATTTACTCACCCAACGCCCTTATCTGGGCAGGAGGGCGAATTGATAAGGCGCTTTCTGGCGGGTGAAGCGCGTTACGCCAGAGACCACCAGCACGACTTCACTGTGCTGCCGATCGAGACTCAAGGGTATTTCGATCGGCTCGCCGGGCGAAAATTCCAGCTTTTGCACTTCGACGTCATCGCCCAGCCAGATGAGCGCCAATCGGAACATCTGCGGCAAAATGTTTTGAATGCGCACAAATCCATCGCTCTGCCAACCGCCGTCGTCGCTTTCGAAATCGGCGAAGTAGCCGATCTCCGGTACGCTGACGTCATCCAGCAGAAAGCCTTCGCCATTCACGGCGGCGTCGGTGATATATTCAAAGCGAAGTTGAACCTTCTTGCCTGCAAATTGGGAAATGTCCACTTGTTCCTCAATCCAGCGGGGGCCCGAACCGCTCAAGCCGTTATACGCCCAGCCATAGCTGTTTCCTACGGGGTCTTCCGCCGTGCCAGATGGAGTGGTCAGAATCTGCCAGGTTTCTCCATCTTCGGAAGCCAACAGGTATAAATAGTCATAATCTTTTTCTAGGTCATACCAGGTCCAATAAGTAAAGGTTAATGGAGCGGTATGATCGCTGAAGTCAAATTCACGCGTCAGGATGATATCCGATTCGTCGCCGCGATTCGAGTAAAACGCATAAGCGCCGGATTTCGGATCGGTCGGTAAGGCGCGGATCAATTCAGGCGCTTCGAAGCGCAAGATGTAATCGCCGCGGCAGCGGATGCGGATATAGTCCACCCCGTATTGGCTGACATCGCGCTGTTCGGTTGGCGTGGGGCAATCGCTAATGGTTTCCGTCGGAGCGGGAGACGGTGCGCGGGAGTAGTTGTGATACGTATATCGCCCATCTGCGACCCGCCCATCTTGTAAAAAAGACGCAATCACCCAATCAGCAAACACATCATCCGCCCGAATCGGAGCGCCAGTGATAGCGTCCACAGCGCCCAACGAAGCCAACACCTGGTCAATGCTCACCATGCCATTAGCTTCATCTGCCACCAACATTTGGGTGGCGCGCTCGCCGAAACGATCTAAGAAGTAGGTCATAAAGAGAAAGGATGCGCCATAATGCTCGGTGCGGTTGGTTGGCGTTGAAGGCCAGTCGGTCAATTGAATATCCGGGTCACTGACATACGCCCGGTCTGCGCCGCCGATGCTATAATCGTTCAAAAACATCGCCAGATCCGAGAAGCCTTCGTTCATCCAGGTCTCTTCATTGCGGTCGCGATACCAGTGAATCATGTGCTGAAACTCATGCGCTAAAACACCATAGGCATATTCATCGCCCAGGTCCACATGATCGGCGCTGAGCAAGAACATCTCATGACCGTTGGCCTTTTCACGCACCAACGGCAGGTATTCGTCCGCCGAGGAATAATACCCTGCCACCGAGCCGCCCAAACCGCGCGCATACAGGATAAACAGGTGCGGGTCTGCGTCCACGCCCGGCGTCCATTCGCTGCCAAAGAATTCGCGGTTACGCGGATAAATCTCGTTTTCGAAGGTATCAACCAGCTCTTTCAAATCCCGTTCGTTATAATGGACGCCATCTTGGATCCAAAAATAAACATGTTCGGTCACATAACGTAAGCTGGCTTCGACCTCGAAATTTTCATTCGAGTCGGAATTGGTCACCCAAAAGGTCTGCCGATCTCCAATTTGATACGTTTTCACCGGCGCTTCTAGGCTGCGGGGAAGATTAGGGCGACCCTCCAACCGTCTCGCCAGGTCAATGGGATCGTTGATGGGAACGATGGTTTCTTCAAAGACGCGCAAAGTCTCCAACGCAGCAGCCAGAGCGGGATCGTCAGGTTGCAAGGGGGCGGGCTCCAGCGGGCTGGCTGGTTCAACGGATGAGCGAGCCTCAGTAGGCGTCGCGAAGATCGGCGTAACAGGCGTTGAAGTGGACAAAACAGGCTGGATCGTCGCCGCCGTAACCTGTTCTGAAGCCGGCGCAAGCCAAAGGTAAGCGCCCACCCCGCCAACGAAACAGACGCCGCACGCGATCGCCAATAAGAAACCACAGGTCAAGATAACGATAAGAATTTTGTTCTGCTTGCTCATCAACTATTTCACCTCATTATTGAAGACATCAGGGGGCATCTACTGGTTCTTCCGGCAGCGGACAGGTAAGCTGGGTTGGGAAAGGCGAGCGCAACTGGACATACTCCAGCGCCCCATCGGGAGCAAAAAGCGCCAACGCCAGGATGTCCCGCTGCGGGCAAACGATCATCACTACGTCTCGGCCATTGGGAAAACGCGCTGGTTTGCCCATCACCGGGATCGCCATATTCTGGCTGATTTGCCCAGCCAGAAAAAACACCATGCGAGGGTAAGGTCGGGGTGCAAGGGGATTGCGTTTCGCCACATGATCCCCCACGCCGGGAGGAAAATAGCGCGGGTACAAGGCGCGCCCAGCCATGACCACCGCGCCATTGGATAGATAGGTTTGTAAATCCCGGCGCGTTTGCTCCGGAATCTGATCCGAGGCAATCAACGCTGAATACATTGCCTCAATGCGCGCCTCATCATAGCGCCTCGGGAAACTACGTTCCACCAGCGGCACCAGGCTGCCCAATAAGAACAACCCCAGAGCGATGAGCGGTATCGCCAGACCACGCGGCAAAGAAAATTTGGTACGCGCCGCTCGATCGCCGCCAGATGAGAGAGGAAGTTCTTCCACTGCAATTTTGCCCGTCAGATAAGCATAGACATCCATGCTGACCTGCGCCAAGCCGATGCTGAAATAGACCAGCGCCGACCAATCCACCGGCAGAATGTATCGCCCGCCAGAATTGCGAAAGATGCCGTTGAAGCTCAGATAAGCGATCGTCAGGGCAATCGGGGTAAGACCCGCCCAGCCGCGCCTCCTCCATGCCTGGTTCGCCCCCCAGGCGATCAACAGCAGGTTGACTACCAGTGGCAAGAGCGTCTGGCTGGGAAAATAACCATCCCATTTACGCCAATAAGGCAAACGGCGGACATAATTCTCGGCCGCGCAACATTCAGTCCAGAACCTCGTCGCTGAGCGGTGACCTACCCAGGCAATCGCGCTGTCCAGGCCGCGGAAGGTGCTTGGTAGGGTCAGAAACGTCTGCATTTGACTGTTCAATGTGTGACCGATCATCACGCCCACCAAACGCCCAATATTCTGCCGGATGTATTCAAAGGTGCGGTTCTTCTCGCGCTCGATCAGCTCTTGAGGAAGTTCGGGCGGCGGCGCCTGTGTGGGTAAAGGAACGTCGCTGGCTTGTGGAACAACACTCTGGGCGGTTACGGTAGGCTGTGGCACCACCGTGGCGAGGCTCTCTTCGGGCGATTCATCCTCTTGCTGGCTGCTCAGTAGAATCTCCCGATTGGGATGAAAACGCTGGAATAAAATACCAATCGAAAAATATGGGTGATCAATAAATACCTTGCCCGTCAAACGATAGTTGCGCCAGACCCAGGGCGAAATCACCATCAAGATCCCTAACCCGGCCAGTAACCCGCTCTGCAGCCATACCCCAAACTTCTTCTTAGGCCAGAGGATCAACGCTGCAATAACCGCTAAGGGGAAAAAGAACAGGGCGGTTTCCAAACGGATCAACATCGAAAAGCCCAACGCTCCGCCGCAGACCAAAGCCAGGCGCTTCTCTTCGATGTTTTGTAGCCAAAGCACAACCAGGTAAGTGAAAAGCAGCGCCATCAACGTGGCTGGCAAATCCGCCATGAGCAGCTTTGCGTTCGAAGTGGTGATGCTACTGGCAAGGCGAATTGAATTGACCTCGCGAAAGATGACCAGCCCCGCAGCCATCAGGGCGGAATAACGGTTGTGTAAGGCGCGGGTCAACCAGTAAATCAAGACCGGAATCAGCGCCAGCGCCAGGATCTGGAGAAAGACCACGCTTTCATACCTTTGCCCACCCACGAGATGCAGGAGGGTCATATACATCGCCAGGAGCGACCGGCGAATATACGGCGCGCCGTAAAATGTGTAGCCTTCGCCGATCAGCGCCGTCTGTGCCGGCGTATCGTAGGCGCGGGCGTCCGAGCTGGGATAATATTCGAAATTGGGATAAACCGGCGCTGTTAGAAACCAGTTGGGGGAAATCGGCGTTGCCTGCCATGCGATGACTGCGCCAAGCCAAATTAATAACGATAACCAGAGATCAATTCTACGCCAGCGCAACCTTTCGCGCCAGAGAACGAGCCGTTGCGGGTCGTTGATGAAGGTCGTCAAAAGCAGCAACGCTATACCCGCTAGCCAAGCAAAGAAAACCTGCGCCTCTACCAGCGGTGCTCCTTGATGGTTCCATCCTAGCCGCTGGCCTTCTGCCGGAATTACCTCGCGCGCCGTCCAAGACCATAGCCAAAACATTACAGCATAGAATGCCAGAAGCAGATAGAAGAAGCGCCCCCGTGGACGAAATCCAAACAATTCCCGCCCATGACGCAAAATTAACAGCGCGGCAAATGTTTGCGCGCCTAATCCGGCGCTCCATACCACCAGCGGCTGTAAGCGACTGGCGATGGCTTGTGTGAATGGCTCGCGAATATCCGGCAGGAGGGTGACATAGAACGCCCCAACGAGAGAAACCATTGTGCTGACCATCAGCCAGGCACTCCAAACTCGTCGGCGTCCGAAATAAAGCAGAAGGCGTTCCCAGCGGCGTTCCAAGGCGGGAGGGCGCAGCCAACTTTCCAGGAGCATCCACGCGAACCCCAGGCTCGCCGCCAGGATCATCATCAGCAACGCCAGGCGCGCCTTCGACATCCCCGCCAACATGCCATCCCCTTGCGATGAAGGCATTTGCACCAGCAGCGCAAGGGCGACAAGACCCTGTATCAACGCCAAGCCCAGATACAGGCGATAAAACCACCTGACGCTATTTTGGTCAGCCCAAAAAGTATCTTTAATCATCCAGATAAGCCCTCAGCCGGCGGCGGATCCTCCAGCCTGGCCGCTGCGGTAATCATACCAAATACCACCCACATATTGGGCAGCGCGAACGAATCGAATGAAAAGATCACAAAAGCAAATACAAACAGCGCCAGCGCGCCGCTGACCCCCCAATATTTTTGCTCAGAAGAGGGCGAGAACCATAAATAGAGCAAACCGCCAATCACCGCTAACAGAAATGCAGTGAACGTTGCCGTGCCCAGCAAGCCGGTTTCAGAAATCAGGCGTGCGTACAAATTTTTGGGTGTAATCAACCGATCACGCCCATCGGCTGGCGTGATCTGGCGCATGACCTCTCTTTGCTGGTCGTAAGGTTGATCAGGGATCATCTCTGCGAAGTAAAAGGCGTAATTGCCCAACCCGACGCCCACCCATGGGTTTTGCTGATAGATCCGCAGCGCCGTCGCCCAATACACAAAGCGCTGTTCGAAGGCAATATATTCGAGGTAAGTGCGGCTGCGCGCTTTGTTTTCCGTCCAATAGCGCCAAAGGCGGGAGAAATATGGGTTTTGCGAGCCGACGACGAACATTCCACCCACCAACAACGCCAAGAGAGCCGTCAATTCGATCCAGCGCCTCATCCAACGCCGCGGCGTTGCGCTGGATTGGATCGCCTTTCGATGGCTGCTGGCACGGTAATACCCAAACGCCAGGATAACCAGCGCCGCCAGGACAAACAAACCGGTGCGGGAGTAGGTGAACACTAACACGACGCACGCCCAAGCAAATAAGAACCACTCCACAGTCAACCAGCGGAAACGCCAGGGGAAGATGGTGCGCCGGGTGAGGATTGAACCGAGCAGCCAGGGCAGGAGCAAAAAGATGATCTGTTCGGCGAACCATTTGGGTTCATAAGTCAGACCAGAGATGCGCGTGGTGAACAATTTGCGCGTGGAGATGTAACCTTGCACCAGGTTGAGCAGCTTGAAATAGCGAGGCACATAATGGATCACGTATAAGGCCTGCAGCGAGCCCCACATCAAAGCCAGCGCCATGCCGCCGTATAGCCAGCGCAGCGAAAAACGCAAATCTGCCCAACTTTTGGGCAGCAACGTGACCGTCAAATAAAAGCTCACCCCCAAACCCAGCGTGATCAGGCCGCGCACAAATCGTTCGGCTAGGCTGACCCCACGATAGGCTTCCAGATCCACCGTGAATGCAAAAATAGAGCTGATCATCGCCGCCAGGATGAACCCAAACAGCGGCAGAAAGGTCAACGGCAGGGGTTCTTTGAACAGGCGCGGCAGGGTAATCAAAACCAGCAATAATATCAGGGGATAGATCGCCAGCGGACGCACCAATGCCTTGCCGCCCAGTTCATCTGGCAGGAAAGGGAAACTGGTTACCGGTAACGCTAGAAAAAAGAAAGCCCAGGTAAAGCGCGTTAAGCGCTCCAGCCCGGAGATCACAGCGGCTCTACTCACTGATGCGCTCCTTGCTTCGGACACGCAGCGCCTCGATGAAGAGCCAGGCGAGCAGCCCAATCAGACCGCCAACCAGCGCTAAAGTGGAAGTCGGACGGACAACCTGCTCTTGCAGCTCGCCCAGCCCCTCGACTTCCAAATTGGGCGATAACCCCAGGCTCTTGTCCGCTTCTGTTTGATACTGTTCTTTGAGCTGCTCGTATTGGGCCTCTAGCCAGGAGATCTGCCCGGGCAAAATTTCCAATTCGGCTTGATATTGTCCCAGGGCCTGCTCCGCCCATTCGATATAATCCTTCGCTGGCGCATTGGGCGCCGGCTGGCGCTCCAGCAACGCCTGCCAGGCAGAGTCTTCTTGCGCATAAGCCGTTGTTAGTGCATACACGCGCCAGCGCATGTCAGGCGGCAATGGGCGTTCCTGGGGCAAGGCAGCGGCTTCTGTTCGCCAATCGCGCAGCGCCTGTTGCGCCAGCCTCAGCGATTGCTCGCGCAAACGCGCCTCCTGTAATTCTTGAGCTGCAACGAGCAGTTGCTGGTCAATCATGAACGCTTTTCGCGCCGAAGAAACTGCTTCTTTCACCTGCAAAGCGGATTGCTCGCTCCACACCTGAACTGCCTGGATGGCGTGGTCTCGATCGGAATAGCGGGCGATCAAGCGCCACCTCCCCGCTGTGCGCCATTCCGCATCCAACATCTGGCGCAGTTGCACCGCATCCACATTGTTCCAATAAGGATCCAGGGCACGTAAATGCTCCAATGTCGTCTGGATCAACGGATCGCGGTAGATCGCCGTTTCCAACTGATACATTTGCCAATAATGATAATTATCAATATTGGAGTAACGCGGTTTCGCCAGCGCCAGGAACCGAGCGTCCGAGTAGGCGCGATAAGGGTTCAGGGCGACAAAGACCACCCGTGTGGCCTTGTGGTAGGATGGACACAACGCAGATGCCGTCCATCCCAATCCACACCCCAGGGCGAAAAAGACGAGCAGCATTTTCCAGTTATGAAACACGCGATACAGCTCATCGCGCAAGAGCCAGGTTCTATTCATTCAGTTTCACCATGCAAAGACAGAGGTTGCATCATAACGCGAGTCGCCGCGCAGATCAAGCCAAAGACCACCCAGGTGTTAGGGATAACGAACGAGTCGAAAGTCATCGCCGAGAGCGCAAAAGCCAATAACCCGCACAGGCTGGCTGTGCCCCAATATTGCCAACGGCGATCTGTTGACAACCAAAGATATACCGCGCAGCCAACATGGGCGATCACAAAGGCCAGGTAGGCTGTTGCGCCGACAATGCCGGTCTCAGCCAATAGGCGCAGATACAAATTCTTCGAAGTGATCAATCGGTCCCTACCTGGCTCAGGTGTAACCATGTGCAGCACTTCCGGTACCTCGGCGATGGGGCGATAGGGCAGCATCTCCTCAAAATAAAACGCATAATTGCCCAGCCCTACTCCCAAAACAGGGTAAGCCAGATATGTGTTAAAAGCAGCCTGACCATATACCAACCGGGCGTCGAAGCCCAGGTAGCTCAAATAACCCGACAGGCTGGCTTGCGGCTGTTTCCAATACCCCCAGATGCGGGCGAAAAACGGGTTACGGTCCCCGATTAGGTAAATGGGGAGCAGAACAAGCCCCAAGACAACGACCGCCTCGACCAATCGTCTCTTGCCCCAGCCTGCCAGCCGGCGCGCCGCGCTTTTCGTTTTGGCCCCATTGGGGAGGCGGTTGTTCCTGGACGGGCGAAAGAAGATGACACTCAAGAAAACCAAAATCGCCAGGTTCAACAGGCCGGCTCGCGAGTAGGTGAACGGCAGCAACAGAACGCACCAGCCGACAATCAGCCATTCCACCGTCAACCAGCGCCAGCGCCAACGATAGACGCTATACCCGTTCAACGCCGCTGCCAGCGTCCAAGGTAAGAGCAGCAGAATGATCTGTTCCGCAAACCAATGCGGCTCGTAGGTCAGACCTGAGATGCGATCCGGTCGCAAAGGGCGGATCGAGATGTAGGTCTGAGCCTTCTCCAAAAAAGCGAACAATGTTTGAGAGGAAAAGAAAATAGAAACCGCCTGCAAAGAACCCCACAACAAAGCCACCAACCCGCCGGCGTAGATCCAACGCAAAGAAAACTCCAAATCCTGGCGCGTCCGCGGGATAATGGCGATGGTTACATAGAATGCACAGCCGATTGCCAGCGTAATCATGCCTCGTAAGACGCGCGCCTCTACCGAGATGCCCAACGCCGGTTCGATGCCGCGCAACAAAGAAGCCAGGGAACTGACCGAAGCGATCAAGACAAACGGCAGCAAAGTCAAAACTGTGCGCGAAACCGGGCGGGTGAACAAGGCTGGCAGCACAGCTAACGCCGCCAGCAAGATCAAAGGATAAACCGCCAGAGGCCGCACCAGTGCATCCCCGCCCATCGCCGGCGGGAAATACGGAAAGCTGGTTACCGGCAAAGTAAACAGAAGGGCAGCCCAGGCAACCTTCTGCGCCGCGCCCAGAAGTGGACGAATATGCGCCTGAATCATGACATCATTCGCAACGCCGGCCGAATTAACCACCCCATTGCCCAGGCGACCAGTCCAACGAACGCGCCGCTCAATATCAACACACCGGTTGGACGTTCGACTGTGAGTTGAAGTTTTCGATCGCTAATTTTTTGGACGAGCAGTTCCGCCGAAAGACCCAGGCTGGCCTCCACCGCCTGCGAATACTGTGCAGACAGCTCCGCATACTGTTGAGATTGCGCCTTAATCTGCTCCTGAGCAAGTTCAATTTCGCGGTTAAGCAATGGCAAAACTTCTTCCAACCAGGCAAGATATGCGCGGTTGGGTGAACCATCCACTGGAAATGCGTCTTTCGCTAATTGCCATTCCTCGCCTTCGGCGACCTGCGTGAACTCCAACCACAGGCGCATCCGCTCTTCATCCCTCAGTAGTGGCTGTTCGGTCAGCCTGGTGCGCCAGCCTTCCAGTTGTATTTTCGTCTGTTGGAGAAGGAGCTGTTGCTGCTCAGTAATCGCACGGGCATTTGCTATGGCCTCCAACTGAGAAGCAATAAGCAGCGCATTTTGCGCCTCTGCGACTGCGAGGTGTACGCGTTCGACGATCACATCTTGCCAGGTCAGCACCGCTTGCGTCGCATACGTCTGGTTCTCATGCCTGGCGACCAACCGCCATTTTCCCGCGTTGCGCCAATACACATGCAGCATCTCTGCCAACTCTTCGCGGCTGACCCCCTGCCAGTAAGCGTCCATCGTCCGCAAACGAGTCAGGGTTTCATCCAGTATGCTATCCATGTAAATCACTGTGTTCAGGCTGGCCATCTGCCAGTTCTTATAATCATTCGCGTTTTGAAAAGGCAGGCCAGCGTGTTGAATGGCGCCGCGATCGTTGCCGGATTGATAAACGTTCAGGCCAACAAAAAGTTCCTTTGTGACGCGCACCGGCGAAGGCCAGAGCATCGCAACCGACCATCCCGCCAGGCTGCCCAACAGGCAGCACAGCATGATCAGATACCAGCGATGCGTGGCGGCAAGAAATTCATCTCGAAATGACCATTCCATAGGACAGCTTTTCGATTATACCCAATCCTTGTCCCCTTCCAAGAAGATCAATGCCGCGATGCCCATCATCAGCACAAACAAAAAGATGGCGTTGGCGATCAACGGCGGCTGGTTCAAACCCAAAATCGCCAGGCAGCCTAACATCAAAGAGCTGATCTGCATCGCCAGTACGGCGCGATTGGGCGATCGAAACAGGCGCAGCAGACGATGATAAGTGTGATCCTGCGCCGCAACATAGATAGGATGTCGGCGTCTCAAGCGCGAGATCACGATCAACAGGGTGTCAAAAATAGGCACGCCGAGCATGATCACCGGTACGAACCATGAAGAGGACTGGTATGCCCCTTGTGGATTGTAGGCGATCGCCAACACAGACAAGATAAACCCCAAAGTTTGCGATCCAGAATCCCCCAAGAACAACAGCGCCGGCGGTGAGTTATAAAAATACAGCCCCAGGCAGGCGCCAAAAATCAGGGCGCTATGTTGTGAAAGCAGAAACTGCTGAGAGTCCAGGGTCAATAAAACAAAGAATGCCACAGCCATGCCGCCCAGGCCCACCGCCAATCCGTCCATGCTATCCACGAAATTGAAAGCGTTTGTGATCCCCACCACCCAGAAGATGGTCAGCAGCCAATCCAGGTATAGATAGAGCCGCGTGTCGCCATAAAAGAAAAACTCCGGCGACTCGAAGATTCGAACATAAACGCCGGAGAAGATCAAAATCACTGCTGCTAAAATTTGACCCAAAAGCTTCGCCAGCGGCGGTAAAGTCCAATAGTCATCCAGCAATCCAAAGACAAACACCACCGCCCCCGCCAGAAATGTCGCCCGTATCGTTGGCTCAATCAAAGTGCGCAGCAATGTTTCGCAAATTAACAGCGAGAAGAACAACGCAATGCCACCCGCCAGGGGCGTGGGCCGGGTATGGCTCTTATGCGGCGCGCTGCCCGGTAGGTCAATCAAGCGCATCTTTTGAGCGACCTTCATGCTCACCCAGGCTAGCCCTAATATCACTATCAGGGATAGCAATAGCCCTCGAAAAATGAAGTATATCGCTGAAAATTGAGGGGACATTGGATGAACTCGCCCTTCCCGGTTTCAGGGTTTGCGAGAACCTGCATATTTCTCGCGGCGCAGGAAGTTAACCCCTAAAGTCACAAGGAGCTTAAACATCATCGCCAGATAATAAAACAGGTTGAACAAAAAGAAATAGTCTTTTGCCAGGTGTTTGCGGTAATAAAGAAAATAAGAGCGGTGCCATTCAACGATCGAGCGATAGGGCTGGACGCGCGAACCGCCCAGGCTGCCAAAATGGATGATTTTCGCCTCAGGAAAATAAATCACTTGCCAGCCTGCCTGGCGGGCGCGAAAACAGAAATCTGCATCCTCTTGATAGGCAAAGAAGGTCTCATCCAGAAAACCGATTTGCTCTACCATCGAGCGGCGCGCCAACATGCAAGAACCGGACACGCCTGCTACAGGATGAGTTACATCTTCATCCATATAATTCATCAGATACTGACCAAACAGACGGCTGTGGGGGAACAAAGACGAAAGCCCTAGAAAGTAAGTGATCACTGCCCAGGGGCGTGGCTCGCCGCGCCGGCAGGGCTTTTGCAGCGTGAGGTCGCGGTTAAGCACTTTTGGCCCACAGATTCCTACTTCAGGATGCTTATCCATAAAGGCCGCCATCCGATCAATCGCTTCGGGCAGAAGCAGGGTGTCGGGGTTCAGTTGCAGCAAATATCGGCCGCGCCCCAGGCGCAGCGCCTGATTCATCGGGCGTGTGTAACCTTCGTTGCCTGAATTCTGAA
>DYGV01000009.1:28499-56415 GCA_020724505.1 Anaerolinea thermophila
AGCATTTCCGCCACGCCATCCTGTGAGCCGTTATCCACCACAATGACTTCATAGTTCAAGCGGGTATTTTCTCTCAGCGAACACAAACAATCGCGCAGCAAATCCCGAGCGCGATAAGTGACGATGCAAACCGAAACGTCCACTTCGCTCAATGGTTGTGAATCGCCCACTGGTACACCTGAAGAGTATTTTGCGCCGTCGTTTGCCATGTGAATTGCGCCACCTGGCCGCGGCCGCGCGCAGAGAGCGTTCGCCGCAGCTCAGGATCATGGACTAACCGATCCATCGCTTCATAGAGCGCCTGTTCGTCCCCTGGCGGCGTCAGGATGGCCGCATCGCCTACCTGATCTTGCATGGCTGACGAGGCAGTAGTAATCACCGGCGCGCCGCACGCCATCGCTTCCAGGGGTGGAAAGCCAAACCCCTCATACAGAGAAGGATAAACAAATATCTGCGCCAGATTATAAACCATTGGCAGGTCTTCCGCAGGCACATATCCGGTGAACTGAACCCGCTCGCTCAGCCCCAGTGCCTCAATCAATTGAAACACTTCTTCATACATCCATCCCAAGCGCCCAACGATCACCAGTGAAATATCCGCGCGCTGAGCTGCCAGGCGCGCAAACGCCCGCAACAACAAGGGTAAATTTTTACGCGGCTCAACGGTCCCCACATACAAGATAAACGGCTGCCTCAGATTATATTTTTTTTGACAGGTTTCTAAGAGCGCTGCATCGTCTATGGGACGAAATTCTGCGCCGATGCCGTTCTGCACGGTAAAAATCTTTTCCGGCGTTATTTTTAAGAGGCGCATCGCATCTCGCCGCGTGTTTTCGGATACAGCGATGATCGCCTGCGCCTTTCGAGCGCTCACCCGCATTATCCAGGGGAAGAAGACGCGTTTGGAGCGCGTGTGCAGCTTTGGATAGAGAAAAAACGTCATGTCATGAAACGTCACAACAGAGGCGCATGGCAGGAAGTATGGCCGGGTGTAGTGAAGCGAATGTAATACATCCACGCCAGCGCGGCGCGCCAGGCGCGGCAGGGCAACTTGCTCCCAAACCAGCCGCCGCGCCGGGCTGAGATCGGGCGTCTCAATCCATTCTACTCCCGTCAACTGCGGTGTATCTATCAAAGGGCGTCGGCTGCGTTGCGCAAAAACGATAAAATGGTGCGCGCCCAGCTCGGCTGCCAGGGCGCGGATTAATTGGATGATATACACGCCGGCGCCCACCGGCTGAGCAGGGAGCGGCGTGGCGTCAATGCCAATACGCACTTTTTACTCTCCTACAGCTTGATCGTCTCCCTATTTGGTGTTGATGAACGCTGGGACCGACTTCCAGGCCACAATGCGCACAGAGAAGGGGTAAGAAAATCTCCGTGTACACTCTAAGCCTGCCTCGAAAATTGTCTCTCTGTGAACTCAGCGGCGATATTTTCATCTTTTGGGGAATGGTTGTTCTTGACAACCCTGTTGTGAAATTCAATCGCCCACGCTCAAGAGAAAGACCAGAAGAACTTCAAGGTTGCATCAATTTCCACTGCACGATCTTGGCGAAACGGTGCAGCGCGGCAAGGTTGCCCTCAGCGCGTTGTATTTCTACCAACCGCCGCCATAGCAGGCGTGGAGATGCGCCATGTTTCAGAGCATCTGGTTCCATCTCCCATTCACCGAACTCCGGATAATCCTGCCCGCGTTGCGCCATCAACCAGGGCGCGTAATATTGACAAATGCTGTCCCAGGTCAACAGCGGCAATCCCCGCCAAATCAGTGTGGGGGGGAGCCGCCTCTGCGGTGCGAACAGCTCTTGGTCGCTGCACTGACGCTGATCTTGAATGAGCCTCCTTTCAACTTGTAAAGCAGGCAGCGCCTTGCGGAGATCTCTCCAAGCTTGAGCATAAGCCTGGGCGTTCTCCCAACGCCGGCGCAGGAGAGCCGCCAGAGCGTTCACCAGGTCTTCCAGTCCATACGAAAGCAAGAACCGCGCCATGGTTGCGCCGTTCAGCAAACGGATGGCAAAACGCAGCCGCCCATAAACTACATGATGCAGCTTTTGCGCTTTTAAACCGCCATGTTCCTCCCCCGGCTCGCGACCGCTAAAGGCGTGATAAACCACCGCTTGTGGCGCGGCGCAGACGCGATAACCCAGCAAACGCGCGCGGTAGCACCACTCGCTGTCTTCGTAGTACATGGGGAAGCCCTCGTCTAGCAAACCGATGTCACGCAGGGCGGCGGCCGGGATCAAGGCCGCCGCAAAACAAGCCGAAGGCAGCTCGCGCCAGTCGTCGAACTGTCCCAAATCCAGGTGACCCAACGCGCTATCCGTCCCCCAGGAGAAAGCGCCCACAAAATTCCCCAATCCGTTCAAAAAGGACGGCGCCCATAGGAAACGCAACTTAGCTGCAATAGCAGCGCAACGCGCCTCCCGGCGCGCCGCAGCGACCATGTACGTCACAACGCTCGGTTCTAGCTTGACATCGGGGTTCAAGAGCAGATAATACGCGCCCGCAGCTGCCCGAATGCCCTGGTTGAGCGCCCGCGCTAGAGAAACGGTCGGCGAGATGCGAATGCTGCGCGTTTGGGGATAATGTTCCTGCACCCACTCCAATGAGCCATCACTGGAGCCGTTATCCACCAGGATGATCTCCAGGTTCGAATACGTTTGCGATTGTAAGGAGGCGAAACATTCTGGAAGCCATTCGCGGCTGTTATATGAGACAATCACCGCGCTCACCAGTTCGCCATTTTCAATTACCTGAGGTGATTGGACCTTCTCCTCTGAGGCAACGCCTGGTGGAATCTGCCCGTCGCGCCGCGATAGCAAGCCGGCTTCAACCAGGCAAACCAAGGCACTGGCTGCCGCCTCGCGCGACAACCCCTGTTGATCTGCCCAGGACAACGCTTGCGCTAAATTCCGCTGGTTAGCAAAATGCCATAAGCCCAACACGTAGCGGTCAACTACGATTTTCCCGCCCTGCGGCGTGGTCAGATACGGCCGCTGTCCGATCCAGCCGGGTTGAACCATTTCGGGCGCGCTATATACCCATGAGTTGAGAGGCAAATTCAAATGGATTACTCCTGTTGGCGTATTATTGAGCAGGCAGCCGGGCGAAATCGTGCGCTGCGCCGACCCAACAGGTATGGACTGATCAGGCCATGATCGAGCAAACGATCCATTTCCTCTATTGTAACCCTGCGCTGAGATTGTATTGCCTTACGCCGACGGATAGCGTAGCCCAGTCCGCGCAAGGCGTCTAACTTCGCTCGCCAGACCGCCCGTCCTTGCCCGCGCAGCGTGTAGTAAACCAGAAACACCAGGTTGGCAAAGACATGCGCTGGCAGATATTTCCAGAACAGCCGGCCGGGCATATCAGCCAGGTACATCCAGATCAGATTGCGCTGCACCTGATACACAGCGCGTGCGCTTTCGAGGCCATAGCTGGCAGAACCAAGGTGTGCAACCACCGCATCGGGGACATACAAACAGCGATGCCCGCCCAAACGCAAACGAAAGCCCAGATCCACATCCTCCAAATGACTGGCGAAATGCTCGTCAAAGCCGCCGGCCTGCAGAAAAGCCGCGCGGTCATACATCGCCGCTGCGGCGCATGCACTGAAGACCTCTTCCTTTTCCAGATGCGCCTGTTTGTCCGAAAGACCTTGATCCCGCGGCCAGGCGCAGCCGCTGACATGCACCACATCGCCGGTTGCCTGCGTCCTTTCTGGATTGGAAGCATAAACCAAGCGGGAGGCGAAGAACGAATATTGAGGGGCAGTGTTCGCCGCTGCTGCGAGATTTTCTAGCCAATCTTGCCGAGGAAAGGCGTCGTTGTTTAGAAATACCAGCCAACGGCCGCGCGCCAGTTCAGCGCCGCGATTATTCGCCGCGGCAAAGCCCAGATTCCGTTCAAACCGCACCACTCGAACGCCCGCCCAGCGCTCCTCCAACCCATCTGCTGAGTGATCGGTAGAAGCATTATCCAGCACTAAGACTTCAAAATCGCTAAAGGTCTGACCCGCCAGGGCGTCCAAGCAGCGGGGCAAGTAAGCCGCACCGTTCCAATTCAACACAATCACAGACACCAAGGGGGGCGGATCTGAAGGCGCTGAATTCATAGATGCTTTAAGACATTGACCTTGAACAACCACCAAAGGTTGTTCATGTGGACGCGGCTGTTGAATATTGAACGTTGGAATTCGCCCCCCTTCATCAGCTCAATGCCTCGCCCTAGTTTCTCTCGCCAGATGCCCAGGTTGGATGGGACAGCTCGCTTCGGCAGATTAGCTTTTACCCTGCGCGCCTCAAGAGCGCGCGGCGCGCCCATACCAGACTGTTTGCGGCTCTGATCCAAAACCCGCTCGATCAATTGCAGCCATTCTTGCTGGAATTGTTCCTGAGAATAAAGCTTTTTCACCTGCTCGCGCGCCGATTGACGGATCCTTTCACGCAAGCCGATGTCCTCGATCAGGGTTTGCATCGCCTGATGCCAGGCAGCCGGCTCATTTTCCACCAGCAGGCCTGTTTCGCCATCGCTTACGCACTCAGTATAGAGGGACGCTCTGGAGTAGATCCCGGCGATGCCGCACGCGCCGTATTCGCGAAATTTCGTGTTTGTCTTGGCGCGGTGAAAGCTATCATCCAACATAGGCGCCAGGCCAATATCAAATCCAGCGTTGGAAAAGCGGCGCATGAACTGGTCGTAATTCCATTCAAACTTGTGAAAATACACATTCGGCATGTTTTGAAACCCTGCCGGCTGGAAGCCCCAAAAATGCATTTCTGCCCGCTCCGAATAGTCCTGCAGGATCCTTTGTAGGGCATCGGTAAAGATGGGGAACAGGTAATCATCCCGCCGGCTGGTTGCATACACAATTTTTACTCGATCCGAGGCCTTCTTCGGGCAAGACGGCGAGATTAGACTCCAATCCAGCGTGGGACGTACTTGAACAGTATTGGCGTTCAACGGTAGGAAACGTTCTTTCAAGGCTCTCGAATAAACGCGCACCAGGCTGGCGTGACGCAGATATTCTGTAAGCAAAGCCAGGCGCTCCGGCGCACGATAATAATCCCCGTCTGACACTTGATCGGGCACCTCAAACAGATTGTCGTCAATATCATAGATATATGGGATGCCGCGCGAACGCACCAGATCGAGTATATAACCATAGCGCGGCTCCACATTCCTGCAAAAAACGATTAGATCCGACCAGGTTACAACATTGGAATTAAGGTAAGCCTCCAACGCGACGCGTAAACGAATTTGCCCCTCAGCCTGCAAGCGGAGAAAGGGCTTGACAATATAGATGAGCGTGGACGGCATCACGCCAGGCAAGATAGCCAGGATTTTGGGTGAGGTCAAAGGCTTCCCCTCCCGGTTAGGACAATAAGTTTCACGCCGTCCAAAATCTTTAGCACCTTCACAACAACGTTTATATACTTAGATCATCTTGTCATGACGCCCGATCGAAAACGAGCGTTACTCTACGCGAACAGGAGCTTCACTGCAACGAATAGAGACATTCCCGACCTCATCGGTCGCTTCAATGCAGACGTAATACGTGCCTGAAGCTACCCCGCTTGTGTTCCACAAAAATTCAGAAGTTGCCGAATCCTCAGAAAATGAATGGTAACCAATATATGGCAAAAAAAGCAGCTCCAAACCAGAAAGATTGGGTGGAGCAGCAGGCGATACAAGTTGGAGGGAACGCTGCCTAGGTTGAGCAATATCAGTGGTGTAATAAAATCTCAACGTCAGAGAGTCTAGGGGTTTGGAGAAAGTGGCATGGATTGGGAAGGCTACAGTTCGAGATGCTTTGTCCATTTTATTCAAACTGATCCAGTCGAGCTTTTGAAATATCGAACTAGAAGTAGCGTTCTCATTGGGATCAAACCGCAACAGGTGGACAGGATAGGCGGACCAAAGATATTGGGTCCCACAATATTCCACATATTCGGGAGCACCAACCGCCGATTGATGCAAATCTAACGCATAGCGTTCCCAGTCCACGTCAATGATAATATCATGAGAGACAGCAATGCATAATTGTTGAGACGAGCGATTGTAATACCAAATCAAGCGCCCCACCCAGCCCTTATTGACATCTTGCCAAGCCCCCTGGGTGTGTAAACGATAGGTAAAATAACGATACTGGGTTGTATCAATCTGGTAAGGGAGATTGAAATAGAGCTGAGGGTCGCTATAGCTCCCAGCCACGCAGCTAGAACCAATTGTCGCTGGCGATTTAGTTTCCATTTCCAAAATACCATTATTGAAAGTATGATTGACGCAACGAGTACGATCTACACCATAAATTAATTCGCTGGAGTTACTCATTGGTAAAAAGATGCCCTCGCCACTCGTATAAGAAGGTTTGGTGATTGCAATTTCTGGCTTGGGCTCAATAGTGAAATCCATCCATTGAACTGCGCCAGAAGACAGGTTCTTAACCCCCAAATAATAACTCCCCGCTTCCCAACCACTGACATTAACGAGAGCGCTGCCGCTGTTTCCGTTGATCGGCCCCAATAAACGATTCTCCAACACTCCAGATTGACGGCTCATCCATATTTCAACATTTGCCTGTACAGGCGACCAGTTGACCGTGACGTTTTTGGGGCTGCAATCTGTCAAACGTACCCAATCAACGTGAAACCGCTTATTAGCATATCGAGTAGGATCAATCCGAATCCCCTGCCAATAGGGGCGAGCGCTCCAGGATGTATTGCTGTTGATATTATCAAAGCTGAGATTGAGATCTACCTCATAAATCTTCCACGCGTTTGCCGCTACAGGGATAATCTGAGTCACACCAAAGGGCCCACCGGTCAGCCGATTATCCGCAAACCAGAAGACCCGTATTTCGTCGCTACTATCCGTTTCCACTTTCATCCGCATTGAGAGGCAATGATATTTATTGGATTGAATCGGATAATTTACCCCATATGCTCCTGGGTTGATTGCATTCTGTCCATAGCCGGGAAACAGCGGGAAATAATAGGCGTCGCTGTTTGTCGATGTGGCAGAAAATATCCCATTAGCTACCTGAATATTACTCAGGTTGATCACAACACCAGATGTATTGAGATACTTTGAAATATCCTTGTATTCGTTATAGTTCCAGGCATTTCCGAGAACATCGGTCGCGTAATCATTTCCCTCGGCGCTGATGGAGGGAGATACAACAGCAACGTTCACTTCGTTTGCAAATGCTTGAAACCGGATAATAGTACCCAGGAATAAACTCAGAACAACCACAAAAGACGAATTGATCTTCATCAAAACAACACCTCAGTCGTGATTACACACTTCTAACCGTTCAACCCCCAATTACATCTGCATCCAGTTCAACTACCTCCCTCAATGCTGGGAAGCCGCCGAGGCTGGCT
Organism: Anaerolinea thermophila; assembly: GCA_020724505.1. Taxonomy (GTDB): domain Bacteria; phylum Chloroflexota; class Anaerolineae; order Anaerolineales; family UBA4823; genus RBG-16-57-11. Next base: position 35,888 of record DYGV01000009.1, read on the forward strand.
GCGACAAGGAAATTCTTTTGCAAATCGGGCAACGGCGAAGAGAGAATTTTCTGAACGGTTTCGAGTTGGGAACTTACAATTCTTATCAGTAATTCTCTGTAATCTATGACTCGCTGATCTTGAACCGGATAGCGTTCATAAATGATTTTCCGATATGCCAATGCTTTTTCTCGATCGCGCAGCGTACTATCATCCAATTGCTTACCAAACCTTAGACGATACTCACACGTGATACGAGGTACGCGATACACCTTGACATTTTTCGTCAGGCGCAGCAAAAAATCCCAATCTTCAAACACTTCCAGCGTTTCGTCATATCCGCCGAGGAGGAGTGCATCCTCCAGACGGTGCATATAAGACATAATGGGGATCCAGTTGTCGAATAATAGATCATCGTAGCTGAAATTTCGCTGGTCAAATCGTTCGCGCGCCAGAGCAACGAAATGCTCCTGCTTCTCATCTACCCAGGACAAGGATTTATTGGCATCCGTGTATGCCAGACCCACCTGTGGCTCCACGCTCAGAGTCGAGACAAGGTTTTCCAGGTGGGTTGGGTAGAGAAGATCATCGTCATCTAAATAAGTTATCCATGGTCCCTTGGCTTCTGCTAATCCCCGATTGAGTGCAGCGCCTCGTCCCTTGGATTGGTTTTGAACCACTTTGATGCATAGATGTTTTTGATAAGCTTCGACGATGTGCGAAATATTGCTGAAACCATCATTAACAATCACCGCCTCGAAATTCCGATAAGTCTGATTGGCCAGGCTGGCCAGGGCTTGCTTGAGGAAAAATGGGCGATCCTTCGTCCTTATGATTACGGACACATCTGTCAGGGGTTGGATAGCAGCAGAATGTAACGGAGGGGCAACCGTAAAATCGGCCACCCTCTGAAAAAATATCTTCTCATTGCGCTGCATGACCTTTTTATAATCAATCTTCTGGCGAATGAATGTCTTGCTGCCATAGTGAAAAACAAAGGAATTACGCGCAATCTGTAATTTATAGCCAGCCAAACGCGCTCTGAGACAGAAGTCGTCATCTTCATAATTTCCCAAGGCGTAGATGTTGGCTAACCCCCCCAAGAGGTCATAGATGTTTTTGCGAATAAGTACACAGAAAAAGACAAGGCGATCAACGACGTTAATTCCCTGATCGCGAAGAGCTGCTTTCTCCGCGTACGCATTGGCTTCATGAGATTTCAAACCGATTGCTTCTGGATCTAATTGAGGTCCTTCTCCAACGTAATTGGTGACCGGGCTAATAATTCCAATCTCCGGGTCTTTTTGAACTGCCTGAAGCAGCGGATCCAACCACCCATGAGTGAAGATCAAATCACTATTCGCCAAAACCAGATATTGACCCTTTGCAATCGACGCGCCCTGGTTCATGGCCCTGGCGAACCCTACGTTTTCGGGATTTTCGATTAGGGCAAAATTCTCGAAACGAGATGCATAATCCCTTAACAATTGACGGGTGCCATCAGTTGACTTTTGATCTATAGCAATCACCTCATAAGACGCGCTCACGCGAGAGGCATAGAGGCTGTCAATACACTCTCTAACGTAATCGAGGCCGTTTAGTACTGGAATAATGATGCTCACCTGAGGGTCGGGCAGGATTTTTAGAGCAATCCTGTCCTTTCTCGAGGTGTAACGCCTCCCCTTAATATCAAAAAGCGTCGTTGCAGCCTCGATCAATTCAAAGGTTTGAGCCTTCCTCAAAACTTCCCAGCCACGACTAAGGCCTTTCACTAATCCATCGCGCCTTAAGACGACAACCCCTTTTCTGAAGACAAACCACACTCGGTAGACCAGATTTTTGATGAGCATCATCTTCTAAGTTTTTTGCTATCTATAACAAGAGCGTATGGCCGCCTCATATATGCGACCCCATTCCTGGGCATGTCTGCTCAGCAGGAATTGATTCTTAACCGTATTCAAAGCAGCCTCGCCAATGTTCCTCCTTAAGACACGGTCTTCCACCAATCGGATCAGGGCTTCCTTCCATTCTTCCTCATTTGCGGCAAGAAATCCATTGACGCCGGGGCGGATAATCTCTCGATACGGAAAGACATTACTATACACCCCCGGGGCGGATAGCGAACTATATTCCAAATATTTGATAGCGCTTTTACAGTCGTTGAAATCACCCTCTATTAGCGGGGCAATAAAAATATCTATAGATTGCTGAGAAAAATAAGCGGCAAACTCTTTATAATTCGGAAATTTGTCCGCATGAAACACAACATTTTCCCTCTCTAAGAGGTCAGGAGGTACAACTCCCCAGAAATGCAGGCAGATTTTCTCGCCGAAGCGGTCCAACAAATAATCTAATACGCCCTTTATGGATAGAATGTCCGGCATATGGGTTTGGGTAATCCCTCCCATATATCCGATCCGTACGGATTGATCCTTATCCAACATTGGTTGGTTGGCCGAATCCAATTTCCAAAGGTTGTCATCAAGATAGTTTGCTAATATCCATGTGTTCGGGTTAATTTGACGAATATGTTTAGCCAGAGGGATTGTGCTAGTGATGACAGCACCCGCATCCCGAATTGCAGCCAAAATTTGTCCTTCCACAGGGCGAAAGTACGCCTTCTCAGGGTGATCCTCAGGCAAATCATAGAGCAGATCATCAATTTCATAGAGGACAGGTTTACCAGTTTGCGCTGCCCAGTTGACCACCGCCTGATATTGCTTGGCATGGCGTGGAAAATCTCTTTGAACCACAACCGCATCAGCTTGGATAAAGAAGTCGAGGCGCGGGAATGTACTTGCCTGACATCCGTCCAGCACCTTTATCCCTGAGGCTGGGTGGTGTGAAGGTCCCACCAAACGGATATGGGCGCTGGCGGTTGACCAATCATCGGTAGTATATAACGCCAATCGAATTGGGCGTTCTAATTTTGGCGCTGGCCGGGCAGGTTTGAAAGAGGACGCCTCCGCGAGCGCTTTTTTGCGCGCGGCAAAGACGGGAAGAGTATAAACTGCTTTTTTGACGATTTCTCTTTGAGCCGAACCTAGCGGGAAGATCCGCCATTGTAGGTCTTCAATTTTTCCGCGCAACCCTCGGTTGGATCGTTCTAATTGATGGATCAGCACCTCTATTCGTTTAGAACGCTCATAAAGCAGATCATCCAGGTCGGCGATCTGCGCCCTGGTAGATCTCAATTCGCGCCAAGCAGATTGATAATCTCTCGCCAGGTTTATATAATGCCTGGACAATAAATCGAAAGCGTTACGCAGCTGATCGGGATTGGGCTTTGTTGGGCTGACAGCAATCCCTTCTCGGATAATTTTTCCCCAACGTTCAGCGTTATTGGATAGGAGCCAGCGCTCGCGAATCATCTGTAGCGCGGCATATCCAATTTCTCTTCGCTTCGCCGAATCCTCCACCAACAAGCAAATCATCTCCACCCATTCATCCATTGAAGAGGCCAGCAAGCCGTTTTCCCCATGGGTAATCACTTCCGTATAAGGCGCGACTTTGCTATATACCCCTGGGACGCCGCATGCGCTATATTCTAAAAACTTAATGGGGCTTTTTACCCGATTGAAAGGGCTGTCCAAGAGCGGCGCAATCCAAATATCGGGTTGAATTTCCGCCATCCAGTCAATATAGTCATCGTATCTAGGCGCCATAAAAGGAGACCAGTGGATATTGCTAAAACGCATCAACTGGCTTGGAGATTGCTCTATCCAAAACCGGAATTGAACCTGCTCAGGATAGATGTGCCCTATTTTCTCAATTACAGGGGCGAGCGCCTCAAGATCGCCTATATGCGACCGAGTGCCAATATAACCTATGGTGAGCGGCGCGCTCTTTGGTGGAGGCGGTTCGCGTAAAAGCCATTTTCGGTCGTTGAGAAAGTTGGGAAAAACATGCACTTTAGGATGCAATGGATCCAGATAATGCTTCAAATTTACAGACGGTGTGACAATGACGTCCGCGGAAATGATCGCATCCAGGATCAACCCAATTACAGGAAGATAATAATCCGCTTCTTCCTGGTTGGGGAAATCCGTCGTTTCAAAGAGCAGGTCGTCAATATCAAAAAGAATTGGCTTATTGAACTCTCGGGCAATTTGTATAACCTGTCTATAAGCTTCAAGATAACGCGGATAATCGCGCTGAATGTAAACCAGATCCGCCTGCTCGATGTTTTGGGGAAATATGTTCCCATCGGGGTAATCGTTGGATGGAAGAACAGTTATCCCAAGAAAGCTGGCTGGATCAAGCAACCGCAGTTTTGGCAAAACATTATCCCACGGATAAGCGGTAAACGCGGCAATGACGAGACTTGAATAAGGTTTGGATGTTGCCATCATACAAAGTTTCTAATAAAAGAACCCTGGGGCCTCACGATAGAGATTCAACAAGAGCCACCTGCTTCAGTAGGTAGAAAGGCGCAATTGCCACAACCCCAATTATGGCATATTTTTGACACATACTGATTGACAATTCCGTATAGGGGTACTATCCTACTAGCGGGGCGTTGCCCAGCCCGAGGCATCGGTTGAAAGTTGGCGCCGGATAAGTGCAACCCATAACTTTTGAGCGCGCTTTCCCCGGCGCGCCAGCCGGCGCGCCGCACAACTCGTGATAGAATTTCATAAATGCTCAACCATCTGACAAGGCTTCAAACCCTCACTCAAGCTATTGTTGAACGCGCTGTATTACGGCCGGATCAGCCGGCGGTGATTTTTATCCACGACGATGGCCGCGAGGAAACCATCACGGCCGCCCAATTCCATGCCCGCGCCGCCGGCTATGCCCAGGCTTTACAGTCCATCGGAGTGCAGCCTGAGGATCTGGTGGTGTTAGTGCTCAAGCATTCTCAGACGTTGTTATATGCCTTTTGGGGGGCAATGTACCTGGGCGCCATTGGTTCTATCTTCCCCTTCTTGACCGAAAAGCTGGACGCGCAGATCTATATGGAACGAGTGCGAGAATTGGTCACTCATTCCCGCGCTCGAGCAGTCATCACTTTTCCAGAATTCAAGACAGAGTTGAGCGAATTGCTGAAAACCGCAGATTGCACCGTGCTGTCTACTGAGGACGTGCCGGAAGTAACCGATGCGACCGATTTAGCAGAGGTAGGTTGGCCGGCTTATGACGGCGAGAAAATCGCCTTTTTGCAACACAGCAGCGGCACAACAGGCCTGCAAAAGGGGGTGGCGCTGTCTCACCGCGCAGTATTGAACCAGATCCAAGCCTATCAACGGGCGATTGATTTGCAATCCGAGGATGTGATTGTAAGCTGGCTGCCGTTATATCACGATATGGGGCTGATTGCCGGTTTTGTCTTGCCCCTGGTTGCCGGCGTTCTGCTGGTTCTTATGTCGCCGTTCAAATGGGTGCGCGACCCAAAAGTGATGTTTCACGCAATCCATCGCCATCGAGGCACACTGTGCTGGTTACCGAATTTCGCCTATAACCATTGCGCGCGCGTGATCCGTAGCTGCGATGTTGACGGCGTTGACCTGAGCAGCATGAGGGCGTTTATCAATTGCTCAGAGCCGGTCTTTTCGGAGAGCCATCAAATTTTTCTAGAGAAGTTCGCCGTACATGGCGTCCGTCCAGAAGCGCTCTCGACCTGTTACGCCATGGCGGAAAACACTTTTGCCGTCACTCAGTTCCCGGTTGGGCAAACACCCACATTAGACTGGGTGCACACCCGCACACTGCAAGAGCAACGCCGCGCGCTTCCGGTGGAGCCAGCCTCCGCCGGATCAACGCCCATGGTGAGCTGCGGTTTTCCCATATCGGGAACAGAGATCTGCATCCTAGACGACAACGGGCTGCAACTACCAGAGCGTCATATCGGTGAAGTGGCCCTGCGCAGCAATTGTATGTTGTCTGGCTATTACCGTCGCCCAGACCTGACCGCCCAGGCGATGCGCGACGGCTGGTATTGCACCGGCGATATGGGCTACATCGCCAACACCGAGTTATATATCACCGGGCGCAAGAAAGATCTGATCATCCACGGCGGAAAGAATATTTATCCGCAAGACCTAGAGGCGATTGCGAACACTATTCCGGGCATTACCCCCGGGCGCAGCGTAGCCTTTGGCTTGATGGATAAATCCCTGGGGTCAGAGAAAATCATCATGGTGTGTGAGCTGGAAAACCGCAACCCCAGTGAAGAAGAACTCCATACCATAGAGATGGAACTGCGTAAAAGGATAGTTCAACGCAGCGAAGTTGCCCTGGCGGATGTGCGTCTGGTGGGTAAACGCTGGCTGATTAAGACCTCCAGCGGTAAGATTGCCCGAGCAGCGAACCGTGAGAAATATTTGCGCGAATTTCTGGGAGAGAATCATCCATAGGGAGCGGATAAGTATAAGTCATCTGCCCTTATGACTCTCCAACGCCCCCGCAGGTTTTGGAGTATTGAGAAATAAAAAGTCCGCCCTTTAAGAGTCGGATTTTCCGGAATGGCTTGGTTGACCAACTGCGGGAGGATTGACTGAGCAGATACCAATTAATTACAAATAGATCGAATTACTGAAAGGGACACGCGTAGAATGGGCGAGTTCACGACGGAGATTGTAGCCACGCTCAGCGATTATATTACAACCCACATCATCAAACGTCCGCAATTTAAGCTGAACGCCGATGAGGCGCTAATCAGCAGCGGATTGATCGATTCGTTTCACTTAGTAGATCTGGCGGTTTTCATTGAGCAAACGTTCGGCGTCCATATTGACGATACTGAATTGACGCCGGAACACTTCGATAGCGTATCGCAATTAGCCGAAATCATCCGCCAACGGAAAAGTTGATCGAAACTCCTGCATGCCACGGTTGCCTCTTTGATCCCCCAAAAGCCTCCGGGCAGTCGCCCCGGAGGCCAATCCGACAGGCGCGAACGGCATGGTCATTTCAGCGCCAATGAGTTGTAGCAATCTTCCTGCATCGCCAACTGCAAAGATTCTTCCCATGCAGGCAAGCGCAACCCAAAAGTTTTCGTAAAATAAGCGCAATCCAGCGCCGAGAACAGCGGTCGGGTGGCAGGAGTGGGAAATTCGCTTGTCTGGGCGGGTTGCAGTTCACGGGCACGCTGTTCCTCTGGGTGCGGATCCAGAAGTAGAATGGTTTGCGCCCACTCCAGGCGACTGGCGTAACCTTCGTTGGCTAGATGATAAATGCCTCGACGCTCATGAATCCAATCCACCGCTTCGTGGCCGCCCATCGCCAACACCTGGGCGGTGGCCTCAGCCAGCGCCCGCGCCCAGGTAGGGTTGCTAATCTGATCCGCAACGACCCGTAGAACTTCTTGCTGGCGCGACCAGCGAAGCACTTTGACCACAAAACTATCCCGTCGCAGGCTGTATAACCAACTGGTGCGAAAGATCAGGTAAGCTCCGCCCACCTGCGAGATGGCTTGTTCCCCGGCCAGCTTGCTGGCGGCATAAACGCTCAAGGGATTGGGGGTGTCGCTTTCCACGTACGGGCGCCCCTTTGTTCCATCGAAGACGTAATCCGTGGAATAGTGGATGAGCGCTGCGCCTAATTTCAAGGCAAGTTCTGCCAGACGCCCCGGCGCGTGGCCGTTAATCGCCATGGCAATCTCGGGTTCGCTCTCCGCCCGATCAACCGCCGTGTAAGCCGTCGCATTCACGATCACATTTGGACGGCAAGCCAACACTGCTTCAGACATAGCCTCTTGATCGCGGATATCCAAATGCGGAATATCCAACGCGGTCACACGACCTAGAGGCATCAACGCACGACGTAATTCCCAGCCAAGCTGCCCTTGCGCGCCGAAAAGTAATATATTGTGCATCTTATCAATCTTATGGCAATATAGAACCGTCTTTGGTCGTCATCCCCCTGCCAGGGACTCGAAAACTACATCGTCATTAAACGGCAAATCTTCTTTTGCCAGGCGCGCCAGATATGCGCCGTATTGATTGCCTTTGTATTTTTCCGCCAGGCGTTGCAAATCCGAGCGGGAGATATAACCCAAGCGATAGGCAATCTCTTCCGGGCAGGAGATCATCATCCCCTGGCGATCTTCAACAGCCTGGACGAAATTAGCCGCCTGAAGCAACGATTCATGCGTACCTGCATCTAGCCATGCGACGCCGCGCCCCATCACCTGCACACGCAGTTCGCCGCGCTCCAGGTAGGAACGGTTCACATCTGTGATCTCCAACTCGCCGCGCGCAGATGGTTTTAGATTACGGGCAATCTCAACCACTTGATTATCATAGAAATACAAGCCCGGCACCGCAAAATGCGAGCGCGGGGCAGCCGGTTTTTCTTCGATGCTCAGGGCGCGGCCAGTATGATCAAACTCCACCACGCCATATCGCTCAGGGTCGCGCACCGGATAAGCAAAAATCAACGCGCCGCGCTTCAGAGTTGCAGCTTTCTTCAACACGGCAGGCAAACCGTGGCCAAAAAAGATATTATCCCCCAGGATCAAGCTCACCGGTTCATCGCCGATAAAATCTGGACGCACCAGAAAAGCATCCGCAAGGCCACGCGGTTCCGCCTGTTCGGCGTAATAGAAGCGCAATCCCCATTGACTGCCATCTCCCAACAGCCCCTGAAAGACCGGCAGCGCCACCGGCGTACTAATGACTAAAATATCGCGAATACCCGCTAACATCAGCATCGAAAGAGGATAATAGATCATGGGTTTGTCATAAACCGGCAACAATTGTTTGCTGATACCAATGGTCAGTGGATATAGGCGGGTGCCATGCCCGCCGGCCAGAATGATTCCCTTCATTTTTTCCCCTCCCGTTTTACCAGCTCATGCCTGGCATCGTAGTTTTTCGCCAGCCAATCCTGATATTCTTGCTGCTTGCGGATAGCTTCCACCCAGGTTGGGTTTTCCAGATACCATTTCACAGTGTTTGCCAGACCCGTGGACAAGGACTGTCGCGGTCGCCAACCCAGCTCTTGCTCTACCTTTGTAGCGTTAATGGCATAACGGCGGTCGTGTCCGGGGCGATCCGCCACATATTGGATCAATTGACTGTGCGGCGTATAAGGCGAGCCGGGATAGAGTTCATCCAGGATTTCGCAAATCTCTTGCACAACCTGCAGATTGGGGGGCTGATTTCCTCCACCGATGTTATACGATTCGCCCGTCCGGCCTTTTCGCAGCACCATCCAAATCGCCTCGCAGTGATCTTCAACATATAACCAATCGCGGATTTGCTGCCCGTCCCCATACACCGGCAGCGGTCGCCCTTGAAGCGCATTCAAGATCATCAACGGGATCAGTTTTTCGGGGAACTGATACGGCCCATAATTATTCGAGCAATTTGAAATTGTATATGGCAATCCGTATGTGTGACCATAGGCGCGCACCAGATGATCCCTGGAAGCCTTTGAAGCAGCGTATGGCGAGCGCGGGTCATAGGGCGTCGTTTCGGAAAATGGCGGGTCATGAGGCCCCAGCGCGCCATATACTTCATCGGTCGAAACGTGATGAAAACGCACCTGCCCCGTGAATCCATCGGGCTTTTTTCCCCCCAGCCAATACTGACGCGCCGCCTCCAACAGTGTAAAAGTCCCCATAACATTGGTGCGAATAAATTGCTCTGGCCCCAGGATCGAACGATCCACATGTGTTTCGGCTGCAAAATGCACAATCGTATCAATGTGATGTTCCGCCAGCAGGCGATCCACCAGGGGACGGTCGCAAATATCCCCTTGAACAAAGATGTGCCGCCGCGGATCGGGTAGGTCTTTCAAATTCTCCAGACTGCCAGCGTAGGTCAGCGCATCCAGGTTGACAATCTGAACCTGTGGTTCGACGCGCAATAGATAACGCACAAAATTAGAGCCGATAAATCCGGCTCCTCCGGTGACCAGCACATTTTTCATCGCATCACTCGTAAACTTCGGCTATATCCAGGGTCGCTCCTTGAGCGTCTTTTTCGGAAAGTAGAGGCGGCTTACCATCCAGTAAGGGCCATTGGATGTTAATTGTTGGATCATTCCAGATCAGGGTGCGCTCCCATCTGGGCGCATAGAAATCGCTGGCTTTATATAAGACCTCCGCCCAATCGCTTAGCACATAGAAACCATGTGCGAAACCCGGGGGGATGTATAGTTGCTGATGGTTCTGGGCGGACAGGTTGACCCCCACCCATTTGCCGAAAGTGGGCGAAGACTTGCGCAAATCCACTGCCACATCGAAGATCTCGCCCACAATCACCCGCACCAGCTTGCCCTGCGCCTGGAAAATCTGGTAATGCAAGCCGCGCAAGAAACCTTGTCGAGTACCTGAATGATTATCCTGTACAAACTTCACCCGAATGCCCGCCTCAGCAAAACGCTGCTCCTGATAAGTTTCCATAAAGAAACCGCGCTGATCGCCGAATATCTGAGGTTCAATGAGCAATACATCGGGGATCGAGGTGGGTATGAATTTCATCGAATCAGCAGCTCAGCAACAAGGATCTAAAAACCCATCGAACAGGTTGAATTATAGCAAAAACTCAGCCTTCCTCCGCGAAACAATGGTAGATGTTTACCGCCCAGGGATAATGAGGCGAATTCGCGGGGATAGCAAACACCTTGCGGCAAAACTGCGCCAGGTAAGTTGCTTCCAGGGAAGGAAAAACATCCTCTCGTAATACGACATACTCAGGCCGATAGCGATCCATCGCCCAGCGAGCCGCGCCCTCATAAGAATCCTGATTTGCAAGTTGCGGCGCAACTTCCGGCTGGATGAGACCGGCGAAGTCCACGATGGGGCGCTCCGAGTAATAGCCAATAATCCCCACTTCCAGCGTCCCCACCTTGCTGGTGGCAGAAGTGTTTTCACGCAACCATTCTCCTGCGGCGCGGTACGATGCATAACGCAAATCGCCCTTTTCTTGCACGAACCATACAGATCGAGCCTGGCACACAAAAACGAAGAGCGTGATGGAGCCGGCGATCGCGCCAATCAGGGGGAGCGAAATCTTCCGCGCCGGCGTCAATCGCTCTCCGAGGTTAACCAAAGCAGCGATTCCTACGCCAACCGCGGCGATCCAGCTTGCCGCCAGCGGAGCATAGTACCAAAAATAGCGGCTCACACCTAAGAGCGTATAGGCGATGCCATACACCGCAGACCAGCCCCATAGCAACACCCAGTCGCGCCGTCCGTATAAGGAGAACAGCACCCCGCAAACCGCCAGGATCGCTTGAGCCGCAAAATAGGACTCATGAAGGTTGTTCCAGACCAACGCGGCTAAGCCGGGCGCAAACTTTTGACTGATGGTCAACGTGCCCTGGAATTGTTTCGCCATCAAGGTAACCGGGATTGGCGAGCCAAAATAATGCCAGGCAAAAAACATCCAGGGGGCAATGACAGCAACGAATATCGCCGCCGACTGCCAGGGAAATGGCTTGCTGACCCAAAACAGGTAATGCAGGAGTAATACAACGCCTAACAACAGGCTATCAGGGCGGGTAAGCGTCGCCAGGGCTAAAGAGAGCGAAGCCAGGCTGTATCTGCGGTGAACATAGCAAATCAGAGCAGCCAGGCAAAGAGCCAGATACATAGGCACCTCTGAGCCTATCGTGGTTAGCATGAGCGGCAACGCCGGATAGAGCAGCAGGCAAGCCCATCCCGCTGCTCGGGTGCGTAAAATGCGCGCCAATTCCCAAAGGAGCAAACCGCCGCAAGCGATGAAAAACGCGCCGCTCAACCTGGCGACCTGGGGAATATCCAGACCCAAGCGCGAAGCCCCCGCCAGAAGCAAAGGGAATAAGATCGTAGTGGTGCTTAGCACACGTTCGCCAGGGTTATAGACAAACCCCTGCCCAACTGCCAGGTTGCGAGCATAGCGATAAACGATATATGGATCATCATAAGCCCAGTCTGCAAATAGCAGATAAATCGCCGCAGTGAGAGCGCCGATATAAATCGCGCCGGCGATCCAGGGAAAGAAGAGGCGAAGCCTCGCCGACCGACTGAACAAGAAATGCATTAAGGCACCAGATCAATATAGATGGGGCTGTTTACAATGATTTGACCATTCGAAGGCTGAATGACATTGCCGTATTTATCCCACACCTGAAGCGTTCCAGGCGGCAGGGGGATCGCATGATCCACCTGATCGCCAGCCCATAAAACCCAGGTGCGTTTTCCCGAGGCGCGAAACTCGTAGCCTTTCAAACCCGCATATTGCGTAACGGGCGCGCTGAGCGCCATCTCGCTCAATTTGGCAGCCGCAAACTGATAAGCGTAGTAAGCCGGTTTGGGGCCAATCGGGGAGGATAGCCCCGAAGAGCGCCACCCAGACTCTTCGACGGTGTACCAGGTAGCGCCTTTGACGCCCTCCGCCCAGGCGCGCAGGAATGCCCAAGAGACGTAATCCGCCTGCTTCTCCAGGAATGCACCATCTGAGGCGCATTGCGAGACATTATCTACCGGGCAGATCAGCGAGGTCTCTGTCAGGAAAAGCGGCTTGTTGACGCCGTACAGCGCCATGCGCTCGCGCAGATATTGGATCTTTCCCAGGATGACGCCACCGCGCGCCGCCCAATTGCCGGCGTCGTTAATCAGACCTGAACCGTAATACCCATAACCATGAAAGCCGAGATAATCGAAATAGGCGCCGCCCTGATTTGCCAGAATGCCGTCAATGAACCGCCCCGGCCTACAGTTCTTCCCCGGCGGGGGGTTCGCCGGATCGCAATCCAGGAGCAAGCCGCCAACGATCACCTGCGCTTCGGGATCCGCAGCCTTAATGGCAGGGTAGGCTGCCTTAAGCATGGTTGCGTAATAGCCGCCGCCGTAATTGCGGTCGCTATTATCCCCCCAACAACCAAAGGGACTCCAGGGATCTGTCAGCAAAGCCGGATCTACATCTGGCTCATTCCCGAGCTCCCAGTATTTGACATAATACGGCCACGCCCGATAGCGGGCTACCGCCGCTTGCAGGAACTCGGCGAATTCATCCAACGCTCCCGAGGCGACCGGCCCACAATACTTGCCAGGGATCTTTTGCGCCCAGAGCGGCGTATATTTTACGATCGCGATGACTTTTACCTTGTTTGCCGCCGCAGCAGCTAAACCGGCTTCATCCACTGTTTCCCAGTGATAGGTGGGTGGGCTGGTGCGCACTGGCTCGATATCCGCCCAGGAGAGCGTTTGATAGCGCCCCCAATATGCGCTGGCGTTTTTGATCAAGGTGATATTGGGTGTGTTGAATTGATGGGTCTCAACGCCAAATATCGTCGGAGTTTGTGGAAGCAGGCGCAGCATAATCGGCAGGTAGATCTGTCGGTTATCTTGTGCAATTTCAGGGGCTGCCGGGGTTGGCAAGATAGCTTTTGTGGAAATGTCTTTGTTTCTCCCCCCGCTCAGCAATATGCTAAAAAGAACAAATGTCAGAGCAAAGTGCGCCAAATTTCGATGCAGAATGTTCTTATCCATTTTTTCATCCCCTTTCGACGGCTTTCCGAAATCGGTTTCGATCAGCCGCGCTACCTTGTTGCGATGTAAGCCAAGAGTGATTATTATGCCCTAACAAAATTTTTTAGTATCTGCTCAGCCAACCCTCCCACAGGTCATCAACCAGACGATTCCGGATAGCCCAATCAGGCCTGACTTTGGCGATACGCCCGGATCACCTCATCGGGCTTGCCTACCGCCATCAGCCGGCCATGATCCAGCCAAGCAGCCCGCTGGCACATTTCCTCGATAAGGCTCATGTTATGAGACACTAACAGGATTGTCGCGCCCCGATCGCGGAACTCCTGCATTCGGTCGGCGCTTTTACGCTGAAAAGCCTCGTCCCCCACCGAAAGCACCTCATCTACGATCAGGATGTCCGGTTGAACGTCAGTGGCTACTGCAAACCCCAGGCGCGCCCACATACCGGAGGAATAGGTGCGCAAGGGGGCGTCAATGAAGTCCCACAGCTCGGCAAAGTCCACAATGCGCTCAAACTTCTCGTCCATTTGCTTGCGGGAATAACCCAGCAGCGCACCGTTCAGGTAGATGTTTTCGCGACCGGTCAGTTCAGGGTGAAAACCGGCCCCATATTCGAGCAAGGGGGCAACATTACCCAGCACCAGCACCCGACCCGTAGTGGGACGCAGAACACGGGCGATCAACTTTAACAAGGTGCTTTTCCCTGCCCCATTATGACCGATCAACCCCAGCGTCTCTCCCTTCGCCACAGAGAGGTTGACATCCTGCAATGCCCAAAACTCGCGGTGTTTGATCTTGCCCTGCAGCCAACGAATGGTGTATTCCTTGATTGAGGGGATGCGCTCGCTAGGGGCGCGGTAACACACCCCCACGTTCTCCAAACGGATCGCCTCCATCAAGTTCGAAACGCGCGTATCAGATGAATCCGTCAACGGCTGCGACACTGGAATATCCACCACAGAGTCAGATGCGGTAGGCAAAGTCATCCGCCCTCGAAGAAAACCAGACCCAACCGACCACCAGCGTGCTCAGCGCGATCGCGGCGGCGACCACAAACTCGCTCAACGCCGGGATGCGTCCATCAAAAATAGGGGCGCGGAACAGGTTAATCAAATAATACATGGGGTTCAAATGCACTACCCAGGCGTAGTCTTGCGGCAGCATCTCCTTGCGATAAATCACCGGGCTGAGATAAAACCATGCGGTGAGCAGAATGGTGTACATCTCCGTTACATCAATAAAATAAATAGCTATGGTGGATAAGATCAAACCTACCCCCAGGGCAAACATCGCCAAAAATAAAGCCGGGATAGGCAAGATCAACATCGTCGGGCGAATAGGAACTTGAGTGATCAACATCACCACCATCAGGGGCACCAGGGAAAACGCCATATTGATCAAACCGGTCAAAATCGCCGATACAGCGAATACCGTGCGCGGCACATAAATGCGTTTGAGCAGATTGCCGCCCCAGATCAGGTTATGCATTGAGTCGCTCGTGGTTTGAGCGAAAAACGTCCAACAAAGCAACCCGCTAAGCACATACACCGCGTAAGAGGAGGCACCGCCGAACACCCGCGAAAACACAAACGACAGGATCAAAGTGGTGCCCAAGGGGTTGAGCATCGTCCAGGCGATGCCCAAAATTGAGCGCTTATATCGCACCACAATATTACGCCGCGCGGTTTGGATCACCAGATTGGAATAGCGCAGCAATTCGCGCAGCTCTTCCAGGGCTGGCAAACCGCGGCGCGAAGAATCATATACAGGCAGAGACTCCATTTATCCTTCTCAAAGAAAGCCCGATCATTATAGCATACGGCGCAGCATCAATCGCAGGCGCAGCGGCAACCAGGCGTAAATCAAGGGTCGCACTTTGGCTTTGAAAACCAACCAGGAGAACCAGCTGCCCCCATCTCGATAATGGACGCGCAACATCTCCGGCCAGCAGCGCTCATCGGCGACGACGGATTTTCCGCTCGCGTGCAGGCGAAAGTTCGCCCAGGTGCGCGGTTGATAGTGTAATGGCGCGCGGCGGGCAATGCGTACCCAAAGGTCATAGTCCATGGCGAAGTAAAACGTTTCGTCTAAAGGACCCACCTCCCGCCATAGGTTGGCGCGAAAAAATGCAGCTTGTTGCGGGATGTGGACATAGCCGCGCCTCAAGCGGCGATAATCGGTCTGGCGGGCAGGAAATTTCCCGATCCGCGCCCCGTTTTCATCCATCAAGTTGGCATCGCCATACACCATCCCGACTTCTGGATGCGCCTGCAAATATGCAACCGCCTCTGCGATTGCGCCCGGCTCGTAGGTGTCGTCTGAATTCAACCAAGCGAAAATCTCACCCCGCGCCCGGGCAAACCCTTTGTTGATGGCGTCCGTCTGGCCGCGGTCCGGTTCCGACACCCACCACGCCAGCCGGTCTTGATACCGTTCGATGATCTCCCGGCTGCCATCAGTTGAACCGCCATCCACGATCAAATATTCCAGGTTGGGGTAATCCTGATCCAATACCGAGCGAATCGTCTCTTCGAGGTAACGCGCCTGATTGTATGAAGGCGTGACGATGGAGACCAACGGCAGAGCAGAATGGTTCATTCCCAGGAAATCTCCGGATAATACTGAACGGCGATCTCTTCGGTGAGGCTGCGGATGCGCCGCACCTCATCTTGATCCAGGCGGCGTTTCCAATTATTTAAGTTTGCCTGGCTATCCAGGCGAACCGAATGTACTGCACGGCGGGAAAGTTCTTTTGGGTTCTCGGCGCTGCTCGAAGCCAGAATCGCCTGCTCGACACGCGGCGAAAAATCCAGGCTCAAACGCTCATAGAGCGCTCGAAAGCCCTCTACAGGCGAGGCGGACAGGTCTTCATGACGAACGAGGATAAAATCCGGACGCTGGCGGCAAAATTGCACCGCAACCTGGTAAACCATGCGCCAGAGCAACGCAGCCTGACTAAGCACATCCTGCGGAGAGTTTAGCATCGCTTCCATTGCTGCACGAAAGGGCTCCAGCCAGTCATCCATCAAAAGCGGCTGATCCAGCAAATCCTGGAAATCAAAAGGCCAGTTTAGGCGTTTCAGGCTGCTGGCAAAGGCCGCCGGATGGCGAACCGTAATCACCACCTGGCAATCCAGGCGCTGGGCGAACCAGAGTGCCGAGAACACGGCAAAGGGATCTTTTAACAACGGGCGCTGACCCGTCCACCAGCCGCGCAAGAATATACTTGCATCTCGCGCCATCCGGCCGGTGTCCTTGAAGGAGCGCAGAGATTTCAATTCTAACCAGGCATGATAACGAAAACGCAATGTCTCCCGTAAGGCGGGCAGATACTCATCTTCATTCTTCTGGTTGATATAGGTATACCAAAACTTCACAGGCGCGCGCATCACACCGGGGCGGTGAAGCTTATTCAACGGTTCGCTGATATAGGCAAGCTGAGAGCCGGCGGTCAGCATCTTACCCACCCAGGTCGTCCCGCTGCGATGGATGCCGGTTACCAGGATAGGGCGTTTCAGCATTCCAGGCATAACCCAGGCCAATTCTCCAGGCGGGCGTAATCCTGTCCGCCAGATGAATACAGAACAGGAAATTCCGTACGCCGGAGTTGATCTGCCAGCAACCGGCGCGCTTTGGCTTCCGAAGCTTTCCGCCACCGATCAAGAGCGGGACCTAAGCCGAGCAGGCTTAAGAATGCGTAGCTCATGCGGTGGGCGTGCTTCAGGGTATAGCCGGGCCAGGCAAACAAGGCTTCCAGGTAGGCGCGCAAGGCGGCAGCCGGCTGACCACCGTCCAACAGATACCGACCAACCAGGCGCATGGCGCCGCCGCGTGTTGAGCGTGAATTGTGCGCCGCATATTCCGCCAGGCGCGGCTGCGTCCGCAGCCAATCCAACAAACGCAGCGTTTCATCGGCGAAGCGCGCCGGCTGAGAGACGTTTTTCGCCGTCGGGTGATGTCGTGCAGCCGCCAGCGGGATAAACTTACCATCCACCCCACCGCCGATGTAGCGCATCGGCGCCAGAGCTGCCATGCGCACCCACAGGTGATGATCCAACATCATGTGATACGAGGGATCGAGATAACCAGCCTGTTCCAACACCTGCCGGCGCATAAACACCGCCGGTTGACAGATGATGCGGAAATGAAGCAGATCCTCCAATCCCCATTCGCCAAAGGTCAGCCGATTGAGAGGGCGGCCCTGAAAATCAATCGTCACAGCGTCGCCATAAACCAGCCCCAGCTCCGGGTTGGCCTGCATGACAGCCGCGGCGCGCGAGATCGCTCCGGGAAGGTACAGATCATCCGAATTCAACCACGCAACGATCTCGCCAGAGGCGCGCTGCAAGCCCTTGTTGATCGCTTCCGCCTGACCTTGATCCGGCTCCGAAACCCACCAGGCTAGGCGATGCGCATGGCGGCGGATGATCTCGATGCTGCCATCCGTCGAGCCGCCATCTACCACCAGATGCTCCACCGCCGGATAATCTTGGCCCTGCACCGATTGAAGGGTATATTCCAGATACGACGCCTGGTTGAAAGAAGGGGTAATGACGCTGACCAGGACGTTCACGGTTTTTTCTGCGTCAGGTCGAAGATCAGGTAACCCTGACCCTGCACCAGGATCGGATAATGTTCATAGAGCATTTGCTTCAGCTCTGGTTGATCCTCGAATTGTTTAAAAGCGGTGATCAAAAAATAGCTTTTATCCTGGACGCGCTTATCAAAGAATTGCTCGAACTCTTTCGAGCTGCCGCGCAGATCAGACAGTTTGATCTCCCCGCGGTTCGGCCACAAGGTGACTTTGCGCCAGCCATAGTACATCAGCCGGTAACCGTAATCCTGGGTGAGGGCGACGATCTTACCATCGCTGGGCAGGTAGGAGGCGATTGTTTGCCAGTAAGCTGGCTCATTGCGAAAATCCTGACGATACAACGGGATCAGCGCCTGCCAGCTCATCCAAATCACAACTGCCAGGGCGCATCCGCCCGCCGCCCAACGCCAGATGACCTTCTGCCGCAGCAAAAAGCGCATACCCGCCTGAAACGCAGGCGTCATCGAAAGCGCCGTTAGGGGCACCAATTGCAAGTGGTAATAATTATGGGTGGTCATTTGATAAGGCAGAAAGAGGCCATAAACCACATAACCTGCCCACCAGCCCCATAACAGCGCCCGAGTGCGCTGACGCGCCAGAAGGAGACCGACAAAGGCGATGATGAGTGCCAATGGGTTGAGCAACTTCTGGATCAAATTCAGCCAACTCAGGTAAAAACGCGGCTCCAGCAGCAAATGGGAGAGCGCCAGCGTCCAGGAAGTGAAGTACTCCGCCGCCCGACCCTGGCGACCCAGGTAGTAAATCGCAGTTGGTAGGAGCGTCAGCGCGGCCAGTGTCCAGAGTTGAGGGTTGAGCAACATGCGCGCCGCCGCGCCGGCCACCGACTGCTCTTGTTTGCGAAGCGAATAAAACGCCAAGGCGATCATCATCCCCGCCACCGAGTACACTGCAATAGCCTTGGTGAGCACAGCCAAACCGCCGACCACGCCGCCAAACAGAACCCAACGCCAGGAGCGCGTTTCAGACCAGCGGTAAAGGGCGAAAGCCGATAGCGCTAACCAGGCTGCCATGCCTGGATCGGGTTGCAGCGAGCGGCTGGCTTGCACACCGAAGGGCAACGTCATCATGTAAGCCAGGGCGGCCAGAGCGCAAAACCAGGCAATCACGAAGGCCTGCTCATCCCCGCCATTGGAAGATTGTGCAGCGACCATGCGCCGCGCCAGCGCCAGCGTGGCCAATCCGCCCATCAACCAGAACAACGTGTTAATAATACGCCCGATCCAAAAGACCTCGCCGCCAATCGCCAGGTAGGCGAGCGCCATCAACCCTTCCAGGATTGAAGGTTCGTACTGCCCGGTGGAAGCCCAAAAAGCTGCCGCCTGCTGGCGCGCGGTCTCATCTGCGCTCGGCAGGAGTTGATAGTATATACCGCGGGCGACAATTGCGCCGCGCAACTGACGGGTGGGATGGAAATCAATCGGCTGATCGGTCAGATCATAGAGCCGCAGCGCCGTCCCAAGCGCCAGCAAAAGCAAAGTCAGAATGATATACGCCGTGTCTGGGCGGCGAAAGAAGGCGCGCCAACGGGTTAACATCTCAGGGTCAAAAGAGGCTTTCGTAATCCACTTTCGGAAATACAGTCAGCTTTCCGCCGATGGTCGCATCCAACACCTGACGCCCATCACGCTCGTAAGCCTGGCGCGCCATGCGGTAACTACGTTCCGAGGTCTCCAGGTCGGGCAATTGCCAACGGAAACCTTTGCCAAAATAATCGCTATGGAAATGGTCTTTATCCTCGCCTTGCGAAACCACGGTGGTATTCGGTTTTCCCTGTGCCGAGTAATTGTGATCCACACCGATCAGAATGACCTGAGAAAACCCCATGTGATAGGCAAGTTGCAAAGCGACATAGGTCACTGTGGCGCCTTCCCACAATCGTCCGCGCGCGTCAACAGCGAACTTTGGGCCATTATACGTAGTGTGCAAGAAGTTCAGATCTGGGGCTGTTCCGATCACCCGCCGCGAACGCCAGCAGACAAAACGCGGCATACTCAAGCGACGAATATCCTCGGCGCATTGTTCGATCACCAGGCTGTTGATTGTAAGGAAATAGGTGGTCTGAAAACCCATCTCAGGAAAGCCCAGGTAGATGCGGTTCATGCCGAAGGTAAATTCGTCCTTCAGCTTCTTCAAGTCGGTTCGCTTTAGGCTGGGACCGTTGCCAATAATAAAGCAACGCTGACCGCGATGAATATCTTTCAGCTCGCCCAGGCGGCGGATGCTGGCGCGCCGCCAGGGATGAAGCATGGCTTCCGGCCAAAGCGCAGCGTTTTGCAGCGCATACCAGGAAGCGCGAGCAGTTTGCCAGATTGGATTAGGGGTGATGGATTTCAAAATATTTTTCGCTTCCGTCATCTTTATATCTACATTGAAGGTTGAATGTCTCGCAATACAAGATTATCTCAACATCCGTAACGCGAGATTCATCTCGCACAAGCCGCCAAAAAACGCCAGGCGTTTGGCGAAATAAATTTCGCATTACAAGATTACCTCGACATCCGTAACGCGAGA
>DYGV01000160.1:0-2024 GCA_020724505.1 Anaerolinea thermophila
TGGGGTGGTTTTGACTGGTATGGCTATCCTAGCAATTTGGTTTGGACGCCAGGCTGGCACGTCGAAGTCAGCAGAACAGCTGGCAAATGAATTAGCGACCATTGCCCAAGGCGAGGCAGCCGAACAAGCTGCTACTGCTCAATTTGAGGCAACGCGACGCGCCGAGGCTGAAGCCAGCACGGAAGAGCAAGCCCGAATCGCGTTGGCGCAGAAATTGGCTTCCCAAGCTTGGGTCATAAACAAATCCTTCAACTCAAAGCAAATGCTTGCTACGTTGCTGACCATCCAATCAATGAGGATCTCCCCCACAGGAGATGCGGCCAGCTTTTTGATTAACGAAAACAGGTCAATCAGTCCTCTTCATCGCTTGTCAAATGGTGGGGATTTCGCAACATTCAGCTTTGATGAAAAATTTATCATTTCAGGCGGTTCGTATGTCAATTTGTGGGAGATCTCCAGCGGAAGGGAAGTTGCCACCATTATCCATGATGGTCATGGTGCTAGGGTCTTTTCATTAAGTCCAAATGGAAATTTTGGAGTCACAGGTGGTGATGATGGAGTAATTCATGTATGGGAAATCACCAGTGGCAAAGAGGTAAGCCGGATGACACATGAGGGCCGCTGGCATGCAAGTGTAACTTCTATTGCTTTTCACCCGGATGGGAATCGTATCGTTTCGGGAAGTGCAGATGGCACTGTGCGTGTATGGGAGATGCTCAGTGGCATTGAAGTTACTCGTATGTCTCATGACATGGAAGTGACATCTGTCGCTTTCAGTCCTGGTGGGTTGTATGTGCTCTCAGGAAGTCGGGACGGCACGGCGCGCGTTTGGGATACTGCCAGCGGGATGGAAGTTTCCCGTCGAACCCACGAAAATTCCATAACCGCCATTGCCTTTTTATCTGATGGGGAGTTGGTGATCTCAGGGAGTGCGGATGGCACAGCCAGGGTGTGGGAGGCCGCAACCGGGGTGGAAGTTTCCCGCATGACCCATTTGGGCGGAGTGAAATCTATTGCTATCAGCCCAGACGGTCATACCATTGCGTCAGGAGGCAGGGATGGAATTGTGCGGATATGGGAGGCTGGCAGCGGCAAGGAAATTGCCAGGATGACCCACGATGATACTGTGAACTCAATAGCTTTTCATCCAAATGGAGAATACATTATTTCCGGAAGTTCCGATGGCACCGCACGGGTATGGCAGATCGCCGGCGGAAATGAGATTGCCCGTGTGACCCACGATGAAAATGTATCCACTGTTGCCTTCAGCCGGAATGGGGATCTTATCGTCTCGGGCGGAGTGTTCACGTTGTATGTATGGAAAACAAGTCGAGCCGGAGAAGTTGCCCGAACGACATATGACCTCTATGCTTCTGCGGCGACCTTCAGCCCGGACGGGAATTATGTTATTTCTTGCGGGTGCGAAGAGCTGGATAATGAGGAAGATAGATATTGCTCCAAAGGGACCGTGCGGATGTGGGAATCCATAAGCAGCGTGGAGGTTGCCCGCCTAGTCTATGGGGATCGCATGCTGACATCGGTATCTATCAGCCCTGACGGCAAATATATCACCACGAGTGATGATACAAGCTCCCAGGTTTGGGATGTGATAAATGGAACAAGGACGGAATACCCGGCACAAAAGCGGGGCAATGATGATACGCTTTCCGTTGCTACAAGCCCGGATGGGAAATATGTGGTTTGGGGAGGTCTGGATGGAAGCGTTCGCGTATGGTCGTCTGGCACGGGAAGTGAGGTTGTCCGGATGGTACATCAAGGGGGAGTGTTCGCTGGCGTGAATTCCGTGTCCTTCAGCCCGGATGGGCAATTCGTTGCATCGGGAAGTGATGATGGCACTGCGCGCATTTGGGAATTGGCCAGCGGCAAGGAAGTCGCTCGAATGACTCATGACGGAAGCGTATCTGTTATCGCTTTTAGTTCCACCGGGAAATATGTGATTTCGGGAAGTGATGATGGTACAGCCCGCGTATGGGAACTTTCCAGTGGCAGTGAGATTGCGCGTA
>DYGV01000160.1:2034-8716 GCA_020724505.1 Anaerolinea thermophila
CACGAGAACAAAGTACTCACTGTAGCCTTTAGCCCCAATGGAAAATATGTCCTTTCGGGCAGTGAAGATGGAACGGTTCGTGTTTGGAAATGGATGCCTGCAGATTTGATTGTAAATGCCTGTTCAGGAATGATGCGTAATTTAACCCTTGAAGAATGGCAACAATACATCGGTGATGCGTTACCGTATCAGGCGGTTTGTCCCAATTTGCCAGTTGAACCAGAAATTATCATTACCCAAACGCCATAGCCTGAAACCATATCCGGGAGAATCACTCAACACTTTGAAAAAATGCGGATTGAATATTGCGGGTGGTTCAATCGCGTATGTTGCAAATCTCTTTCCAGAACTTGCCTGGTTGTGTGTTTTCGTTGGAGATGGAAAGTTTACTTAAGGCAAATAATGGAAGATTTGTTGACTCGAAATTGGCGGTTTTGAACCATAAAAACGCTCTCAAAAGCCGCTTTTTTCTCCGAACTGCCACGTAGGATAAAATCCATTAATGACATAATTACCCATGGGGCAAAAGTAGGTCGACGTGACAGAAGACGATTTGTGGAAAATAAATTAACTTTCATGGAATCAGAAATCCTTGATGTAAGGGTTTAAGCACCGTAACCGAATGTTGAAAAATGGATTCACAGGTCAGAGATCGGTGTCATCACCGACCACCTGCAGAAAGGCAGCCACCATTTTGGGATCAAAATGTTTGCCAGATTGTTCTTTCAGGTACCCCACCGCCTTGGTCTGTGTCCAGGCAGTACGGTACGGCCGGTCCGTGGTCAGGGCATCATACACATCCACAACGGCAAAAAGGCGCGCCACCTGGGGAATCTGTTCCGCCCGTAGTTTGCCAGGGTAGCCGCTGCCATCCCACTTTTCATGGTGATACAACACAATATCGAGGGTTTGCGGCGCGTTGGAGATCGGGGACAGGATGTTGTATCCATAGATGACGTGCAATTGCATCATGCGTCTTTCGGATTCCGAAAGACTGCCCGGTTTGAGTAGAATCGCATCCGGCACTCCCAATTTGCCAATATCGTGAAGCAGGGCTCCCCGCCGGATTGCTCCCCATTGTTCGGGAGGGATGCGCAGGGACTCCACCAGGCGCATGGTCAGGCGGGTAACCCGCAGGGTATGCTCTTCGGTCTCATGATCGCGCAGCCCCAGAATACGGGTTAACCCTTCAAACATGGCATTGTAGCCGTTCATCATACCCTGACTGGCGTGTCGCATGTCCCGGACCACGGTGGAGCGCTCCACCGCCAGAGCAATCTGCCGGGCGATTCGTTCAAGGAATTCCTCCTGCAGGGTCGTTAGTACAACCTGGATTTTCCAAAGAAACTCCAGGATCCCGGCGGGTTCATTGCGTCCGATCAGCGGCAAAATGCAATAGGTCGCAAAATCCACCTGCGTTTTCCGCTGAATGAAGCGAATATGCGCCGGGCAGGTGGAGAAATCGTAACGGAGGGCGGGACGCCCATCCATTGATGAAGAATTCTCCCCCAGATCGGCATCCAGCGCCTCATATTCCTCCATCAGGAATTCGACCTCTTTGCTGTAGGTGGCAAGCAGCGGGCGATCCCCGGCGGATTGGGAATGGGAAAATGAAAGCGCGACATCTGCTTCAAGGGCTTCTGCCATCGCCTCCAGGATTTGCGGTAGAACGCTTTGGATCTCCAGGCTGGATTGCAATAGCAGGGTGATCCGGTTTTCCGCCCGATACAAACGATTGCGTTCCAGTTCATGAAGGAATTCCCCGCTCATAAGGGGTATCAGTGCGGATATTCCCTCCCGTACCTCCTGCGGGATGGGTTGCGGGGAGTCCCCCTCCACAGCCAGCCAGCCGATCGGTGTACGGGCTTTGGTCAACAGGAATATGCCATCCTTCTCTGCGCCCTGGATTGACAAATCCTTGATCTCCCAACCCGGCATTATCGATGGTGGAGATTGAAGTTCACCCGGGTAACTTGCGACCCAGACCGGCAAATCATCCTCATCCACCTGTGCCAGCCAAACCCGCTGCATATGGAAGCGTTCTGCAATAAATCGCACCCAGCGGCTGCCCCATGCCAGGCATTCCTTGAAGGGATCACTGAACGCCCTGTCCGGGAGGGAGCCAATCCCTCCATTTGCAACCTCAGGATCCAGGGGATCGGATCGGCTCCTATAGTATGGGGATCTGTTCATCAAGCAGGTAAATGAATTCAGTCAGGGTCCCCGCCCGAATGGAAGCGATAACTTCGTATGCGTTGTCCGTCAACGGAAAGTCTTCACCACCGAAACCCTCCCGGACTGCCTTCCCAGGTGTTTTAAGCAGGCAGGCACAAAAGACTGGGTCGATGACCGCTGCAACTAGAAGGCGACGGATGGAATTCAGGTCCGTCGCAACCGGGAACGTGGTAATGGTTCGTCCCGTAATTGTTTTGGTGATCATGGTCTGGCTCCTGTATCTCAAAATGGTTGTTGTGCCTCCATCCCTCCGCGGGCCTCTTAATGCATCGTTAGAGGGCGGGACTTTTCCTTCGAAGAGTGCAGCAAAGGACAGATGCCAGGCGCAGCGATGCCACCCGGCATTATCCCGTCCGAAAGTTCCGCCTCAAACAATCAGTTGCTTTGATTAACGGATGCCAATTCCGCCAACATCTTCAGGAGCACCGGCTCCCAGGACCATCATGGACAGAGCCAGCAAAACCCACAGCAACTGGAGATGGGTTCTGTTGATTTTTGTTACATTGAAAAGGATATTGGAAATTGTTTTTTTCATGGGGCACCTTTTGGTTTGGAAAGATTTCCCCCACTTTACACGTACCCCGGTTACAAAGGTGGCCTCAAATTGTGGTCAATAGTTTTTCGTACAGATTTCGTATCTCCTGGGAGGGCAGCATGCCGAGCTCCTCTTTCAGCAGTTGCCGGTACAAATGGTATTGTTGGGACAAACCGGCTGGATCATGCTGCACAGCACAGACCTCCAGGATCAGACGGTGGGCGGGTTCCAATAACGGATCGACAGAGAGCAGCTCGCGCGCCAGTTCCAGGCTTTTCTGAGTGGATCCCCACTCGAAATATAGTCGCGCCAGCGCCAACATGGAATCCCTGCGCCGTTCTTCATAGCGTTGCCGTTCAACCTCCGCCCAGGATGCTTCAATATTCTCCAAATATTGTCCTCTCAGCAGGGTACGAGCCTGCTCCAGGATTTCCATGCGTTCCCGGGGGGCTGTCTTTCGTGCCGAGGCTGACATCATATCGTCAAATTTCTCACGATCCCAGGAATAATGGAGACTGCGGTTAAAGCTATACTGATCATCCTTGAAAAGGATCACATCCTGCCCCAGGGCCTGCCGGATGCGATAGATGTTGATCTTGAAGCGCATCTTCAGGCGGGCGGGGGATAGATCCGGCCAGAAATCCATTGCGATCTGGTCCTTCGTGCGGGGCGGGGATTGCAACATGTACAGGAACAGATCCCGTGCCTCGCGGGTCTGCCAGTCTGACAACCCGACCAGACGCCCATCCAATAGGACTTGCACCTCCCCCAGGGTCCGGATCTCCAGGCGGGGCATCTGCAGGCGATCCGACTCCTGCGAACTCGTCAAAATAACTTCACGCACAGATCCCACCCCCTCCAAGGTCCGGTGGCCTTGTTCGAGGAACAGCCAGAATCCCGAAGCACGGAACAGACGAGTGTAACCATTCGCCTTCACCCAGTGGAATATCCTTCCGGCATTGAGCATGATCGGGGTCGGATTGCGCCATTCCCGATAGACAGGCAGCGCTTCCAGCAAGGCCGGGTCAACGGGTCTTGCCGACAGGATCGCCGTAACCGTATCATGCCACATTCGGGCGATGAGGTTTTCGGCCTGGTTGCCCCCCTCCCCATACAGGGACTGGGCTTCATAAAGGGAGACTTGGGCTTCATCCAATCGTCCACTTTCCAGCAGGCACAAGCCCTGCTCCAGGCTGAAAGAGGCCCTCTCAAAACTCCCCAGGTGGGTCTGGGATAATCTAACCTGTCTCAATTCGCGCATGGCCAGTGCCGGATCCCCACCCAGGCGTTTCAGGCGTGCCTCGCCCAGAGAAGCATAGAAAATGTACATGGAATGTCCCAGGTGGGTAGCCTGGGTCAAGGCCTGGTCGTAACAGGCATAGGCAGAATCCAGGCTTTGCAATTCTGCATAAAGATCCCCCAAACTGATCAGGGCATTGGTCTGAATGCGGTTATATCCGCACTGCCCGGCAGTTTGTACCGCATCTTTTAACAGGTGGTGAGCCTGTTCCAGTTCCCCGGTCATATATTTCAACATGCCCATATTGTTCAGAAGACGCGCCCTCCAGCCGGAATTGCCGGAACGCTCCAACGCTGCCAGCGCGCTGGCATAATATTGCGCAGTGACCTGCGGCTCCCCGAGTCGACGATACACCACCCCCAGTTCGGTCTCCAGGATGGGGATCTGATTTTGCAAGCCCAGCACCTGGTAGTCCTGCAGGGAATTCTCCAGCCAAGGCAGGGAGTCCCGCACCAGACCCTGCCCGAACAATGCCAGTCCTTTGATCCGTTTAGCCTCGGCATACACAGCCTGTCGATCAGGTTCCGATGATCCATCTTTGATTGTCAGGATTTGATCGACATCCCGCAAGGCAGCATCATATTGGCCCAATTGGCGATAGGCTTCAGCACGACGGACGAGTGCGATAATCCATTCGACTGACTCCCCCGAATTACGTATACCGGCTTCTGCCTGGTTCAGAAGTCTTAATGCCTGGCGTTGATCCCCCTGGGTGGATAGCACCACCCCCTGTAACGAGACCATTGCAGGATGGGCATAAACCTGGTCGACCGGCAGCTTCTTCAACCAGTTGTCGAGGGTGAGAATCCGCCCGGCACTTATAAAATGATTGCAGGCAATACGAAGGACGCGAATCTGGTTCTTATAATCGCTCAACCGATCATAGATCTGCAATGCCTCTTCCCAGTTATGTTGCTCTTCATAAACCTGTGCCAATCCCTGCTGGATCCCCCACGCCAGTGCTGGCTCCTCATACTGGATCCGGGACCGGAGATAGTGCTGAAAAAGATGATGATAACGGATCTGCCTGCCTTCATGGTCCAACGATTCGCAAAAAAGATTACCTGCTTGCACTTGTCGGAACAGGGCGGCCCAATCCAACTCCCCATCTGCTTCCACCAGGAGTGGGTCCAAAACCTTTTTGCACAAATCCTTATCGAAGGCTTCGAACAAGGAGGTCAACAGCATAAACCTGCGCAGTGGACCCGGCAGCCGATCCATGACCTCCCTGGAAAAGAAATCGAACAAAACCGCGGTGGATACCAGTGGGTTGAATTGAGGCAACGATGCCGATCCCCCCTGACTGAGATGAATGGCCGCAATCCAGCCCTCGGTTTCCCGTTGCAGCGATTCAGCATCCTGCTGGCTGATCTCCACCCCCTGGTTCTGATGGAATAATTGTTGGATTTCCTCAACATGAAACGCCAGATCTTTGAAGGATAACCCACCCAGCAGGTTGCGCGCCATCATCAATGGGGCAAAGGGCAGGTCCGGCAGATTTCGCGAGGAGATGATCAGATGGACTGTTTCCCCGGCAAGCTGCAGAAAGCGTCCGATCAAATCTCCAATCTCCGCAGACCCTTCCACAAAATGATAATCGTCCAGAACAAGGACAAAGTGATCCCGAATTCTGGTACCGATCTCATTGGTAATGGTCACAAGGACCTGTTCCAGGTCCGAGGCAAGGGAGGTCATGCCGGATAAAACCGAGCGGGAATCCCGCCCAAATTCCGGGAAGCGCATCGAAATCGAGGCAATCAGATAATTTAGAAAACGCTGCGGCTCCTGATCGAGGGCGTCCAGCGAGAGCCAGCAGAACGGAATCTCGATCTGCCCAGAAAGATCCACCAGGAGCGAGGTCTTTCCGTATCCGGCTGGGGCGATCACAAAAAGGAGCGGCTTGTCGATCTGTTCATACAATTTGTCGATCAGGCGCGACCGGGTGACAAGTTCACGGCGTCTGATGGGGATGCGGATCTTGATATCACTGATCGGAATTAAGGAAGCTGCGCTCATAACTCGATGGATTTTCTTTTTGCAGGGCTCCGGGCTGGGATTTCAATATACTATTCTATATTACTTTCCTGCCGGCTCTGTAATGAAATAAACATTCTGAAACCCGCCCAACTTCACTCTCTTAACTCATACTCCAGATGGTTCTGTAATCCCACGCCACTGCCCGCCCATAATATCCAATGGGAGCTGGTGGGGTTCTCCATAGAAACCTGTCTGGGATAAGGTCAGATCATCACCCAGGTTCCTAAGTCAGGTGAATAATACCTGCCGCGAGTCTGAACTGCATTCGGGCGCTTGGATATCTTTTCCAATAGGTAGAGATGAAGGGTTTGTTAAAATTGCATAACAGGCTCGAGGGGATATATGGGAACTGATCGTCTCATACCTGCCATCATGGCAGGGGCATGTCACCAGTAGAAAACGTGGGCTTTTTTCACATCCTTCGCAGATGCTCCTCATGACTATCTGTAGAATACCTACTTTGACAGCCCCACCGAATTTCCATTTTTCCCAACCTTTTCCGCTTTTTCCAATCCATCCCTTGCTGCTAACAAACCTGACATGCGCAGTTTTTTTCACTATCGATTCGATCCGCC
>DYGV01000161.1 GCA_020724505.1 Anaerolinea thermophila
AAGCCGTGCTCACCAAAGCGCTGGACGATATCATCAAGCGCTACGGCAAGGGCTCCATCTTGCGCCAGGGTGAAGCCAAGCACATGTAAGTGGAAGCCATTCCTACCGGCTCGCTTTCGCTGAATATCGCCCTGGGAGTGGGCGGCTTGCCACGCGGGTCGGGTAGCTGAGATCTTCGGACCGGAAGCGTCTGGCAAGACCACGCTGTGCCTTCACCTCACCGCGGAAGCGCAGAAGGTGGGCGTGAACGTGGAAGACCTGCTCATATCCCAGCCGGATACTGGCGAACAGGCGCTGGAGATCGTGCAGACCTTAGTTCGCTCAGGCGCGGTGAACCTGGTGGTAGTGGACTCGGTGGCCACACTGGTACCGCGCTCGGAGATCGAAGGCGACATGGGCGACGCCACCATGGGCATGCAGGCGCTACGCAAGCTCTCCGGCGCCATCAACCAGACAAAGACGGGGGTGGTGTTCACCAACCAATTAAGACAAAAGAGCAGCGTGATGTTCGGCAACCCCCGAGACCACCCCCGGCGGCCTCGCGCTCAAGTTCTACGCCACCATCCGCCTGGACGTGTGCTGCATCCAGTCCATCAAGGCCAGGGCGGAGATTACCGGCAACCGCGTGCGTGTGCGGGTGGTTAAGAACAAGGTCGCCCCGCCCCTCCGCACCGCCGAGTTCGACATCATGTACAACGAGGGCATTTCTAAGGCTGGCGATATCATTGACTTGGACAGCCAGATGGATATTATCCAAAAGCACGGCGCGTTCTTCTCTTACGGGGATGTGCGCCTGGGACAGGGTCTCGAGAACGCCAAGGATTTCCCGCCCCACAACCCTGAGCTCTCCGCCGAGATCGAGAAGGCCGTGCGCGAACAGGCCCTGGGCGGCGCGCTGCCCATGTTCAATGTACCCGCAGCAGATGAGGGCGAAAAGCGCCACTCGAGGAATAAATTTATAGGGGTATCTGCTTGACTCCCCCTAATACAATATATTGCGGCCAAGGATATCAAGTTGTTACTATATCTTGTGGTTACAGGAGTCAAGTGCATACCCCAATAAATTTAATAATAAATTCGTAGCGACACGGCACCTGTGCCCGAAAGGGGTATGCCGTGTCGGTACATGATTATGAAACTAATAGTTTGATATTGAATTACAGGTTTTTGCGGAACGCTTTCACCTTATCCATGAAAGCCTTCACGCGTCCTTCGTCCACCTCGTGTTCAAATACGCCATCGATCTTGAAGGTGGTGCCCACCACTGCCCCGTCCGCAATACCTAACTGCTCTTCCACGCTTTCCAGACACACGCCAGTATTGACGAACACGACTGTATTGGGTACGGCCTCCTTTACGTTCTTGAGGATCTGGATGTCAGTCTCAGCGCCGGCGGTCAGGCCGGAGATGCACAGCGCATCCGGGCGGGCGTTGAACACGGTGGACTTGGCGATCTCCACCACTCCCCGCTCCGCCAGGTAGCGCGCGGATTCCGGAACAATATTGAACAGCAGCCTCACATGCTCCGCGCCGATGGCGTGCTGATGGCGCACCACCGCGCCGCAGTTGGTGTTCCACAAGCCCAGATCGCCAGCATACACACCGGTGAACACCTCGCGCACAAACTTCGCGCCAGTCGCCACTGCCAGGTCAAGCGAGGCAATTGGATCCCACAGCGCGTTCACGCCAAAGGGGATTTTGATATCCGCCATCAACTCGCCGATGATGCGCGCCATGCAGGCGATGGTGACAGGCTGTACTTTGGTCAAATACGGCAGGCTGAATTCATTAGAAAACATCACCGCATCCACGCCGCCGCTCTGTAGCGCCAGCAGGTCCTTGCGCGCCCTTTCGATGATTTTCTTCATTCCGCCCTCTTTATCGTAGGATGGATCGCCGGGCAGGGCAGAAAGATGGCACATCGCGATGATCGGCTTTTGGCACCCCATGACATCCTCAGTCCAGTATTTGCTCATATCCTTCTCCTCCAAATAGATAGATATTGCTTATCCGCGGTACATCCGCGAAAGTTCATGCATCAAAGGCGCGGTCTGCGTGTACAGCTCGCGGTAGATCTTATACAATGGTTCGTACTTCTTATTACGATCAGCATTGGGTTTGATGTTGTGCTTGCTTTTCACCCATTTGGTGATCTCAGAAAGGTTCTTGAACTTGCCCACACCCACGCCCGCCATGAAGGCATCGCCGTAGCTGGCACCGATCTGCTGCTCGGGGATGACCATTTCGATATTGGCGATGTCGCTGACCATCTGCATCCATTCCAGGTTCTTGGTACCGCCGCCCACACCCAGGATACGTTTGGGCACCACGCCCTCGGCGCGCATGCTGTCCACGTTGTGGCGGATGCCGAAGCTAACCCCCTCCAGAATGGCTCGGTAGATATCCGCGCGGGTGTGCTTGAGTGTCAACCCGAACAGTACGCCTTTAGCGTTCGGGTCATGCAGGGGGGTGCGCTCGCCCTCAAAGTACGGCAGGGCGATCAATCCATTGGCGCCCAGCGGCGATTGCGTCAGCATCTTCGCCATGGCAGCGTAAGCGTTTTCGCCGCTGGCGTTTTGCGCGGCCACTTCCACTGGCGCCAGGTTATCACGGAACCAGCGCGTCAGGCTGCCGGCAGTGGACATGCCGCCCAGGAAGGCGTAGGTGCCCTTTTCAAGCCAATTGGAGCTCCAGAAATGCTCGGTGGGCGCCAGTTTTTCAGTCTTGAGAATAAAGAAAATGCTGCTGCCGAACATCATCATCATGTCGCCGATATCCGCCACGCCGGCGCTGATAGCTTCGGCCGCGGCGTCAGTGGTGCCAGTGATCACTGGGGTGCCCTCCGCCAGGCCGGTCTCTTTGGCCGCTTCCGGCGTGACTCCGCCCACCACCTCGCAGCTCCAAAACAGCTTGGGCATAGTGTCGAGCGGGGCGACATATTTGGCCATTTCCGCAGACCACTCGTACTTAATATTGTCTATCAACGGAGCATAGCCTCCGGCGGTATAGATGTCTATCGTCGCCTGACGCGTCAGTTTGTATACAATATACGCCTGGCTGGTCAGGAAATATTTAGTCCTCTTATAGACTTCAGGCTCATTGTTCTTGATCCATAACACTTTAGGACCAGCCGCCTGGGTGGAAAGGTGCGAGCCGGCGGTGTTAAAGATCTTTTCCTTGCCGATAGCCTGCTCAAGTTCTTCGATTTCTTTGAAGGAGCGCGTGTCTATGCCGTACAGGATGGCCTGGCGTAGCGGTTTGCCGCTGGCGCCGATGGGCAGCACGCATGGACCGATGGCGCTTGTGCCAATGCCTTTGATCTGCCCAGGGTCAATCTTGCTCTGCGTAATCAGCTGGCGGCAGATCTCCACGAACTCGCCCCACCACACTTTGTCGGGGTCGTGCTCCACCCAGCCCGGTTTGGGCATGGAAAGGCTATGCTCGACCGTGTACATAGCGATAGTTTCTCCGGTGGCGTTATCCACCAGTACGCCCTTGGAAGAATAAGTCCCAATATCAACGCCGAGCAAATACTCACCAGGCATAGCAGGCATCCTTTCTATACTCAGTTATTGTTTTTCCTACACCAGCATCCTGCCGTTTTCAAAGATCAGCTTGCCATCCAGATACACCTGCCCTTGTTTACGCATATCTTTGATGATGTCCCAGTGGATGGCGGACTGGTTGGTGCCGCCGCTGTTGGGATAGGCGCGCCCAAGAGCAATGTGAATGGTGCCACCAATCTTTTCATCGATCAGGATATCCTTACAGAAAGTATCCACATATGGATTGGTGCCAAAGGCGAACTCACCGACCAGGCTGGCGCCTGGATCCGTATTGACCACAGACTGTAAAAAGTCCTGGTTGGTGGAGGAAGTGGCGCTGACCAGCTTACCCTTCTCCCATTTCAGACGTATGTCATACACCAGCCGACCCCCCAGTACGCCGGGAAAGTCAAAATAGATCTGCCCGTCGACAGTTTCGCAAACCGGCGCCGTGGTGACCTCTCCGTCTGGCATGTTCATATGGCCATCTGCCACATCCCAGCTGCGTCCTTCTACGGAGAAGCTCAAGTCGGTGTCCTTGTCCACAACGCGGATGTGTTTTCCCTTGTTCAGGATGTCAGTCCAGCGCTTCCATTCCTGGCTGATATTTGACCAATCCAGCAGGCAGCCGTTGAAAAACATATCCGTGATGGTCTCTTCATCCACACCCGCCCGCTCCGCCAGGGAGGCATTGGGCAGGCACAGCAGGCACCAGCGTGTCTTTCCCCAGCGGAGGGTGGAAATCTTGCCCATTGCTTTGCGGAAGAGCGAGAGCTTATCGGAGGAGATGTCCCAATGCACGTTCAGGTTGTGCGCGCCACGTAAACCAAAGTACACATCCGCCCATTCCATACCGTAGGCTTCGATCTCGGGGATCCAGCCAATTTGCTCCTGGCTGCCGTATTTCATGGTCAGATGGTTAAGCTCCTCAGAAAGAAATTGCACCTGTGGGTACGCCCCAACTTTGGTGGCAGCTTCATAGATTGCATACACCAGCGGGAAGGATTCCGTTTCCACCATGGCGATCATCACTTTTTCGCTTGGTTTTACCTGCGTGGAGTAATTCACCAATAAATCGCCTAGCTGCTTCCAACGTTTATCCATTGAGACTTACCCTCCAAAAAGATTTTTTCACCTGAAAATCCTCACCTCATAATCTCGTAATAAAAAATATTTGGATAGCCAGTTAGATATTAAATTTTTTCACCTGCGTGCTTTGTGACCGAAGGTCATGAGTGTTTCGTGTTATCATTGCTCGTAATCGATTAGCTTACTGCCCGAGAATGATAACGAGTTAGGTATTTAGAGATAACTGAGCCAACAGGATTTTCTTGATAACCCACATTCTGCTCATTCCCTGGCTTTTCGTCCGCGGGTAAAGTAATTAATGACAAAGATAGTGATCAACAAAATGCCCCAGGAGAAATCTTTAAAGAATGAGCTGCCACGGACACCAGCCAGCATCATATGAAATCCAGTGGAAAGGATTTGCAGGATAGTCGCGGAAATGAAAACATCGATCACGTTCCCAAATCCTGCGTTAATTCCTGCCAGCATAGCGATCAAAATGGCTAGCAGCACGTAGGTTGTGGCGCCATATTCATAAGCTGCAGACATTGTCCGGCCCATCACCAAAATGCCTGAAATGGCTGCGATGATGCCGCTGAGGATATAGATGCGCATGGTGATAGCTTTGTTATCGATACCGGAAAAATTGGAAGCAGTAGGATTAGAGCCCAGCATGCGCGCCTTGAAACCAAAGGTAGTATGATTGAGCAAAAGATAAGTGATCGCGGTAAACAGGACATAGACGAGGAACGGAATAGGAATCCCCAGCAGCGTCTTGCTGCCGATAACCGAAAGTTGTTCAGGAAAACCGGTGACCGTCCGGCCTTTGGTCAATCCAACCGAAATACCAGTATAAAAAGAAAGAGTAGCCAGGGTTGCCAGGATTGGCGACGCACCGATATAGCCCACCAGCAAGCCATTTAACGCTCCGCTGATGAAACCAACCAGTAAGGCAATCAGTAACGCAAGTGCAATATACAAAATGATTTGACTCTCCGCAGCGCCCTGGGGAATGAATTTGACCATGAAAAATCCAGCTAAAACCGCAGCCAGGTTAGCTGTAGCGTTCACCGAAAGGTTTATACCCCCTATAAGGATAGTGATCATCATTGCCAGGCTCAATAGGCCAATTTCTGGTAATTGGAAACCCATTGAAGTGATGCTTCGTGTAGTTAAGAAACCCTTTTCAGTAAGAGAAAAGAAAACTATCAGAACTGCAAAAACGCCAACTAAAAGTAATGTCTGGCTTTCAATGCGGAATTTCTTCAGGAAACTAGATATCCCGTTTTTAATACCTGTTACGATTGATTTTATGTTCATGTTCATATTATTATCTGCTTTCTCAGATTATTCTTCAGCCAGCTCCGTAGTACGAGCAAGCCTTCTGGTTCGCCGCTCGTGCAATGCGGGGATCGAGATGAAGAGAATCAGGATAACGCCAACCACAAAACGTTGCCATTCCACCGGGATACCTGTGAGAATCAAAGCTCGGTTGATTAGCTGCACCAAGATCACTCCTAGAAAAGTGCCTATCACCGAACCGCGTCCGCCGGTTATGGCCGCGCCCCCCAGTATGACTGCCGCCAGCACATCGAGGAGGCTCTGGCCAATAAACAATGTTGGGTTAAAATAGCGGCTCAGTAAACCCTGGGTAACACCAGCGATAGCCGCAAGGACGCCAACGATGGCGCAAGTGACGAAAGTGATGAGTTTGATGTTGAAACCGGATCGGACCGCCAATTCGCGGTTACCACCCATGGCGAAAATGCCGCGTCCCAAGGTGGTGTATTTCAAGAGCCACCAAACGAACAGGCCAATTACCACAACATAAATAGTTGATACATGCAAACCAGCTTCACCCACAAAGGGGTCTTGCACCTTAATGATGAAATTAGCGTAATATCCCACAGTGCCTTTTGGCAGATCGAAATTGGATGTAGCCCCAATAAAAAATAATGTGAATCCATACCACATGGTCATAGTAGCCAGGGAAACATTAAAAACGGGCAGGTTAAATTGGGAGATAATGAACCCATTCAAGAGTCCTGCCAATAAACCCAGACCACAGGCGATAACGTAATACAACAAAATACCGCCCTCGTAACCCATCTTAATCAGCAGCATGTGAGTTGTAAAAGACGCCATCGCAGCGATAGCCACGAAGGAAATATCCACGTCGCCTGAAATGATCACTAACAATACTCCGAACGCCATAATGCAGTACACAACAGCGGCGCGTAACACATCAAAACCCATCGATATCGAAAAGAAAGCTGGATTGATCAAGCCGATGGTAATCGATAAGGCTACCAGAATTAGAAAAGTCACAAATTCATTGGTCTTGACGATTTTTTTAAGCATTGTTCTACCCTTTATTCGGTTTTTCTGCTATTCGAAATGTCACCTGCAACTAACTCCTTGTTGAGCTCCTCTTCTGCGGTTTTCACTCGTTTGAACTCCTTTACAATCCTGCCTTTGCGCATCAGCAGGATGCGGTTGCAGGTTTGCATCAGCTCTGGGATATCATCGGAAATCAACAGGATGCCCATACCCTGCTTGGCCAGGGTGCGGATCAGCTTATGGATTTCGGCTTTAGAACCCACATCAACACCCACTGTGGGGCCATTGAGAATGAGGATCTTGGAATTGCTAGCCAGCCATTTGGCCAGCACCAGGCGCTGCTGATTCCCGCCGGAAAGACTCTTCGCCGGCTGCTCGCCCGAGGGTGTCTTGACACCAAGCTGTTTTATCCAATTATCTGTTGTTCTCTTGATTGATTTGGAATCCAGCAAGCGTAATTTCCCGATGAGACTATCAATGATGCTGACAACGATGTTATTGCCGATTGACTGATTAAGGAATAGCCCTTCACGGATGCGGTCTTGAGGCACATAGCCGATGCCATATTTGACGGCATCCTTGATGCTTTTGGTCTTGACTTCTTTGCCTTCCACATATACCTTACCGGAATCCGCCGGCATTTCGCCAAACAAGGCGAGCGCCAGTTCGGTCCGACCGGAACCCAGCAGTCCTGTAATGCCTAATACTTCTTTGGGTTTCAGCTCGAACGAAACATCAAAAAAACCGTGCGACAGGTTGAAATTCTCAACCTTCAGCAGTGGTTTTGCTTTCTCATCTATTTTGTCTTGCTCTATTGCGCTGGTATCTATTTTCCGGCCGGTCATGTAATATTCCATCGTCTTGATATCAAGACATTTGAGATCCTGATCCATCACCTTCTTGCCGTTGCGGAATATAACTATCCGGTCAGCTATCTCAACCACTTCGTTGAGCTTATGGCTGACGAAAAGGGTGCAAATGCCCTGTTCTTTGAGTTCATTTATTACTCTGAACAGAGAGTGGACTTCTCTCTGGGTTAATGCCGTTGTGGGTTCATCCATGATGATTATGTGCGCTTCCGCCAGGATCGCTTTTGCAATTGCGATCAATTGGCGGTCAGCGGTGAAAAGCGTGCCTACAAGAGAGTCCAACGGGATGGTCACATTAATTTTTGTGAGCCCTTCCTTAGCAATTCTGTAAATCTCATTCCAGTTCACCAATTGTTTGCCGGTGAAAAGCTGCTCATTAATTGCAATGTTTTCTGCCACGGTTAGGTTAAGGAAAAGCGAAAAATCCTGATAGATCACCTGGACCCCTTCGCGCATTGATTCGATTGGGGTGAGTTTTTTATAATGATGATTATTGATATAAATATCACCCTTATCCGGTGTACACACCCCCGAAATAATCTTGATCATGGTGGATTTTCCGGAACCGTTCTCTCCTACTAGACAGCAGATCTCCCCCTTATGAATGGTTAGGCTGACATCATCGAGAGCCACCACGCCTGTAAACTGTTTGCTGACATGCTCGACACGGAGGATTTCTTCTGTCATTGATCATTCACCTTATGAAAAGAATATGATTGCAAGAATTCTGGGTAGCTGAATTTTTCAGCTACCCAGAATTCTAACAGTTAATAAATTAGCCTAGAAGGGGTACTGATCCATGTTC
>DYGV01000162.1 GCA_020724505.1 Anaerolinea thermophila
TGCGATGCTGCGTGCCGAATCGTGTGGGTCTGCCGTCAGGAAGACGATCCACATCGAAGCGAGGTGAATTGGGGTCGTTCAATACATAAAGTAACACATGAATTTGCCCATTCATTGTGTCGCTAATCTGTCCATAGAGCACCGGATCAGGGAACCCGGGCTCATGGAAAAGCGCCATTTCTGCAACGTGACTCGACGAATCGCTGGATAAACGCAATATATCCTGAAGGTGGGGATTCTGCGGCGATAGATCAATTTGAAAGAGTTGCAGCAATTCGTCTGGGATAAGGCTGGTATAGATGGCGCGTTTGGCTTCCAAGGGGAGGGAATTTACCCCGTGGATTGTTTGCGGCGCATGAGTATTATCCCCCTCGCCTTCGGAATTCTCTTTCCATCTCGCGCTGAATATCCCGTTTCGCGATGGCTTCCCGTTTATCATAGAGCTTTTTGCCTTTCGCTACCGCAATTTCGACCTTTGCCCGTCCATTCTTCAAATAAACTCGCACGGGTACGATAGTGACGCCCTTTTGCCGCACCTGGTCCCAAAGTTGGCGAATCTCTTTACGATGCAGCAATAAGCGTCGCGGGCGACGCGGGTCATGATTATAGCGCCCGGCCTGCTCATAGGGGGCAATATGAGCGTCCTCCAACCAGGCTTCGCGCCCATCTACGCGCACATAAGCCTCCGCCAGGCTGACCTGCCCCGCGCGGATGGATTTAATTTCGCTGCCCTGGAGCGCAATACCGGCTTCGAGCCGCTCCAATAGGAAATACTCGTGACCGGCTTTTCGGTTTGTTGCAACGACTTTAATGCCTGTTTCCATTCATATTATTGTAGCATACTTGATGACGCGCCGCGTAATCCTTCAATAGGTCAAGCTTCGTAGCTCACGGTCTTCTGGGACGAAAATATTGGTGAAAAGCTAGTTGTTGAAAATCTGTCGAACCAATTGGTGGATCTGCGGCCACTTAGGAGCCAACACGTTAGCGCCTTCCGACGTGATAAAGGGTGTGGTCATCTCACGACTGATGACATGATTGTCAATTCCATCCGGCCCAGCGCGCAGGAGGGCTAACCCAATGCGCGGCCACAACCAGAGGGGGAGATTTGTATCCACCGACTTAAAGAAAGCATTGGCGACTGCTGGCAGACGCGGCCACTTGGCAGGATTAAGCAGATTTTTGTATAGGGCTTTTATCATCAATTGCCCATGAGCCATGCGGAAGAAGTCGTCTGAATCGGCGCGATGTCGCACAAACGCCAACGCCTTTTGTCCATTGAGGTGATGTTTTCCAGCTGGATAGCCGGCAGTGGCTTCGTTTAGAACAATATCCACTCCACCCATAGCGTCCACGATTTCGCGAAATCCCTCGAAACGAATCCGCACATAATAAGGCGCGTCAACGCCAAAATTCTGAGCAATGGTCTGCCGCAACGCTTGGGGCCCGCTGCCGGGCTTTTCTCCTTCAGCGAAGAAGTGCGCGGTGTTGATGCGGTTTTCGCCGTATCCTGGGATGGTGACCCACAGATCACGCGGGATGGAGAGTAGCCCAATATATGGCTTTAATGGGACCACAGTAGCCAGGATAATGGTATCGCTGCGCGCCAGGTTGCTGCCGGGATCTACATAGTCAATTCCTATCAAGAGGATGTTGGTGCGTACGGGCGCGAACAGATACATCACAACGGGAAAAAGCATGACCAGCAATGCCAGGAGCGGCAGAACGCAACCCGGTCGGATCAAGCTGCGACGTTTGGCCTGGGCGCGCTGACGTCTCGCCGGGTATTTGGCAGGCGCTGGGCGGCCGGGTTGGGGAGGCGACGGTTGTGGAATATACGCTCCTCCCGCAGGCGCTGAGGGGGGCAGGGGTGGCAAGTGCGGCTGGGAGATTGGCTGTCCCCCTGGCGACGCGGTATTTGGCGTTTGGGGGGATGTCCCAGTGGGTGTTTGTTGTTTGGGTCGGCTGGGTTGTGTTGGATCGGATGATTTAGGTTTAGAAAACATAAGTGTCTAAGGGGAATTTAGGAAATAGCTCAAGGCAGCCTGAATAAACGAATCTGCTCCAGTTTGAAGTTCTTCCTCTGAGACAAGGATATCAGGCTGCAGACCGCCTTCGCCGATTGCGGGTTGTAGGCCAGGAATCCACCAGCGTGCAGCAGTGACATGTAAGCTGGAGCCATCTTGCAATGTGAAAACCAGTTGGATTGAATCTTTGCCAAAACTCGGCGCGCCAATGAGTGGAGCGCGATGATGGGCTTTTATTGCGCCGGCGGCGATTTCGGCTGCGCTGGCGCTGCCGTGGTTGATCAACACCGCCAGGGGGATTTCGGACAGAGGGCCGGGTTTTTCCACTTTATAGGTCTGCACATCTCTTCCACGATATTGTTGCTCCATCACGGTACCCTCTTTGAGGAACAATCGGGCGATATTTACACCGGCATCCAGCAGACCACCTGGGTTATCACGCAGATCCAGGATATAAAAGATGGCGCCGCGTTGCTTCAGATCCTCTATCGCGTGCTGGATCTCTTCCGCTGTGCTGGCAGCGATCAGGTTTACTTTAGCAATCCCCAGACGCGGTTCATCGGCGGCCAGTCGCCAGGTGACAGAAGGCAAAGGATACTCGGCAAACTCTATAATGACCTCAATAGGTTCGAATTGGGGCGGGCGGCCAATTTCAAGGCGCGTTTTCTCTCCGACTGGCCCACGCAGCGCAGCTTGCACTGTATCAACCGGTGTATTGGGCGTCAACCGCAGATCATCTACTGCG
The DNA here is from genome assembly GCA_020724505.1 of Anaerolinea thermophila. Taxonomy (GTDB): domain Bacteria; phylum Chloroflexota; class Anaerolineae; order Anaerolineales; family UBA4823; genus RBG-16-57-11. Next base: position 2,773 of record DYGV01000162.1, read on the forward strand.
AGGAGGCGATCGCCTTCGATCACCCCTGCCTTGCCAGCCGGGCTATCTGGAAATGGGAACAGCCGCCAAAAACCGTGGCTATCTTGATCAATATCTGCCCCAATGCCGCCATAGCGTCCTTCCAGTCGGTTGCCTTCTAATTCATTTTGAGGCGGTTCGAGAAATATCGTGTATGGATCGTCGTAGGCTTGAAGCATCCCTCGGATCATGCCATATTCCATTGCTGGCTCAGCAGGGATTGGCTTGAGGCCATGCTCGATCAGCAGTTGATAGGCTTCCTCTAAAAGAGGTAATCGAGTCTGCGTTTGCCGCCAACGGAGCGCGTAACCGGCGCCAAATGAACTGGCTGCCAGGGTGAGAATCAATAAGGCGAAAACGGTCTTTCGAACGAGGTGCATTACAACTTTAGACGGAAAAAATTTCAGATGGGTTCCACACGAAAGCCATAAAATGCATCACTGTTGGGATTCAAGCTGGTGTTTCGGGCATGGCTGAGCCAGAAGCCGAGCAATCGGTCGTAAATCCATCCACCATTGCTGTTTTGGGCGTTGAAATTTTAAGTCCACCATTCGGGGAAAATCTTCCAGATTATGGAATTTGATTTCTTTGCCTTGCAACCCAATAAATGCGCTTTGACCGTTGCCGGATTCAACCTGCTCGATCAGATAATTGATCGAGCGCGTTGCCAGGCGCGTCGCCTGGATGCGGTCAAAAGGCGAGGGGTTGCCGCCTTGCTGCAGATGCCCGAGGATGGATTGACGCACATCGTATAAGTCACGTCCCTCTTCTTCAAAGAGCTTACACATAAAAGGCGTATCATAGACGTCGTTGGCGTTCTCGTTGCGGATCATCAGCCCCAGGCGTTTGCCATGTTTGAATCCATAATTCAACGCCTCCACATCGGCTTGCAAATCTTTGAGAGTCACACCTTCTTCGTGCAGATAGACGCGCTCTGCGCCGGTGCTTAAGCCGCTCATCAGCGCCAGGTAACCGCAATGACGTCCCATCACTTCGACGACGAAAACCCGGCGTAAAGCGACCGCGGAATCTTTAATTTTATCCACTGCCTCGACAATATTATTCAATGCAGTATCTGCGCCGATGCTGAGATCGGAGCCGGGTAGATTGTTGTTGATGGAGGCCGGGAGGCATACAATCGGGATATTGAAGGCGGGATAATTGTCTCGCAACGTCAAAATTTGGTAGGCGGTTTCATAACCCGCCCAACCGCCGATCATCAGGATGCCTTCAATTTGATGATCCTCGATAGCGCGCGCGATGGCATAAAAATCTGCGCCGGTAGGCACGCGGCGGCTTGTGCCTAATTCGCAACCGCCGCGCGACGCCCAACCATTGACGCTCATCCAATCCATTTCCTGGATTGCGCCCTCCGCCAAGCCGGGGAAACCGTTGCGCACACCCAACATGATATGTCCTCGGTCTATCCCAATGCGCACTGCGGCGCGCACGGCCGCGTTCATTCCAGGCGCCGGCGCCCCGGCGTGAATCACGGCCAGGCGCAAACGCCTTTGCCCCTCTTGGGGCGGATGCGGCAATACACGTAACATGGTGAGCAGCGTCTGAAAAGCCTCGATAAAACTGCTGCCGCGCAGGCTCATGGCTGTTTCATAGTCGTGATTTTGGATTGCTTCAGCGACGGCGCGTGTTTTTTCAACGCATTCCATCAGAGGCGAGTGGGTGATGCGGTTGCCGCGCAGACCAATCAGTTGAGGTTCGCTCAAAGGATCCGCAGAGAGCAAAGTTTCCACTGCTGCGTGGCCCAATAAGGTGCCCAGATTTCGGTCGAACGCGCTCGGGGCGCCGCCGCGCTGAACGTGTCCCAACACGGTCACGCGCACTTCTTCGCCGAGGGCTTTTTCCAGTACATTCGCCACTTCGGTGCTGCCGATGTAATTGCCATACCGGTCGCGGGCGCCTTCGGCTATCACGACGATTGAATCACGTCGTCCTGCCTGACGCCCGGCTTTTAGGCGGGCGCACATCACCTCTTGCCAGTTATCCACAGCAGGAGGGTTTTCGGGGATCAGCACCCAATCTGCGCCAGTGGCGAGACCGCCCATCAACGCCAAATAACCGCAGTTGCGCCCCATCACTTTGACGACGAAAGTTCTTTGATGGCTGGCCGCGGTGCTGCTAATGGCGTCAATGGCTTCGGTGATACGATGTAAGGCAGAATCTGCACCGATGGTCATATCGGTGCCAAACATATCGTTGTCAATGGAACCAACAAGACCGACGATGCGTAAGTGGGGGTGCGCCTGCGCTTTTTCCGGTGAAATCTCGCCTTTTTCAACCAGCTCTGCGATCAAACCGCTCCATTCCTGGCGGAAGATATTCGCGCCGGTGAGGCTGCCATCGCCGCCAATAATCACCAGGCTGTCAATATCTCTTTCGATGAGATTGCGTGCTGCCTGCAAGCGACCGGCGCGAGTTCGGAATGCTTCGCTGCGCGCGGTGCCGATGATGGTTCCTCCGCGATGAATGATGCCACCGACAGAATCCCAGTCCATCGAGCGGATCAAATCACCGCCTTGCACCAACCCTTCATAACCTTCGAGGATAGCATACACTTCAACGCCGCGATCCAGGGCGGTCCGCACCACAGCACGGACGGCGGCGTCCATTCCTTGAGCGTCGCCCCCGCTGGTCAAGATGCCGATGCGCGAGGTTGATTGTGTGGTCATAGTCATTGCTCCGGTTGCAGGAAAAATCAATGCAAACGGCAAGTATAACCGCCTGAGAAAGAGGTGTCAAATCAAATTGGCGTGAGGGAGTGGCACAAAAAAGGTAATGTTATTATTCTCATTTGACTCTCTGCTTGAAAGTAGTTACAATAATCCTTGTAATTTGGATCATAATAATCTGTATTTGAATGGTAAAGGAGGATCTGAGCATGACACGAAAAGTCAGATTGTTGATGGTATTGATCATGATCGTAATGGTTTTTGTTTTGCCAACTTCTGCTCTGGCTAATAAAAAAGTATATCGGGCGTCGTTGTCAGGTTCAACAGGCGGCAGGGGCTCATCGGTGGTTGCGACAAATATTGATGGCAGCATTCATGTCACATTAAGGGCGATCAACCTTTCCAGTCCTGTAACTGCTGCGCATATCCATTCTTCTGTGGATGGTTCGATCTTAGTTACCATCTGCAACAGCGCTTCGCCGACGGCTGGCGTACCCTTATGCACTCCCGCGCCGGAGGGGGGAAACTCGGTTCAGGTGGATGCAAATGTCACTCCTCAGATGTTGCACGTCTCCGGTGGGCAGTTGAGGCAGGCGCTGGATGACGGATTGACCTATGTGAATGTTCATACGACCATGTATCCTGGCGGCGAGGTTTCTGGAACGCTGGAATTGCGCTAATTTGGAATAGCGTTGTTATTGCGACGCCGCTCAGGACTAAACCTGGGCGGCGTCGCTTTTTACGTGAAGAATTATTATAATAACTTCGTTTTAGCAAACATGGTATCAGGGAGCAGCAAGCAAGAAGTTATGAACCTCGATCAGACGGGCGAAAATGACGCGCCAGTTGTCTTATTCGCTTATAACCGACCACGCCATCTACGTCGGGTGCTGACTGCCCTGCGCCATCAAAACGTTCGGGATCTGATTTTCTTTGTTGATGGAGCGCGCGATCCATCAGAATTGCCAAAGGTGGAAGCCTGTCGGCAATTGACTGAAAGCGTGAAGTGGGCAAACACCGAATTGCATTTTTCTGACATCAATTATGGGTTAGCTGGGCTGGCGGACTGCATCACCCAGGTATTTGAACGGCATTCGCAAGCGATTTTTCTAGAGGATGATTGCCTGCCTACGCCGGGTTTTATGAAGTTCATGCGTCGTGCGCTGGATAAGTATTCCCAGATGAAGACGATATTTTCAATCAGCGCGTATCAACCTTTGAAGGTGAATCAATTGCCCGATCCAAAGGCGGCGTTGATCGTTAGCGCGAGGTTTAATTGCTGGGGGTGGGCAACCTGGAAGGATCGCTGGCTGGAAGTGCTGCCTTATCTGACAGATTATCAACGCTTGTTCGAGCACTTGCGCTTTGTTCCCTGGATTGCGGGGGATGATCTGCCCTGGGCAGCGCGCTGGATGGCTAGCGGGGAAATGTCAACCAGTTGGGATGTTCAGGTTGCTGTGGCATGCTTGTATTTGCGTAAATTTCATCTCATTGCCAGCCGGGGGCTGGTTCGTAATATCGGATTGGCAGGCGACGGGTCACATTCAGGAAGGTTTGTGGGAGTGCGAAACGCAATTTTTCATAATAAGAATGTGGTTGGGCAATTGCCAGATGACTTAACTTGGCCCGAACAGGCAGCGTTGGACTGTGAATACATGTTGCGCCTGAGAGGCATGATCTCACGGATGAGGGAATGGTCGCCACGTCGCCAATACCAACGCATCGCCAATGGACTACACCGCCGATTGTCGCCGCAGCCCAAGCGTTACCTTGCCCTCGATCTCCTCGATGAGCCACACTCCCCCTATGAACGTCGGGCGCTGCTTTCATATATCACGCACCCGTTTTCAATTCCGCCCGATGACCCGCGCTCGTTGCGCCACATTAATATCTGGCATGCACACCAGATTGTGCTTGCCCTGAATGCAATGGGTTACCTGGTGGACGTGATTGATTATCGCGATTTGGGCTTTACGCCCAGGGTGAATTATGATCTGTTCATTGGGCATGGCGGGATCAATTTTGCCTCCATAGCGAAACATTTGCCTACCAAGACGCGCAGGGTGTATTTTGCTACTGGGGCTTGTTGGAGTTTTCACAACCAGGAAGAGAAAAAACGCTTCGAGGCGTTGCGGTCGAGGCGCAGTGTTAACTTACCGGTTGATCGGCTGATCGTCCATTCTGAAGAGGAAGCGTTGCAACTTGCGGAGGGCATTTTGGGCATTGGAAATGAATTCACCCGCCAAACCTACGTGGGGTATTCCAATGTAGAGATGATCCCCGGCACTGCCCTGTATGACGATTTTCCCGATTGGTATCCAAAGGATTTTGATCTTGCTCGGTCAAACTTTCTGTTTTACGCCTCACGAGGCAACGTTCACAAAGGACTGGATTTGCTCTTAGAAGCGTTTGCAAATTTGGAACAACATTTATGGATTATGGCGCCGATGGAAGCAGCGTTTCGCCGCCTGTATGAGACTGAGTTGTATCACCGGGCAAATATTCATACTCTGGGCTGGGTCCAACCGCGCTCGCTAACGTACTACCAACTTATGGCGCGCTGCGGCTGGTGTATATTGCCTTCTTGCAGCGAGGGACAGTCTCAATCGGTGATAGATGCTATGAACCAGGGTCTTATCCCCATTGTCAGCCTCGCTGCTGGGGTGGATGTGGAGGGTTTCGGTTATTGGATTGAGCCTGTTACCATCGAAAATATTCGCTCTTTGGTGATTCAGGCAACCAGCTTGCCCGTGAATGAAATTGCCAGGCGCTCTAAAGCGTCTCGACAGACAGCACAGGCAGTTTATGGGGAGGCGCGCTTCGTGCCCAATTTTCAGCAAGCGCTTCAACGTTTATTGGGCTCAGTGTAGCGAAATCAATTCGGACGCTCTTCGTGAAGATAAAAATGCATGTTGTAGTAGATGGGATCATTTTTCAAAAAGACCCGCACGGGGGAATTGCCAGAGTGTACCGCGAGCTTTTGCCGCGCATGTGCGAACAGTCGCCTGAGCTGTGCATCAAGTTGTTTACCGATGGCCCGCTGCGCGCGGCTCTTCCGCAACATCCACAAATCCAGTGGAGAACTTTACCGGCTATTCGGCGAACGATGCGGCCTCAGGGTGCTTTGCGGGTTGC
>DYGV01000163.1 GCA_020724505.1 Anaerolinea thermophila
GTATCGCATCATTGGCATTTACCAGACCGGCGACGCTTTTGAAGACAGCGGTGCGGTGATGCGTTTGAAAGACGCGCAAGAATTGCTTGCGCGGCCGCGCAAGGTAAATTTGTTCTACATCCGCCTGAAAGATCCAGCGCTGAGCGAGCGCTTTCAACAACGAGTGGCGCGCACCTGGCGTAATCTGCAGGTCAGCGGGCTGGAAGAATTTGCCAGCCAGCAAACCATGGCCGATATGCTGCGCGGTTATGTATGGGCGATCGGTGGATTGGCTATTCTCATCGGCGGTGTAGGTATGATGAACGCCCAGTTAATGGCAATTATGGAACGCACGCGTGAAATCGGCGTGTTGCGCGCCGTGGGTTGGAGCAGCCGCCGCGTGCTGTGGATGATCTTGATGGAAGCCGTTTCGGTAAGTCTGATCGGCGGCTTAATTGGCCTGGCTGCCGGCTACCTGCTTATAGACGCCCTTTCGCGCAGCACCGTAATCCTGGGTTTAGACACGGGCTATATCGGCAAAGACTTGATGCTGCAAGCTATGTGGGTTGTGCTGATCTTGGGGTTGGTGGGCGGCGTGTATCCCGCCTGGCGCGCCTCCCGACTTCAACCAGTGGAGGCCTTACGTTATGAAGGCGGCAGTAGCGGCGCGAAGATGCGCCGTCTGCCAATCGGCGGCATGGCGCTGCAAAGCTTATGGCAGCGTTCCACCCGCACCCTGCTCACCCTGGGCGCGATTGGCCTGACAGTGGGCGCCATCATCGCTATGGACGGTGCAATCAACTCTGCCGCCAGCACAATGACGGACATGTTCCGCGCCAGTCAGGCCGATATTGCCATCCGCCAAGCCGATATTTCCGACACCAGTCTGAGCGCTATTGACGAACAAATTGGAACAAAAATCGCCGCCATGCCTGAAGTGCAAAGCGTGAGTCCTATGAATTTCTCTGCCATTTTGCTGCCCGAAGGCGGCGGCTTCTTCATCATCTTTGGCTATGCGCCGCGTAGCTTTGCCGTTCAACAGCTTGACGTTATTGAAGGGCGCGCCATTGTCAGCAATCACGAAATCATGATCGGCCGCGCCATTGCTGAAACGTTGAAGAAAAAAGTTGGCGATACCATTGAATTAAGCGGAGTGCGTTTCAAAATTGTAGGCATTTACGAGTCTACCGTTTCCTGGCAGGAATTGGGCGGCGTGATGACACTGCGCGACTCGCAAACCTTGATGGGCCGTCCACGCAAGGTCACTATGTACATGGTCAAGCTCAATGACCCGCGCCTGGCACCCGAAATTGTGGAGCGTATCAACCATACGTTTCCTGAAGTGTACGCCGCCCTCACCGGCGACTTTGTTCAACAGATGCCGGATATGCAAAACTCCGATGCTATGTTGGGTGGAATTTCCTTTATTGCCATTCTGGTGGGTGGCATTGGCGTACTGAATACGATGCTGATGTCGGTTTTTGAGCGCACCCGCGAGATTGGTGTGTTACGCGCTTTGGGCTGGCGTCGGCGTCGCATTCTAGGATTGATCATGCGCGAAGCTCTGGCGTTGGGTTTATTGGGTGGCGTGATAGGGATTGGTGCAGCATTCGCCATCATGAAATTGATAACCCTCGTTCCTTGGGTCGGCGAGGCGTTGAAGGTCAATTGGGAGCTGGATATGTTCTTGCGCGCCATCCTGGTTGCCCTGACGCTTGGCGTAATCGGCGGGCTATACCCCGCCTTGCGCGCCACTCGCCTACAACCAGTCGAGGCGCTACGTTATGAGTAGTACAGAAAAAACTAATGATAATACACCGTTACTTTGAATTGGAGGGACCACTTATGAAAAGCCTGAAAACTCGCTTGCTTGCCGCTTTTCTAGCACTGGCATTCCTGTTGAGCGCTTGCAGCGGAATAGCGCCGCAAAACACTCCTACTGTAGAGCCGCAGACCGTGGATGATGTCCCACCGGTGGTCAACGCTACCGGCAAGGTCACCCCGCAGCAATATTCGCAGCTCAGCGTCAGCGCGCCGGGTTTGGTGCAAGAGGTCCTGGTTGAGGAAGGGGATAAAGTCGAAGCTGGTCAACCCTTATTGCGCCTCAAAGGCAAGGAAGATCTGAGTGCGGCGATTGCTGCCGCCAAATTCGAAGTTGCAGCGGCGCAAAAAGCCTTGGATGACCTGAATAAAGCCGCCGCCGATGCCCGCACCCTGGCCCTGCAGCAAATCGCCCTACGCGAAAAAGAATTGCGCGACGCCCGCTACCAGTTGGACAACTTCACCCCGCCGGTAGAGCAATCCCAAATGAGCGCCACAGAAGCGCTGGAATGGGCAAAGAAGCGTCTTGATGAGGCTTACGCCGCCTTTGAGCCTTATCGGTATTATTCGGAGAATAACGCCACGCGTAAAGAACGCAAGGAAGACTACGACCAGGCGCAGGCGGATTACAACGCCGCGGTAAAGCGGCTGGAATACGAAACCGCAGTCGCCGTCGCCCAGGCCAATCTAGATAAAGCTCGCCGAGACTATGAAACTTGGAAAGATGGGCCAGATCCTAAAGATCTGGCTGTGGCGCAGGCGCGCCTGGAAAACGCCACGGCCGCCCTGGCTGCCGCCGAAGCCCAATTCGAGGACCTGGAACTGCGCGCACCCTTTGCTGGTACGGTCAGCGAAGTCAACGTGCGCCTGGGTGAATGGGTCAACCCGGGCCAACCGCTGGTGGTGCTTGCCGATCTGGCGCACTTGCAGGTAGAAACCACCGATTTGAACGAAATTGACGCTGCCCGCGTGTCAGTGGGCGATCCGGTCATCATTACTTTCGATGCTCTGCCCGGCGTGGAGATGAAGAGCGTAGTCAAGAGCATCTCACCGAAAGCCGCATCTGGCTCTGGCGTGAACTACACCGCGATTATCCTGCTGCCAGAGTTGCCGCCCTTGCTGCGCTGGGGCATGACCGCTTTCGTGGACATTCAGGTCAACGAGTAGTCACAACCTGCCTCGGAGCAAAGCCCATGAGCGAAAATCAATCGGCGAACCAAGCAGCGGTGGAAAACCGCGCAGAGAACAAACCCTGGATGATCGAAACGCAAGATCTGACCCGTATCTACGGCGACGGGGAGCAAATCCACGCTCTGGATCATGTCAATCTGAAGATTGCGCCTGGCGAATTGGTGGCAGTTATGGGTCCCAGCGGCAGCGGTAAAAGCACTTTACTTAACATCTTAGGCGCCCTCGACCGCCCCACCAGCGGCAAGGTATTTGTCAACGGCCAGGATCTGGAAAAGATCCGCAACAAAGATTCGTTTCGCGCCCGCACGGTGGGATTCGTCTTTCAGTTGCACAACCTTCTGCCCACTCTCACCGCCCTGGAAAATGTGGAAGTTCCAATGATCGGCTATTTGGGGCCAACCGCCCGCCGCAAACGGGCAAAGGAATTGCTGGCTCTAGTAGGTCTGAGTGACCGTATGAATCATCTGCCCAGCCAGCTCTCTGGCGGACAACGTCAGCGCGTGGCAGTGGCGCGCGCCCTGGCAAATAACCCTCCGCTCGTCCTGGCAGACGAGCCTACCGGAAATCTGGACACTGCCGCCGGCGCCGACCTGATGGCGCTGATCCGCGAGCTAAACGAAAAACAAGGCGTGACTTTCGTAGTGGTGACCCATGACCTCAACGTTGCACGCCAGACCAGGCGTGTGTTGGTGATGGCTGATGGCAAACTGATACGCGACGACTGCATCGGCTCGCCGATCGAAGAAGATTTGAAAGTGTGGAGCAACTCAGAATTAGGGCGACGCATCAAAGAAGGCGACTTCAGCATCTTGGAGCCGTTAGGCATCAGCCATGAAGAAGCGCTCATCCTGAAGGGTATCTTTGAAAACAGCCCTGCTGCGGATTAGAAAGATTGACTGTTTTTGCCTGCAGAGGCCGCGATGGAATTGGGCGGGGATTTCCGATCCCCGCCTTTTGTTGGCTATCCCTGCTCAGTTACCGGTTGTATTAGTTTGTGGGCGCATGTTTGCCTCGCAATATGGACATGCCCCCAGGGCGTCGCCGCTCCACTGCACGCTTTCCACACTCAATGGCCCTCCACATTGAGGGCAAACTGCTGGCAGCCAGGCGGCGCGCTGCTGATTTAATTCAACGCGTTTTTCAACAACCTGTTGCTGCTCTTCCCGTTTCTTTAGGTATAGTTGCACACCAGCCTGAAACAACCCGCTAAACGCTGCCAAAACCAAAATACCCGGCCACCACCAATCTTGCCAGGCAATAATCGCCAGCCCAACCAGCCATAACGCGCTTTGAATTTGCTGCCAAGGGAGGGGCATTTCAGCATCTTTTTCGTTCTTACCGCCTCGCGAATGATCCATTTCTCGCTCCACTTTTTACAATTTATCCAGATGATGCCTCCATTTTACTATCAGCTTTGATCAACGCAAGCCTCACAGGATGTCAGTGCAATGATTTTTTATTTTTCCAAAAATCTGGTAAAATGCAATTCGCTTACCTAGTCTCCTATCTGATTTGTAGCTGCAGATGACCGGCAAAGGTGCTCGCCGTCGCGTTGGTGGTAACAGATACGTGACGCCCCTGTTGGATACAACGCCCAAATCCGCGATCATGATCGCAACCGTGGGAAGCGAAGCCCAGGTAGTCACGGCCGCCTTTGATCTGCTGACCCACCGCGGTTATTCGATCGCCGAGGTTTGGGCGGCGCACACCGCCGGCGAGGCCACCGAGGGGGATGTCATTGCCGCCGCAATGGAGCGTCTGCGGCGGGCATTCGCGCAGCCACCTTACCTCGACCGCGTCTCGCTGCGCCTCGTCCTGATGACCGATGAAAAAGGCCGTCCGCTGACGGATGTGGATACCCCACAGGCCATGCGGGCGGCTTTTCGCTGTCTCTACCGCCTGGCGCGCCAGGCCAAGCTGGACGGCCGGCAGGTGCATTGGGCGATCGCCGGCGGGCGTAAGCCGTTGGCATTGTTCGCGATGTCGGCGGCGCAGATGTTATGCGACGAGGGCGACCGATTGTGGTATCTGGTCTCCAGCGGCGAGTTTCTCGCCAGCAAGCGTATGCATCCGTTGCCGGGCGACGAGACAGAGTTGATCGAAGCGCCCTTCCTGCCCTGGAGCCGCGTTTCGCCGGTATGGCTGGGGCTTGGAGAAGCAGACGATCCATTCGAGGCGTTGGAACGGGCGCGACGCTTGCGCACTTTGGAACGCTTGGAAGCAGCGCGCACCTACCTATTGGGGTCATTGACGCCTGGCGAGCGCCGTGTGGTGGAGCTGCTGGCGCGCTACGGGCTGAGCGATGCCGAGATCGCCGAGCGGCTGTCGCTTTCATCGCGCACCGTGGAACAACACCTGCGCGCAGCGTATCAAAAAGCTGCTAGTCATTGGGAGCTGGCGGACGTGAACCGGGCGCAACTGGTGGCGCTGGTGAACGTCTATTACGCCATCCAGGAAAATACGGATTTTTCCGCATAACAGGAAGCATCTTCTCGGTTACACTTTTCCCATGCGCTTCCCCGGCGTGAAGTCAGGGGGTGTGGAAAAAGCAGCCGGGGAAGCGATACAGGAAGGTTCGAAGAATTGGAGGGCTGATGACAATCTCAAACGATGTTCTCAACGCCGCGTTGGCGGGTCTGTTGCACGATGTGGGGAAGTTGGAACAGCGGGCACAGATGGATCCATGGCGGCCTCCCGAAGGCATTGCGCAAGAGGGGCAGCCTGTACATGCCGCCTGGACGCAATATTTTGTTGATAACCTCCCTAAGCGTTGGAAAAACGCTGGTCTGGCAGGAGCGTATCATCATCATCCAGAAAAAATCGCCTGCTCAAGATAAAACCCTGAGTAGGCTGGTGGCGTTAGCGGACAAGCTGAGCGCAGGCGAACGTTCCGATGCCTTAGATAAATCCGTCAAGCCTCCGCGCCAACTACTTACGATATTTGATCGCCTCTCTCTGCAAGACCCCCCAGTGGTGAAAGCCCAACATTATCTGCCGCTGCAAACACTCGCTTTGCAGCAAACAGTGATTTTCCCCAGCGCAAAATTAAACACTGATGGAGAAGGCAACGCGTATTTGAGCCTTGTTGAAGGTTTGAGAGCAGCGGCGAAACAAAATATTGAAGATGATGAGGTTTATCTGGAAAACTTGCTCAGCGCAATGCAGCGTTTTACCTGGTGTGTTCCCTCCGCTTATTATCATGCGATACCGGACGTTTCACTCTATGACCACAGCCGCATGACTGCGGCGCTGTCAGCGTGCCTGTGTAAATGGCCTGCTGAGGATATTGCTAAATTGTTAGGCGCGGTGGAGAGAGATTTCAAGAATCAGCCCCAACCTGGAGATAATGATCTGCTTCAACGTAACGTGGCATTGTTAGTTGGCGGGGATATATCGGGTATCCAAAAATTTATCTACACCATCTCATCAAAGGGAGCTGCCAAGATGTTACGCGGGCGCTCCTTCTACCTACAATTACTCACCGAAGCGATATTGCGCTATGTGCTACGCGATTTAGGATTGCCCTATGTGAATGTTATTTATTCGGGAGGCGGTCACTTTTACTTGCTTGCCCCAGTAGATGCAGAATCTCAGATAAAGAAGATTCAAACAGAAATCAGTAAAATCCTGTTCGCTCAACATGGCGTGGATTTATACCTTGCTTTAGGAAGTTCACCGGTGCCGGCAATTGGTTTTCGCGCAGGCGAATTTCCTAAGTACTGGCAACGGATGCACAATCAGCTTACCGACGCAAAGAATCGCCGCTATGCTGAGCTTGGCGAGGAAATGTATAGGGTGATCTTTAGCCCACCTGAAACCGGTGGAAACCCTGATGCCACCTGTAAAGTTTGCGATGATGATCGTCGCAAAGTAGAAAGATGGGATGAACTAGAAGAACAAGATAGCATTTGCACTCTGTGTCGTTCTTTTGCCGAAGAAATTGGGAAAAATCTACCCCAAGCTCGCTTTTTAGCTTTGAAATTTGGCTCACCGCATCAGAGCAATGAAAAGGCAGATACAGCTCTGGCAGTGCTCAGATCCTTTGGGATGGAGGTGCAGTTCCTGGATGGTCACAATGAAAGATTAGATGTTTTTCCTGGTCAGAAGCTGGTAATTTGGGCACTGGATGATGTGGAAAATCAGGAGTGGCCAGGAGTTGGTCGGTCAGCACATTGGCTTCGCTATACGGTCAATCATGTTACCCGAGACCCATTTGATGAATTGCAAAAAAAGTCGAGTAGCGGTTTTGAGCGCCTCGGCGTATTGCGTATGGATGTAGATAACCTGGGCGATATTTTTTCGAAGGGGCTGGGAAAACAAGCAACACTGGCGCGCCTCTCAACGCTCAGTTTTCAAATTAGTCTGTTCTTCGAAGGGTGGTTAAAACGGATTGTAGAAGAACCCAAATGGCAAGATTTGATCTACACGGTTTACGCCGGCGGCGATGATTTATTCCTGCTAGGACCTTGGGAGCTGGTTCCTGCTCTCGCGCAAAGAATTGTTAAGGATTTTCACGATTATACTGGCGGGCACCCAGATTTACATATATCCGGTGGGATGGCATTCATTGACGGGAAATACCCGGTTTATCAGGCTGCCGAGGACGCCGAAGAAGCCGAAAGCCTGGCAAAAAATGGCGGAAAAAACGCCTTTGCCTTTTTAGGAGAAATCTGGCGATGGGACGAGTTTGAACAACTGGTGCAGAAGAAAGTTCGGTTGATTAATTTGGTCAGAGGAGAAACGAATAACGGACAAGAAGGACCAAAAGACCTTCTGACTATTTTCCGAAATCTGGGACGGATGGAAAGCGACGCAGCGCGTGGACGTAAACGGCCCGTATGGGGACGCTGGATGTGGTTGGGCGCTTATTTGCTCAAGCGTGCCTCTAAGCGCTATGAGAATTCAAAACCGTCATTGGCGCAAGAACTTGAGCAGCTCCGTCAGGATTTTGAAAATGATCGCTATGCGAATATTCTCCAATGGGGAGTCGCTGCTCGCTGGGCACAGTTGGAGACAAGAATTCGGAAGAAAGATTGAGTCAAGCTTGATTCTCATACTTACAGGAGGTACACATGTCACAAATCCAAACTATCATGACCAACGACCCTACAGGGCAACAGTTGGTCGAGTTTGCGAAAGCTACCGCAATTCAATTGGTGAAAAACCAATTAACGCGCGGACAAATTCGCAACATTTTCACCGAAGTGCGTAAGATCGAGGCGCTTTGGGAGGCGGACGTCAATGACCATACCAAACCCTTGCGCCGTTTGATGATGCTTAAACCGAAACTGGATTACCAGACAGCGCGTATTCCTCAAGTGGCGCGCCTCAAAGAGGTTCTCAGCGAGGCGATTGATCAGATTGTTCAAGCTAAAGATGCCGATGAACAAAACGAACGTTTCAAGCGCTTCGTGAATTTATTCGAAGCCATCCTGGCTTATCACCGTTCGGAAGGCGGACGCAACTAATTGAAGGGAGTAACAACCATGGCAAACGAGATTCAACTCTACGGACGGGTTTTCATTGAAGCAGAGATCCAAGCAGTTAC
>DYGV01000164.1 GCA_020724505.1 Anaerolinea thermophila
GCGCCACCGAGCATGTGGAGGCGATTACGGACAGCGAAGTTATCATCGCGATCAACACGGATCCGCTAGCGCCGATCTTTAATCTGGCGCAATACGGCGCTACGGTAGATCTGTTAGATCTGGTCCCGGCACTCACCGATGCGGTGAGGCGGGCTGCAGTGAAGGCTTAGGATGAGAGGCGATGCCTGTTCGTGAGACGTTCTGGAACATCCCTCATTGGGCAGAGATCGCGCAATATATTTTGGGATTCCTGACCCTCGTCATCTTTGCCTATGGTGTATTTCGTCGTGTGCGGCGCTGGCGTCAGGGGCGGCCCGAAAAGCGCAACGACCAGCTTGGGAAAAGATTGCTTTCAGTATTCACCCATGCCATTGGGCAGGCGCGCCTGGCACAAGACCCCTACGCAGGAGTGATGCACCTGACCATTTTTTGGGGTATGGTGGCGTTGTTGATGGGCACCGTCCTGGCGACCATTGATTGGGATGTCACCCGGCTATTTTGGGGGTTCCAGTTTCTACAAGGCGGGTTTTATTTGTTTTATGAACTGGTATTGGACGTTTTTGGAGTGTTGCTGCTGGTTGGTTTGAGCATGGCGGCTTATCGCCGTTATATCCTTCGTCCACAACGTTTGCAAAATACTTCGAGCAGGGCGCTTTCCCGTGATGACGCTTATGCCCTGGGGATGCTGACGCTGATCGCCATCACCGGCTATCTGGTCGAGGGGTTGCGCATCGCGGTCATTCAGCCCGATTGGGCGATCTGGTCGCCGGTGGGCAGGGCGTTGGCATCCATGTTCACCTCTCTTGGAGATCCCACCAACCGCAATTTACATCTAACTATTTGGACGGCTCATACCTTAACCGCCTTTATCTTTATTGCCAGTATTCCATATACCAAGCTGTTTCACATTGTCAGCGTACCTCTGAACATATTCTATCGTTCGCTAGAGCCGGCAGGAGCGTTAGCGCCGGCGAGCGCAGGGGGCAGCCTGGGGGTTCAATCGGTCAATGATTTCACGTGGAAACAAATTTTAGATTTCGAGTCTTGTATTCGCTGTGGGCGTTGCCAGGAGAATTGCCCCGCGTTTGCCAGCGGATTGGCTCTCTCGCCGCGAGAATCCATGATAAAGCTGGAAGCTTACATCTGGGAGAGGAGCAACAATAAGGCGCTGCATGGAGAGGTGATGCGGGCGGATGAATTATGGGCATGCACCACTTGTCGGGCGTGCGTCCAGTTGTGCCCGGCTTTTATAGATCACCTTGCCGTCTTCGTAGATCTACGGCGCCACCTGGTGAATGAGGGCCAGGTGGATCGTATGCTTCAGGATGCTCTCGACAGCCTAGCTCGCTATGGTAATTCGTTTTGCCAGCCGGAGCGACAACGCGCCCGCTGGGCGCAAACCATTCAGCCGAAGATCAAAGACGCGCGCAGAGAAGCGGTCGAATATTTGTGGATCGTGGGTGATTATGCCTCTTACCACGCTAATCTGATCCCCATCACCCAAAAAACCGCCGAAATCTTTCATGATGTGGGGCTGGATTTCGGGATTTTGTATGAAGGGGAGCGTAATTCCGGTAACGATGTCCGCCGCGTGGGCGAAGAAGGGCTGTTTGAAATGCTGGTTGAGAAAAATGCGGCTGCCATCAGCCGTTGCAGCTACTCGGCTATTGTCACCACCGACCCGCACACTTTTAACACCCTCAAGAATGAGTATCCCTCAGAGATTTTTGATCATCGCCCGGTGTTGCATTACACCCAATTGCTCGACCAGTTGATCCTTTCCGGTCGGCTCAAGTTATCCAAAAAGCTGGATTACAGCGTTACATATCACGACCCGTGTTATTTAGGGCGCTATAACGGTATCTACGCCGCTCCACGCAGGGTTATCGCTTCAACGGGATGTAAGTTGATCGAGATGCCTCGTAGCGGCGAACGGGCTTTTTGCTGCGGCGCGGGCGGCGGTCGGATCTGGATGGAAGAGACCGGGGTTAAAGAGCGCCCCAGTGAAATTCGCCTCCGAGAAGCCGCGGCGCTGCATGGGGTGCAAGCGATGGTCGTCGCCTGCCCGAAAGATTTGGTTATGTTCAAAGATGCTGTGAAGACCGCCGGTTATGAAGATCGGCTGGTCATTAAAGATTTGAGCGAATTGGTTCTCGAGGCGATATGAGGAGAATGAACCATGAGCGAACGAGTGGGCGTCTATGTTTGTCATTGTGGAACCAACATCGCCGGCGTCATCAACGTTGAAGAGGTGGCGCGTTGGGCAAGCGAACAGCCGAATGTTGCCATTGCCCGCGATTATAAATTTATGTGTTCCAGCCTAGGGCAAGACCTCATCGAGGCTGATATTGAGCAGTTTGGCCTGACGCATGTGGTGGTGGCAGCTTGTTCACCTAACATGCACGAAAAGACCTTCCGCGCTGCCTGTGAGCGGGCGGGATTGAATCCATTCCTGTTCGAAATGGCGAACATCCGTGAATTGAATTCCTGGACAACGAAAGATGACCAGGCGGCTACCCATAAGGCGAAAGCACAGATCATGGGCGCCATCCAGCGCGTGATTCATCACCAGCCGTTGGAACTGATCCCGGTGCAAATCAATCCCAGCACATTGGTCTTGGGCGGCGGCATTGCCGGCATTACCGCGGCTTTGGAACTGGCAAATGGCGGGTATCATGTCTATCTGGTGGAGCGCGAGCCGTCCATTGGCGGGCATATGGCGCAATGGGATAAAACCTTCCCCACCCTGGATTGTGCGGCCTGCATCTTAACCCCTCGCATGGTCGAAGTAGGTCAGCATCCCAATATCACCCTGCTTACGTATAGCGAGGTGGAAGCGGTGGAAGGCAGCCTGGGCAATTTCCGGGTGACCATTCGTAAAAAGGCGCGCTATGTCAATGAGGAGTTATGCACCGGCTGCGCCATTTGCGAAGAGAAATGCCCCAAAAAAGTTGTGGATGATGTGTTTGAGGCTGGTCTGAGCAAACGCAAAGTGATCTACCGTCCGTTCCCACAGGCTGTGCCGAAATATCCAGTGATTGACGTGGCGAATTGCACCTATTTCCAGCGCGGCAAATGCAAAGCCTGTCAGATCCTGTGCCCGGCCAACGCGATTGATTTCGAACAGCAAGATCAGATTCTTCAGGTGGAAGTGGGAAATGTAATTCTGGCTACTGGATATGAGACCTTCGATCCCCATCGAATTCCACAATATGGCTATGGACGATTGGCGAACGTGTTCACCAGCGTGGAATTCGAGCGTATGGTCAACGCTTCTGGCCCAACGGCGGGCAAGATCTTGTTGCGCGACCAGCCCGTTGAACCTAAGAGCGTAGCGATCATCCATTGCGTCGGCTCACGCGATAAAAACTTCAATGAGTATTGCTCACGGGTATGTTGCATGTATTCTTTGAAGTTTGCCCATCTGGTGCGCGAGCGCCTGCCAGATGCAGAAGTTTATAACTTCTATATTGATATTCGCGCTGCCGGCAAGCGATATGAGGAATTCTATCATCGGGTGATGGATGAAGGGGCGCACTTCATTCGCGGCCGGGTCGCCGAAGTAACCGATGTTGCCCGCACCCTGGAAGAAGAAGGGAAACTCGTTGTTCAGGTGTACGACACATTATTTGGGGCGCAGCGGCGCATCCCAGTGGATATGGTAATCCTGAGCGTTGGGATGGAAGCGCGCCATGACGCGCGTCAAGTGGCTCAGCTTTTTGGCCTGGGTTGCGATGCAAGCAATTTCTTCACCGAACGCCACCCCAAATTGGATCCAGTGCTTACCACCGCCGAGGGCATCTTCATCGCCGGCGGTTGCCAGGGGCCGATGGCTATTCCTGAAACTGTCGCCCAGGCGGCTGCTGCGGCGGCGCGGGTGATCAGCTATATTGGGAAAGGCACTATTATGATGGAACCGATCAAGGCGCACATTGACGCCGCGCGCTGTTCGGGGTGCCGCATTTGCAATAATCTATGTCCGTACAAAGCCATCGTTTACCATGAAGATCAGAAAGTTTCTGAGGTAGTCGCTCCCCTGTGTCAGGGGTGCGGCACTTGCGTGGCGGCTTGCCCCAGCGCCGCCATCTCTGGGGCGCATTATACGCACCAGCAATTGGCGGCGCAGATCGAAGGTCTGTTGTGGGATGCCAGGCTGCCGGAGTTGGCGGGCGTAGAAGGAGATTGAGAAGATGAGCGAATCCACCTATGAACCCATCATTATCGGTTTCCTGTGTAATTGGTGTTCATATCGGGCGGCCGATTTGGCCGGCACCGCCCGATTGCACTATTCAATCAACATGCGTCCAATTCGGGTCATGTGCAGTGGACGAGTGGAGCCGGATCTGGTGCTTGCCGCGCTGCGCAATGGCGCAGATGGCGTTTTGATCGCCGGCTGCCACCCCGGCGAATGCCACTACCTCGAAGGAAATCTGAAGACTTTACGGCGGTATAAGCTACTAAAGCGCATGTTAGCGCAATTTGGCATCGAACAAGAGCGCGTACAACTGGTTTGGGCCTCTGCTTCTGAGGGCAGCGCTCTGGCCAATGCCATTGATCGCATGACTCAAGAACTGCGGCAGCTGGGTCCGCTGCGCTGGCAAGAGACAGTGATCCAGAGAATGGATTTTCAACCTGCACAACGGGTAGAAGCAATCAGCGACCCCGTAGGAGAGGAGGTCCCATGATAGGCGGTGAGCAAAAGTTCAAACTTGCAATGTATTGGGCGGCTTCTTGCGGCGGTTGCGAAATTTCCGTGTTGAACATTGGCGAAAGGCTGCTGGAGGTGGATGCGTTTTTCGACATCGTTTTCTGGCCGGTGGCGTTTGATTTTAAATACAGCGATTTACGCGCCTACCCCGATGGGTATATTGACCTGTGCCTGTTCAATGGTGCGATCGTCAACTCCGAGAATGAGGAAATTGCCCATCTCCTGCGCCAGAAGTCGAAGCTCATGGTTGCTTTTGGCTCCTGCGCCTCCGCAGGAGGCATACCGGCGCTGGCCAACCTGACAACACCTTCTGCCATCTTCCAGACCGTTTATCTGAATAACCCCTCTATAGACAACCCCGATCAGACGCTGCCCGAACCAACTTATCCAGTTCAGGAGGGGGAACTCCATATTCCGACCTTTTACCCCACCGTGAAGAAACTGGAACAGGTGGTCGAAATAGATTATGTCATACCGGGGTGTCCGCCAGAAGCCGATCAAATCTGGCAGGTATTACAGTCTGTAATTTCAATTCTCCAGAACGGAATGCCTCTGCCACCCAAAGGCGCGGTTCTGGGAGCGACGGACACAGCCGTGTGCAAGGAGTGTGTTCTGGAAAAGCACGAGAAACAGATCGCGCGCTTTTATCGGCCCTATGAAATTGTTCCTGAACCGGGGTTGTGTCTGTTAGAACAAGGCTTGTTGTGCCTGGGACCGGCGACGCGCGGCGGTTGTGGGGCGTTATGCCCCAAAGTGGGTATAGGCTGCCGCGGTTGTTACGGGCCGCTGGATGGCGTAGAGGATCAGGGCGCCAGGATCTTAGCCGCTCTTTCCTCCGTGATTAGCGCAGGCGACCCCAAAGACGAAGAGCAAGAGATCGAAAGAAAAATTGACGCGGCCATAGACACCCTCATTGACCCGGCTGGCACTTTTTATCGCTTTGGAATGGCAGGCTCATTACTCATCAGAGCCAGAAACGGAGGCTCCAGATGAAGCGCATCAGCATTGATCCGATCACCCGCCTGGAAGGGCACGGCAAAATCGAAATCTTCTTGGATGATCAGGGAGAGGTGGCAAACACCTACTTCCAGGTGCCAGAACTGCGCGGCTTCGAGCAATTCTGCGTTGGCCGCCCGGCGGAAGAAATGCCGCAGATCACCAACCGCATCTGCGGTGTTTGCCCCGAAGCGCACCACCTGGCTTCTACAAAAGCTCTGGACGCCCTCTTTCATATTGAGCCTTCCTCGGCGGTCAAAAAGCTGCGCGAGTTGTTCTACTCCGCTTTCTACGTTGCAGATCACACCACTCATTTCTACGCGCTGGCAAGCCCGGACTTTATCATGGGGCCGGATGCTCCGGTTGCTCAGCGCAACATCCTGGGCGTCATTCACAAGGTCGGCCTGGAAATCGGCGGGCAGGTAATTGCCTGTCGGCAACGCAACCATCATGTGATCCAGTTGCTTGGTGGGAGGGGGGTGCATCCGGTCAGCGGGTTGCCAGGTGGGTGGAGCAAAGCCATCAACGAGGCGGAACGGCGCGAAATCGAACTGGCGGCGCGGCAGAATATTGATTTTGCCCTGTTCAGTCTGAAAATATTTGAGGATCTCATCTTGGGCGACCCTGGCTATTTAGAGATGATCCTTTCGGATGCTTACACCCATCGCACCTATTACATGGGGACCGTGGACGAGAATAATCGCGTCAATTTTTACGACGGGATGATCCGCGTGGTTGACCCCGATGGAAATGAGTTCGTCAAGTATCCGGCGCGTCAGTACGCCCGCCACATAGCCGAACATGTGGAGCCCTGGACTTACTTGAAGTTTCCCTATCTCAGGGCTGTGGGCTGGCGCGGCTTTGTGGATGGAAAGGAAAGCGGCATCTACTGCGCCACTCCCCTTTCCCGGCTAAACGCCGCCGATGGAATGGCCACTCCCCATGCTCAGGAAGCTTTTGAGAAGATGTACACCACCTTAGGAAGCCAGCGCATCAATGGCCGCTTCCAACCTGTTCACTACCGCCTCGCCACACATTGGGCGCGCTTGATCGAATTGCTTTATGCAGCCGAGCGTATGTTGGAATTGAGCATGGACAAGGAAATCACCGATCCGAACACGCGCCCCGTTGTAACACAAATACCCGATGAAGGCGTGGGCTGCGTCGAAGCGCCGCGCGGCACTTTGACCCATCATTATTGGAGCGATGAAAACGGCATTCTTACAAAAGTGAACTTGATCGTGGGTACTACCAATAACTACGCGCCGATTGCTCTCTCGATCCACAAGGCAGCCCGCTCGTTGATCCAGCGCGGCAGCGTGATCACGGAAGGACTGCTCAATCGCATCGAGATGGCGTTTCGAGCCTACGATCCCTGCCTGGGTTGCGCCAGTCACACAATGATGGGTCAAATGCCGATAGAGGTAACCATCTATGGCGCTGACGGGAGTGTTTTCGCTCATTTGAGCCAGAACATTGTTTCTTGAGTGGAGGAGATCAAACTATGGTTACTCCCGAATTACTCTATCAATATCCTTTCTTCAGATTTATGAAGAAGTCTCAATTAAAAGCCGTTGCGCGCCTCGCCAAAGAGAAGGTGTTCGAGAGCGGAGAGATGATTTTTCGCGAGGGCGCCCACGCAGACTGGCTATATATACTGGTGAAGGGCAGCGTTGATTTATTCTTCACCCTGAACATCCCCTCTCGCCCTGAGCTAAACAAAGAACTGCAATTCGGGGTGGTTCGGCCCGGCGAGGTATTTGGCATCTCGGCTTTGATCGAACCCTACCAGCTCACCTCTTCCGCGCGCGCTTCAAGGCCCAGCCAGGTGATTATGATCGAGGCGGCGGGTTTGATAGCCCTGTGCAACCGAGATGATAAACTGGCTTACGAATTTATACGCCAGATCGCCAAAGCCACGATGGAACGCGTCGAAGCTACCCGGCAGCAATTAGCGATCGCCCGCGCCATGGTGCGATCGTAGAGCTGTTTACCTGAAGTTTCGCGTTGCGTTTTCAAGTAGCGTAGTCTGGAGGCGCTAAAATGATATCCCCTGAAACGTTGCGTCAATACCCATTCTTTCGCTTTCTCAGCGACGCGGATCTGCGCGCCATTGCGATGATTGCCGAAGAAGAAGAAGTCGAGGCGGGCAAAACCCTCTTTCACAAAGGGGAGCCGGCGGATAACTTCTATATCCTTCAGGATGGATGCATTGATCTGTATTTCACGACTGGCGGCTCCCCTTCGGTGGACGTTGATAAGGGGATTCTGGTAGGCGAGATTAACAGCGGCGAACCCTTCAGCATCTCGGCGTTGATCGAGCCTCATATCCTGTCATCTACAGCCTACGTTTCCCGCCCCAGTCGGATCATCAAAATCAACGCTCAGGCGTTGCGAGAGATGTTCAAAAAAAACCGCCGAATGGCTTATCTGCTGACCTATCAGGCTGCGAAAGCAGCGATTGAACGCCTGTACGCCACGCGAGTTCAGCTCGCCGCAGCGTGGGCTTAATCGTCACAAGGTGAAATGCCTCTAGGCGTGCCACTGGCAACCAATGCCCAAGAAACCGTCTTGAGGTGGGGCAAGGTTGGCTTGTTTGGCTAAACGGGTCGGGGTGTTGCGATTCGAGCCGAAGATGAGGGGTGGATTATAATTAGCGGGGAAATCTTTGACAACCATCGGCGGACGAATGACTGCCATGCGCGGTCTAAGCTCAGGTGATTAACGGACAGAATACAATGCCAGATTTATCGAAAATCAAAGCCGCGGTCGTTCAGGCGGCGCCGATTCTTTTCGACCGCCAAGCCAGCCTGGAAAAAGCATGT
>DYGV01000165.1 GCA_020724505.1 Anaerolinea thermophila
ACCCGGTTTTGAGGCTCCTTTCCATAATTTGTCCTAACTCATGTCCGAAGATCAGAAGCTTCCAATGCTTTCTCATCCAAGGGGTAATGAATGGTGAGATGAGATAGAGTTGGAACACCAAGATCACGTAATAGAACGGAGTAGAGATGCCTCCGGTGATGATTGATTTTGCGGCTTCGCTCCATGCGATCTGCTTGCCTTGAATGAAATTGAAGGCCAGGTACACACCGCACCAAATCAAATATGGGATCAGCAAAAACTTCAACCTGGTGAAGATATTCTTCCAACTGACTCTGTCGGAATTTCGGCTAGCGACGAAGGCGATGAAATAGCCTGATACAAACAAAAAAGCCGGCACAGCGGCCGCGCTCGGTTGATCCAATAACCGTAATAAATAATATTGTGGGCTGCCTAGCTGGCTTAAATCCGGAACAGGCACATCTTTATAACGATCTGTCCAAAAGAACATGCCTGTCAACACCCAATGAATGGCGTGATGAACAACGGCTGCAATGACTGCCAGCCCGTTCAAGAATAATAAGAGATGAGTGATGTTCAATCTGGCTGGCGTCTGGGCAGTCATTTTTCTCCTTTGGCTACCGAACTTTAAACTTTACCAGGAAAGAGATGATACAGCTCTTCATATAAGGGCTTGAGTTGTTGATACATGCGACGATAGACGTTTCGATATAAGTCATCATAGAAGCGGTGTGTCTGCTGATCTGGTTCAAAGGTGTCGCGAACGCGCGTCATTGCAGCCACCGCCTGTTCAAAATCGCGATGTAAGCCTAAGCCAACTGCAGCATCTATAGCCGCGCCTAGCCCAGAGGCTTCGTCAACGTGAGGTCGGGCAACGGGCAGACCAAAAATATCCGCGGTTAGTTGAAGCGCGGCTGTGCTGCGGCTGCCGCCGCCAGCCACGCGCAGCTCGGTGATGGGTACACCGCTCCGCCGAACGGTGCGCTCAGCGCCCTCACGCAGTGCGTAGGCTAACCCCTCAATAATGGCGCGGTATAGATGAGCGCGGGTATGAACATCGCCAAAACCAATTACCGCTCCGCGTGCTTCGGGTCCAGGCACTTTTAGCCCTGGCGACCAATATGGCTGCAACACCAGCCCATGTGAGCCGGGAGGCACGCTGCGAATCAGTTCATCGAACAATGTCTCCGGGGCAACGCCCAGTTCGCCCGCCCGTCGTTGTTCTGGTAAGCCAAATTCTTGCTTAAACCAGGTAACCATCCAAAAGCCGCGGTAAATTTGCACCTCCAGGCTGTATGCGCCTGGAACTGCTGAAGGATAGGGGGGGATTAGAGGGATTACTTCGATATAGCGTTTATGAGTGGTGTTGATGGTGGCGGTGGTGCCGTAGCTCAAGCAGCCAACATTAGGCGCTAAACAGCCTGCGCCGATGACTTCACAGGCTTTATCGGAGGCGGCGGCGATCAGAGGCAATCCTTCCGGGATGCCAGTTTGTTGAGCGGCCAGCGTCGTAATTTCGCCTAGCACGGTTGCAGGCGGCACCAGATCAATCAGCATAGACCGATCAATTGGCAACACCTGCCATTTCCAATCCCAACTTGACGCCCAGCGCATATTTTTGTAATCAAATGGCATATAGCCCACCTGGCAACCTACCGAGTCAACCCAACGACCAATCAAGCGATGCGTCAAATAGCCGGAAAGATAGACGTATTTGCGGGTTTTCTTCCAAATCTCCGGCTGATTTTTGGCAATCCAGTTGGCTTCTGCTTCCGCCTGTAAATACGCCACGGTTCGAGACATGCCTGCCAATCGGAAAGCCAAACCCCATGGACCGCCCAGCGGCGGTAAGCCTTCAGCGCGCCGTTGATCCAGCCAGACAATCGCCGGACGCAGCGGTTGGTCATTTTCGTCCAGGTTAATTACGGTAGAGCGCTGTGTGGTTAATGCAACTCCAGCCAGGCGGTCGCGTGATAATCCCAGTTCGCTTTCATAAGCGATAGAAGACCACAATCCCTGGCAGGCGCGGCATAAGGCCTGCCAGAAATATTCGGGATGTTGTTCAGCCAGCCCTGGGGCGGTCGAAAAATATGGTTCGATTGGGACCTGAGACTTTGCCAGAAGGTCGCCTTGCAGATCGAACAACAGGGCGCGCACGCTTTGTGTGCCATTATCGAGCGCTAAAATGAGGTCGCGAGTGGAAGGCATAACCCCTTACTACGATTGTGATGATCTATTGTCGAAATTATCTGGTTTAGAGGAAATTAACGGACGGATATAGTAACATTGATTCCATAAATTTGCATAGGTATTTACTTCGACTTCCCAACGGGAATCGTCCCAACCCAACTCCGGTTGCACAAGTTTGCGGATACTTTCCATGCAATCTGCCCCGCCTCGCGGCAGCAATAACCCCAGGCGAACTCGCCGTAACAGCAGATCATCCAGATGAACCACAGCTTCCGCACGCGCTGCCCAACGCAGTTCAGCCCATAAGGTTGAGGTATTTGCAACTGGGGTAAATTCTTTCTCTGGGGAAATGGATAATAAATTGATTGTATCCTGACCATAGCGGCCTAACAACCGCACCTTTGCCGCCGGAGTTAGATGCGCCGGCATTGGCATATCCGCTGGCGGTTCATCCAGGACGCGGCTATTGTGGGTACGCGGCTTTGTTTCTGGCAGATACCGACGCACACGGCGCAGCGCGTCATGCGCCATGAGGCGAAATGTTGTAAGTTTCCCGCCGGTGATGGTTAACAGGCCGTTTTCGTGCCAAAGCACATGCTCACGCGACTCTTTGGATGGATTGGATTTGCCCGTGTTCACTACTGGGCGCACGCCGGCGAATGTGGCTTGAATATCATTGTAGCCTAACTCCAGACAGGGGAAAGCGTATTGGGCCGCCTGCAACAGATATTCCGTTTCTTTTTGGCTGATTGAGGGATCTGTGCGCATAGGCTCGTCCAGATCTACGTCGGTAGTGCCGAGCAGGGTCACGCCTTCCCACGGAAAGGCAAATACAGGTCTCTGATCGCTGGGATGTAAAAAGCTCACCGAACGCGTGAGCGGCAATCGAGCAGCAGGGAAAATGAGATGACTGCCGCGTAATCGTCGCAGCCGTGGACGGCCCCTGATATGGGCGCGTAGATCATCCGCCCATGCACCAGAGGCGTTGATGACGACTTTCGCTTTCACTTCCGCGTTGCGCCCGAAATGTTCTGGGGCTAAGTCTTCAACGATTGCGCCGCAGACCTCGCCGCTGCGTGTAGTCATTAGATGCGATACCCGTGCATAATTCAACGCCGAACCTCCACCCCGAACAGCCTCTTGGATTAAGCGCAGCGCCAGGCGGGCGTCGTCGGTTTGGGCATCAAAGTAACGGAAACCGCCGATCAAGTCTTCTTCTGTCAATAATGGACACAGGTCGTGGATGTCGTAGGCGTCGTAGCGGCGATGACCCCATTGAAAGGCAAGGAGATCATATAACGTCAGACCAGCGCCGAAAACCCAGCCGGGGATTGCGTCGCCATGAAAATTTACTAGCAAGAAGCCTAGTTTGTTTACCAAGCCGCGGCCTTCTTTTAGCAAACGTTCGCGCTCGCGCACTGACTCATAAGTGAGTTTGATTTGCCCATTTCTTAAGTATCGAAAGCCGCCATGCACCAACTTAGATGAACGACTGGAAGCGCCTGAAGCAAAATCATGCGCTTCCAGGAGTAGAACGCGCAACCCCAATCGGGTTGCTTCGCGCAAGATGCCGGCGCCAGTAATACCTCCCCCAATGATCAGCAGATCCCATTCTCGATCGAATTGCGCCCAGATTTGATCTCGATAGTTCTTTTCCCACATTGCTGCCTCGGAAATTTGCTCAATGGAACC
This sequence comes from Anaerolinea thermophila, assembly GCA_020724505.1. Taxonomy (GTDB): domain Bacteria; phylum Chloroflexota; class Anaerolineae; order Anaerolineales; family UBA4823; genus RBG-16-57-11. The sequence continues at coordinate 3,862 of DYGV01000165.1, forward strand.
TTCTGTAAAGTTATGAAAACAGCTTGCCAGGATTCAGGATGCCTCTGGGATCAACGGTGTACGCCATTTGGCGGATCAACTCGATACCCAAAGGGCTTTTCTCTGCTTCCAGGTAGACGGCATGATCTAAACCCACGCCATGTTGATGGCTGATCGTGCCGCGGCATTGTAGGATCGCCTGACTGGCGGCGGACTTGAGCGCCTTCCAGCGCGCCAACGTTTCTTCGGCGTCCACACTGCGGCGGAAGATGAAGGTGACGTAGATGCTGGCGCCATCGGGGTAAATGTGCGACAAATGCGCCATGACTAAGCATCGTTCATTAAATGATTCCAGAGCTGTTTTCAGAGCAGCCTGGATATTTTCTGCTGCAGAAAGAACTTTTGCCCAGGGCAGCGCTGTTTCTAAGGTGTCTACTGCATAGCCTAACTCCCAGAGGGTATTGCGCAAGTAAGGGGTCAGGAAACGCGATTTGCGCCAGGTATTGCCAATCGCTTGGCCGGTGAACAACCCTCCGTGAGCGCGGATGATCTGCAGCGCATGCCGACGAGCGTGCGCGCAGGCGGCTGGCGTTCCGGTGACGCCGAAGATCAAGAGGCAACGCCTGGAATCATACCCCGCCAAGCGAAGTCCACGGTTTGCCCATTGAACCAGCGCCTCTTTGCCAGATAACGCCAGTGTGGTTTCAGTCTCCTGGGCGTTGGAAAGTCGCGCCATAGATATAGGGGCGCGCTCTTGAGCAATTTGACGCATTGCTTCCACTCCCGAATCCCAATCGTGAAAGAATACGCCGTAAAACGTTTCCAGGGGTGGGCGCGGTTGAATGCGCACAACCGCCTGGGTGAGGATACCAAGCCGCCCTTCTGATCCCAGAATTGCCTGGCGTAAGTCAGGCCCAGCCGCGCTGGCGGGCAAAGCGGGAAGATCGAGCGCTCCGCTTGGCGTCTCGATGTGACCGCTGGCGAATAAATCCTCGATACGCCCATAGTAATAAGATTGTTGTCCGCTTGAGCGAGCTGCGATCCAGCCGCCCAGGGTTGACAGCTCAAAGGATTGAGGAAAATGCCCCAAGGTGTAACCATGCTTAGCCAGTTGCGCCTCCAGATGAGGACCATTGACGCCTGCTTCAAATGTAGCCAGTCGGCTGGTTTCATCCAGATCTAGCAACCGATTCAGGCGTGATAGGTTTATGGTTAAGGTCGGCGCTGCGGAGGGCAATGGATTGATATGACCAACCACGCTGGTGCCGCCGCCATAGGGGATCACATGGATTTCGTTTTTACTGGCAAACGCAAGCAATTTGCGCACATCTTCTTCGTCGTTGGGATAGGCTACGCCATCCGGGAAGGTGTTGATTTTACCAGAGCGCATAGCGATCCAGTCGGGCAGGCTCTGCCCGCGTGCGTGAAAAACCCGCTCTTGTGGCTCCTGACTCACCAATGACATGGGCGTCAGGCGCGAGGCCGGGAGCCGCGCCAGAATTTCTTCTAACTGCGCATCGGGGATCTGCGAGCCTGCTCCGATGCGCTTGGTCAGGTATTCCATTGCAGAATTGGGCACTGGATAAACGGTGTGAAGATTTCCCCAACCATTCCAACGGCGCATCTTACCCCTCCTTAGGCGTTTGGTTTGCGTTCCGCAATTCGGTCATTGCTGCCCGCCACAAAGAGATGCTGACGGTCATTGCTCTGCGCGTGACGGCTTCAGCGATATCGGGATTGGCAGCCTGTGCTGCGGATGAAAGACTAGCATAGAACGAGCGTGAACTGGCGCGGGCGGTGGTGGAACGAAAATACTGTAAGGCCATTGGAGGGTATAACTCTCGAAAGCCATTAAAGATCAAAGTGTAGATGGGATTACCCGATAAAACGGTCAAGGTATGATGCACATGCCAATCGAAATTGGCGTATTTCGAAGCGGCTTCACTGTCATCTGGGGAAAGTTTTTTCGTTTGAGGCAGAGAGAGGTAAGGTTCGAGTAATTCAACCACCGCCGAAGGCTGTCGTTCAACTGCCTGACGTGTATAGGCAGGCGCTAACGCCCTGCGCACCGCCAATAAATTGGCGATAAAATCCTCGGGCGCCGCCCATGGTCGCTGGGCAATGGCGCTCAGAACCCCCAGGCTGCCCTCATACCAGTAATTCCTTACTCGCGTGGGCTTTCCTTGATGGATTTCGAGCCATCCATCGCGCGCCAGCCGTTGCAAGGCTTCGCGCAACGTTGGTCGAGTAACGCCCAGACGGGTGGCAAGCTCGCGTTCCGCAGGTAGAACTGCGCCAATGGGGTAGCGTCCCTCCAGGATGGCATTAATGATTTGGTCTTCGGCATATTCGGCAGGTTTTGGCAGCGTATTCCAGTTCATGTTTATTTTTCTCAGGTAAGTGGTCTGACCAGTTAATCTTAGTATAATCTTTATTACGGCGCGCGTCAATCTCCAGTATAATCTTCTGGGGTCATACAGCTTTGGTGAACTTTATTGAATAGATCGTGCATGTGGCTATCGGCGCGGCGCAGGTGTTTCATCTATACTTATACTCTACGACGAGCAAGTTTGGCGGAGTTGATACATGGAAGCTGATGCGAAATCCCCCTGTTATGATTTTGTCATCATTGGCTCTGGCTTTGGCGGCAGCGTCTCCGCAATGCGCCTGGCAGAAAAGGGGTACAAAGTCCTGGTTTTAGAACAAGGAAAACGTTTCCGAGACGAGGATTTTGCCACCTCCAACTGGAATATCTTTCGCTATTTATGGCTGCCGGTGTTACGATGTTTTGGTATTTTGCAAATCAGCCCATTCAAAGATGTGTTTGTATTGCACGGCGTAGGAGTCGGCGGTGGTAGCCTGGGGTATGCGAACGTGCTCATGCAACCTGCCGACGAATTGTTTGAAAATCCTTCCTGGAAAGATCTTGCCGATTGGAAAACGCTGCTCGCGCCTCATTACGATACCGCCCGCCGTATGTTAGGCGTGACCACGAATCCTTGTTTATGGCATTCAGATGATGTTTTGCATGAGATTGCAGCAGAGTTGGGCGTCAAACAGACTTTTCACCCTACGACCGTGGGCGTATATTTTGGCGAACCGGGCAAAGAGGGTGTTGAAACGCCCGATCCATATTTCGGCGGAGAAGGCCCCAGCCGGAGAAGTTGTATTCAATGCGGCGCGTGTATGGTCGGTTGTCGTCATAACGCTAAAAACACCCTGGTAAAGAACTATTTGTACTTTGCCGAAAAATGGGGCGCGGAGATTATGGCTGAAAGCGAAGCGCGCGATGTTCGCCCATTGCCTGAGGATCAACCTGATGGGGCGCGATACGAGGTTCTATATCGCTCTAGCACGGCTTTGTTTTTTCGCCCAGCACGCGCCCTGCGAGCGCGCAATGTGATTTTTGCGGCGGGTTCTTTGGGTACTCAGCGGTTGCTGTTTCGCTGCCGCGAAGTTACCGGATCTCTGAAGAAGCTTTCCCCCAGGCTGGGCGATATGGTGCGTACGAACAGCGAGGCTTTACTTGGTTCCTGCGCGCGAGACAAGAAAGTGGACTATTCTAAAGGTATTGCTATTACTTCGATTATCTACGCGGACGAAATCACCGCTATCGAGCCGGTGCGCTATCCAGCCGGTTCTTCGCTGATGCGCTTTTTAGCCAGCCCATTGTTAGAGACGAACGGAAACACAGCCTCTCGGTTTCTGCATACCCTGGTGATGATCCTTCGAAAACCGATGGATTTTCTCAGAACGCATATCCTACCGGGGTGGGCGCAGCGCACCACTATTCTACTCGTGATGCAAACTGAGGACAATCGCATCCGTATGAAGTTGGGCCGCAGCCTGTGGTCCTTGTTTCGGAAAGACCTGACCACTGAGGTGGACTCGGAGCATAAAATACCCAGCAAAATTCCTATTGGGCATCAGGTCACTCGTCGTTTTGCGGAGAAAACGAATGGCATCCCTGCTGGGACAGTTAACGAAGGTCTGCTGAATATCCCCATGACGGCGCATATTCTGGGTGGCTGCCCATTTGGCCGAAACGATCAGGAAGGGGTAATCGGGCTGGACTGTCAAGTGCACAATTATCCAGGGCTGTATGTTGTAGATGGTTCAATTATGCCGGCTAATCCGGGAATTAACCCCAGCCTGACCATCACTGCCCTGGCGGAATATGCTATGAGCCTGGTGCCACCGAAAGAAGGCGCGTTTACACGCAAGCCGCTTGCCATTCAAGATCAGATACGAAATTAGAATTCAGGTTTAGACGAAACGCCGCGCCGGATTAGGATTGCCAATCCCTCGGCTGGCGCCCACTTCGCTCGTTGCAGCACACCGCTAAGGTGGTAAATGCGCCGGAAATAAGGGGGAAGTTCCGTGTACTTAGCGGGTTCAAATCCGAAGCGTTGATAAAATGGCGTTAAACCCGTTCTGCACGTCAGATAAAGTATGCCGTTCTCTTTACGTATTAGTTCTTGAATAATTGCGGTGGCGACGCCTCGCCCTCGCCAGCCAAGAACAACGGCGATCGAAGCCAGTTCGCGAGAGCTGTCGAAATGCCGCTTGATTTGTCCGCAGCCAATCATTTGGCCTTGTTCGTCTATGGCGAGG
>DYGV01000166.1 GCA_020724505.1 Anaerolinea thermophila
TGCGTCAATCCAACTGTAGGTTGCGCCTGAAGTCGTGCGACTATCCAGAAAGATATAACCGGCCAAATCTGGTCCGCCGCTGATCGGACGTCCGTCGCTCTCATAGAGTTTGAAATCCACCGGAAAGCTGCCGGCGTTTTCCAGTTGCACTGACAGATCGAGTTGTCCTCCGACGGGTAATGTGTACCAGGTTTGCGTTGGAACGCTGACATTTAAAACCGGCGAAGGCAGAATAAAATCTCGTTCGACCAGGTTGCTTTGTGGGATAGTCACCGTCTCGGCGATGGATGTATAGTTCGGGGCAGATACGGTGGCAGAGTAAGCGCCATGGGGCAATTGGATCTCGAATGAGCCATCGCTGCCGACAACGGGTTGATAGTTGCCAGGCGTGATAAGCACCGACGCCGAACCCACCTCTGCGCCAGAGGAAGAGAGCACGCGTCCGAGCAGCAGACCATCGGTCGTTGTTGCAACCAGGGCAAAATTCCGTACCGTGTTTGCACTAAGGGTCTGCGCGACCTCTTGGGTTTGATGCAATCGGCTTTCAACGCGCAGTGTATAGTTTCCTTGAGATAGGTTCAATTGGTAGCAAGAATCCGCCAGGCTGGTTTGCGTTTGAGCTGCCAGGTCGCCCAGCGGGCTAAACGCCTGCACCGTCGCCGCCAATCCCTGCCCGGTCGCCTGATCGGTGATACATCCCGATAACGTATAAATCGGCGCGCTGGAAAGCAGGAAATCACGCGTGGTCGTCTGGTTATTTTGAATGTTTACGCCGCTGACCGTCTGCATAAGGTAGCCGAATTTCCAAACGCTTACGGTGTAGGTGTTGACTCCAAGCTGAAGGCTATACGAGCCATCGAACGCGGTTGTTGTGCGATAAGTGATCCCATCCGGGTTTTTAGCCTCCACCGTTGCGCCGGGAATTGGGTTGTTACCTGAAGCTGTGCGCACAATTCCCTGTAACATCCCAACTAGATTGCTGGCGTTGTACACTACCAGTGCGAAATCTTGATCCGTCGGATCGCCGTTCCCTGGCACGCCATCTCCGGCGATATTGAAGGCTCGCACCCGCACAGTCACCGAACCGCTGACGCCGGCTGGCAGGAAAACGCTCTCCATGTTGTTGCGCACATCTGCAACGCCGCCGCTGATTGAGTTTGCGCCGGAGAAGACGTTGCCTCGATAGGTCTGACCGTTAACGATCACCTCCAGATCCAGGTTGTTGACATAGGCATTGCCAGTGGTGGGACCAGGGGCGTCCGTCCAGGCTAGCGTGACGCGCAACGGCTTTTGAGAATCTACGATTGCCCCGTTAAACTCATATACCTGACCGGTGGAGGCGAAAGTTGTGGTTTGATCTACCAGGAAGCGCGGCGTCTGATCAAACGCGCGGCCTAAATCCACCCGTCCAAAGCCCTGGTTGGGGGAAGGCAAGGTGTCGTTCGCGCCCGATCCGGTCAGGTAACGGGCAGAGTTCACCAGGTAAGCTTTCACCATCGCCGGGCTGGGCGATTGCCCGCCAAAGTTGGCGCGGTAGTAATAATCCAGTAGCGAGGCGGCGCCAGCGACGGCTGGCGTGGAATGGCTGGTGCCACTCGATGCAGCATATAACGATTGACTGGAAGGATAAAACTGAATACACACACCGTTGCCGTTATAGACAGGGGATTGCGAAGCCGCCCCCAGGATCATCGTCCCCGGCGCGACAATGTCGGGCTTGATGCGTTGGTCATCCGTAGGGCCGCGGCTAGAAAAAGAAGCGATATCCTGGGCGTTATCCGCTCCGCTGGTAGAGTTCCCGCATGGATCGTACGAAAATGACTCGAAAGGCGTGCGGTAATTCTCCGAAGCGCCTACGGTGATCACATTCTTGGCGTTGCCGGGCGAACCCGTCGTATTTGGTGAGGGGCCATCATTGCCGGCAGCGAACAAAATGGTGATCGGTTGATTGCCAGCGATTGAAGGTGCTGCGTCGCGCACCAGAGCGTCATAAGCCTGATCATCCTGAACATAATCGCCATACGTGCTGCCACCCCACGAATTCGTGCTGATGCGCGCTCCAAGGTTATAGGAATTGCCAATGAGTGTAGAGTATGAATCGTAAAAATCCCAAGACCCGCTGTTTTTAAATACCTTCGAACCGGCCACGCGCCCAAAGGGGTTGATGCCCAGGCCGCGTTGGTAACCGAGCGGGTCGCGATATGTATTGCCGGATGAGGTGTTGTACCCAACTACAACCGCGGCGTTCAAGTTGCCATGCCCGCCGCCGCCATCCGCGCTGGGATCGGAAGTCCAATTATAGTTATATACCAGTCGGTCGCCCTGACTGATCGTCCCCAGGCGAAAAAAATCTGCATGGATGGGCGTCGCGCTGCCATTGTCAATGCCATCATCGGTGACATCCACAATTGGATAGTTATTAGGGTCATTAGAGAAACCCTTGCCGATCAACCAGCTCAAGTAGCCCGGCGCGCTGGGCGCTGTTCCCCCCGCATTGAGGTTGCCGGCCATGATTTGCCCCTGACGCTCGTCCAATAGCTTAAACTCCGGGCGCGGAGATACGTCAACCACGCCGGGTAGACTCGCCAGCCAGGTGAGCCGTCGCGTGGCAATTTGGATGCTCAGGTTTCGATAAGTCAAAAGATGATACGGCGGCTGAAGCAACACAGCATCTGCCAAGATCGCCTGTTGCGTGGCCTGGACAGCAGGCAGGTCCACGATCTGAACGTTGACTTGAACGCTTTCAATGGGTTTGTCCTCTGGCCGGATCTCCCCAACGCCCAAAGCGGCATCGAGCAGCGTCGGGTGCAAGGCATACGCCGGTAAATAATCCCCCTGCCAGCGCAGCGGGGCAGCCTTTGCCAATCGTTCCACTGCCGCTAAGTCGCCCCATACCAGATAAGCGTAATCCGGGATATATGAAACCACGAACAATCCGGAGTCCAACATCGCCTGGTACCAGGCATCTTCGATAGGGGCTGGGAATTGAACCAGGCGCAAACCGGGATGATCCGGTTCGAGATCGCTCTGCAGAGCGGCAGGCGTCAACGGTGGGCTATCTACAACGGGGTCGAACTCACCCCACCGCAATCGCAACATCGGGCCATCCGAGCCAGGTTGACCCAGACTCCTGGAGGTCGAGACACCGGTTAGCAAGAGAAGAAGAATGAATAAACCGAATAACTTAAAGTATAGGGGGGCAGCGATATGCCATTTCTTGGCCATGGATGTAATTCCCTTCTGGTTGATTGGTGGGGTTGCCAGATTGTACCACCAGCAATTTTGCCAAAAACCATCAAATCTCTTAGCTGGCGCATTAATTGTTTCAATCCAATAATTCAAACTCCATGCGCAGGCTGCGCACCCAACAACCATGTTGACGACAGATTTTCAGTATATCCTGACAATGTTCTGAATCTATAGCAGAATTCGCCAGGATCACTCCGGCAATGGGGCGTCGTTTTAAGATATGCGGCAATTCCTGCGTCGTCCCCAGGATTTCGATGCCATGGATCTGGCGTCCCGTTTTCAATGGATCGTCGTCAATGAAACCCACGGGGCGATAATTCAACAACGGGTTTGCCTGGATCCAACGCAAAGCCAGTTCGCCAGCATCGCCGGCGTCGTAGATCAATACGGGTGATTCATCCTGCCGAGGGCGTTGAAATGCCAACCGATCCAGCAGTCGAAAAGATGAACGCGAAACCGCCAACCCCAGAAAGAGGAATAAGGCAAATAATGCCAGGATAAGATTAGAAAAATCCCCTTGCCATGGCGCCAGGTCGGTTGAATGCAGAATAAAAATGGAAGCCGCCAGCAATGCAGCGCTGCCTAGTGCCGCCTGCACGAAGCGCAGCAAATCGTCAAAGCTGATATAGCGCCACACACCGCGATAAACGCCAAAGACATAAAAAGACAAGTAGCCACCGCCCAACGCCAATGGCAAGGTTTGTAGATAAAGTTCCAGACGCGCTTCATTGAAGACCAAGCCAAAACGCACCAAAAAAGCCAGATAATAAGCCAGAGCAATCAAGATGAAATCCAACAGCACTTCCAACACCCGAACGCGGTAAGTCAGTTCAACCATCAAGCGAGCAATTGCCTCTCTTTGGCGAGAAACTTCCGGCGCGCTGACCACTTTCACCCCACCCAGATAAGCGGCTAATAACGCCATTGCCACTAATAAAAACGGAACAACCGCCAAGCTCAGCCAATAATTCATCGATTCAATGATTGCAGCCATCGTCGCAGATAGCAAAGCCGCGCCGTACAATACAAATAGCGCCTGCCGTTCGCTCAAGCCAAAGGCAATCAGACGATGAGAGGTGTGGTCGCGCCCGCCTTGCGCAGGAGATTGGCCGCGCAACAAGCGAGTGAAGGTCACCAGGGCTGTATCAAGGATGGGGAGCATAAATAGCAAAGTAGGTACACCCAGCACCGCCAGTACATCAGACGCCTGCTGCTTTTGATGGACAATCGCCAGGGTCGCCAGGGTGAAACCTAGAAACAAGCTGCCGCTATCACCCATAAAAATGCGCGCCGGCGGGAAATTGAACACTAAAAAACCCAAGACGCTGCCAGCCAGAGCCAATGTAATGACAAGAAGGCCATGATCGCCCGTACGCCAGAAAAAATAACTCAACACCCCGGCAGTTATAAAGGCAATCCCCCCTGCCAGCCCATCCATATTATCCAACAGGTTGATAGCATTGGTGATGCCCACTAACCATACAAAAGTCAGCAAGATGTTGGGGATTTGGGCGATCAGGGTGTTAGCGATTTTGGGGGTAAAAAATTCACTGGTGTAACCTAATAAGATAACTACCGAGGCGGCCAGGATCTGACCTACCAGTTTGGCACTAGGCGATAGCGGGCGAAATTCATCGTATAAACCGAGCAGGAACATCATCACTGCGCCGATGAGAAAACCCCAGTTCGATCCCACATTTTCCCCATTGGGGAGAAGCCGACTCAACGACAGCGTCAACGCAAAGGCAGAAAAGATGCCCACTCCCCCCAGAGTAGGAGTTGGGCGGCGATGCCACCGATCGGGTCGTGGCTGAGCAACGCGGCCGAGGCGTAAGCTTATCCGGCTTATGAACGGGATGAACAGGAGATTGAGAATCAATGCAGTCGCAAAGACAGCCAATTTGCGCTCGCTTGTTATCTTAACTAGGGTTGTCCGCCATATTGGCGAATAAGCTCCTCCACCGAGGCGCGTTGATCCTGTGGAGTGAGCGCCAGGGCGCTTTGCGCATATTGCAAAGCAGTTCGCAGATCGCCAAGCTGTGCGTACAATTGCGCCAATGCTGCCTCTATCCGCCAGCGATCGGGGTTATCTGGCCATAACTGTACCGCCCGTTCGTAAGCCAGAATAGCCTGCGGCAAATTTCCCAATTGCGTCACTACCCCAGCGTACGAAACCAGATATCCATAGCTTAAACTGAGATTATCCGGCTCAGCCAGGCTTAAAGCCTTGGTGTAATATTCCGCCGCCTGGATTAATGCCTTTTCTTTTTCCTCAGCGGTAGCATTGGGGGCTTTGCTAATAAATCGTCCATAATAATCGCCAATCAAACCATAAGTCCAATCATAATACGGGTCTATCTCCAACGCCTGTTGCAAGCGTTGGTAGGCGGTTTGCGGGTCGTTGAGATTATTCATCGTGTGCGCCGCCCATTCATCCCAAAGACGAGCGTTCTTCGGGCTGAGCGATACCGCTTTAGCAAAATACTCATCCGCCAGGCTGGCCCGCGTGGCTTGTTCTATCGGGTCGTTGGAAAATGTACACCACAGGCTGTATAAACGCGCCAGATTTGCCGTGTGGTCCGTGTTGAGCGGGTTGATGCGTTGCGCTTCTTTCAGATCTTCAGCGGCAGCGGCGATCAGCCGCTCACGTTCTTGCTCATCCTGAATGGTCTTCGCATGTTCAAGATAAGCGCGTCCGAGGAACAGATCATAGTAATCCTCGTTAGGCGCTAAATCGCGGGCACGATTGTAGATTTCGATTGCCACCGGCCAGCTTCCAGGATGCGCAAAAACCTCTCCGGTCTTGAAGGCAATATCCGCCTGGATCACCCTTAAATTGGTTGCAGAGGATAAAACCATCACCAGCAACAATAGGCCCGCGGCAATTGCCGGGCTCGCGCTCGGCCAGCGATAGCGGGCTGATGCCTCTCCTCTGCGCAATAAACCAGCCAACCCCAAAAGCAAGATGAATAAATACACGTAGTAGCGAGTGAGGATTTGTTCAGAGCGCCTCACCTGTGCCAGGACAAGAGCGATGGTATCCGCGTTGACGCGATTGAGCGCCGCCAACCCCTCTGCATGCCACAGCCAGAACAAAAAAGCCAGCGTCGCCGAGACAGCCATCGTTGTTGCAACCATTTTCAGCAAAGCGGAGCCATCCGTAGAGCGCTCAGTGGGGAGATTTGACCCAATCTGGGTTTCCCGGAAATACTCCGAGACCAATAAAACGCCACCGATCAACCAGGTGGTGAACAACAAGGCGATCAAGCCGAACGATGAACCGCCATTCGATAGACTGGTGAGCGAGTTTCCGATCAGCGTTAGCGCGTTGGGGCTGCGGCTGGCGTTTGAGATAAACTCAAATCCCAGGGTCATCAACAGCACTGCAATCAGCGTAGAGGCGAACAACGACCAGCGTAACCATTCGGGCATGGTGTGGCCTTGTGCCGCCGGGCGCGCGCTCGCCCTCCTTTGCTTTCTACGCGCCGTAGTGCTGCTTGATCCACCGCGGGTTTCGGCCGGGTGACCCATCTGCACTCCAGTCGGTACAATTGCTTTTAAAGGAGAAAATTCACTTCGCCCAGCGCTCGTTTCATGCGTTAAGTGATATTCCCCCTGGCGAGGTAAAATCCACCCGACCAGTAAAATCAACGCAGAATAGATCCAGAAATAAGTTCGCGTGGCAGCGATGGCAATGCCGAAATTGATCTCGACATAGTGCGCGGTAACCGCAGCCACCAGACCCAGCAATAGATAAGCGCGCAACCGATCATCTCCGGCGGTTTCGCTAAGAGGGCGAGTGGTTAAAGCGGCGAAAATCAAATGGACCAATACCCCAAAGATCATGCCAAACGACAACGCCACGCCCAAATAGGCTACGCCTTTCCACGCCCAGAAAACTGCCGTCGCCAGGATACCTCCGCCCAGGTACAACGCCAGGAAAAAATTCCGCTGCGCCGCGCTGTTCACCAACCCCAACCATTTCAGGCCATAATAAATCACCGCTCCAAACAAAGCCAAATAAACGATTAAGCCGAGCAGACCGGTAATCACCAATGAATCCCAGGTTTCATTGTGAGAGCGGTCAGGAGAAGCGTTACGCTTTTCGACCTGGGTCAACTCCGGCTGATAAAAACGGTTGTAAGCCACATACATACTTTCCGGTCCATACCCGATCAACGGTCGAAGAAAATTGAAGGGATCCTTACGCCCATCTGGGTATTCCAAAGGCTCATGCGGCTGCACCAATTCCGCTGCTCCTTGCCAGATGAGTGTTCGCACCCTACCGGTGCGGCTTTCTGCATCTAAGAGCTGACCCAGGCGACCGAACTCCGGCCGGTTGCGCAGGCTCTCTAAGGGTCCATTGGGGATATTGAGCGTTACTAAGAAAGCGCCCGCCGCAAGCGCTATCGCCACGCCGGCTATCGTCATCCAACGCTTGCGCCAAACCAAAGAAAGACCTAGCCACAGCAATACCAGGCTTGCCCCCCAGCCCAACCAGGGGCCGCGGCTGCCGCTGAAATACAGGGCTGTCACTTGCAAAGCAGCAATAAATGTGAATCCGGTGGCACGGGCAAAATTAGCTAACGCCAAGCCGCGGTCCTTTAGCAATGCCTCAAAGGATTCGACGAGACGCATCGCAGTGAGCGGAAAGACCATCACCAAATAAGCTGCAACGAAAATCGAGTTGCCCATGTTGGCCGCGATGCGGACGGTGACATCACCACCCCAGGGGATAGGATCCGCCCGATAACGCTGCAAAATCCCATAGAGACTCACCGGTAAACTGGATAAGATTACCGCAAGGATCAGACGCTCCACCTGCGCTCGATGGCGCAGATTGGCGGCCAGCGCCGCGAACAGAACTAGATACGATAAGGTTGTATAGCTACCCTGTAAACGTTGATACGAGCCCCAGAAACTGGTATAGGGCGTCACCGAAAATATAGTCGCCAATAGATAAACCACCGCCAGCGCAAAGACCAAGCCGATCAATGGCGCGCGCACGAGCTCACTCAGCCGCCATCGAATTCCGGTCCCCTCGGACGAAACAACCTCCCAGCGCAGACCGCCCTCTTCAACCAGCTTGACCACCCAGGCGGCCAACACCACCAGCGCCAACGAACGCAAGAGAGTGATCTTATCCGGCTCAAAGATGCGGCTCGAATATACATTAAAAAACACCGG
>DYGV01000167.1 GCA_020724505.1 Anaerolinea thermophila
TGGTACATATTTCTCAACTCTCATGGAAAAAAGCCCGCCCGGCTGATCTGGTAAATATCGGGGACGAGATCGAAGTAAAGGTTTTGGATGTGGATATTGAACGCCAGCGCGTCAGTCTGAGCCGCAAAGCGCTCTTGCCTGGGCCATGGCAAACGATCAACGAGGAACTCAAAGCGGGCGAATATGTTGAGGGCATTATCACTCGGCTGGTAGATTTCGGCGCGTTTGTCAAACTGCCGGTTGGCGTCGAAGGTCTGATCCACACCAGCCAGATAGGATATTCATCTTCGCAAAACCCGCAAAGCGCAGTCAAACCCGGCGATCGGGTGTTGCTAAAGGTTTTAGAAGTGAACGCTGAGCGAAAACGAGTGGCTCTGAGCATGCGTCAGGTCCCGCTTGAACGCCAAATCTCATGGGCGATGGAAAACGTCGAACCCAGCGAAGGCACACCGACCCACCACATCTCAAGCGAGGAGCCCTCTACCGCAGGCAGCGTAATCACTGAGGCAAACCGACCAGTGGCAAACGAACCATCGCCTTCGTCTGCCCAAACCACCGACGAAAATCAGCCCCCCGAGGAAGCTTCATCCGATAGTCAATCGCTACCAAATGCCGATACTCAATAAATAGACTCTACACATGTCTTTATCTTCATTCACCAGACGCGCGCCAGCGCGTCTTTGATTTTATGGACAAATAATTGATATCCTGCATCAGGCAGCTAATCATAACATTTACCAATTGATTGGATCAAAAGCTTATGGTAATATTATTTCAGCCAACGACGCTGTATTTGGCCGATTTCGACAAATTCATTGGCAATGGTGTACGTATTGGCATCTAGCTCAGTTTTCACAATATGTGGACTTTAACGATCCGTTCGCCAGGGGGAGAACCCAGACAATACACCCTGCATCCGGGCACCAACACGATCGGCCGAATGTCGGGGAATGACATCGTTGTGTTAGATCCATCCGCATCGCGTTATCACGCCCAGATAATCTATGAGGCTGATAAAGGCCTGATTACAATCCAGGATCTCGGATCAACTAACGGCACCTACGTTAATCGCGAGCGGTTGCTTGAACCACGCCCTCTTGTCCCCAACGATATCATTCGCATTGGGCAGCATCTGATTGAGCTGGTGTATTACGATGAAAGCCTGCCGATCCAGCCATCTGCCCGTTTACCCAACACACAATCTCTTACCCGCGACCTTGTCCTTGAGTCTCTGGATCAACACGCTGTGCTGCTTTCCGAGGTGGCTTCCCGGCTTAACACAATCTTGGATCTAAACACCGCTTTGCAGACAGTATCCAACATGATGCGTGTTTCCATGGGCGCCGATCGTTGCGAGGTCCTGTTGGTTGAGCAAATTGATCGCCTGGCCGAATTAGGCTTTGCCCGTTCTATCGCTCAACAAGCAATTCAACAACGTTCAGCAGTCATCATTCAGGATGCATCAACGGATCCGAACGTAGGGAAGAGCGCTGCTTTGTTGAATATCCACGCTGCCATGTGTGTACCGATTATGACCGGTGATGAGATGTTAGGGCTGATTTATGTTTTCAAGAATCGCCCTCGCTCGCGCCCCTTTGAGAAGCGCGATTTGCAACTAGCTGTCGCAATCGGACATCAAGCAGCACTGACTATTCAACGTATGCGCCTGTTAGAAAACGTCCGTCGCCAGGAAAAAGTTGCCAACCTGCTGCACCGTTTCCTCTCCCCCCAAGAGGCCGAATATCTGTTACAAGAATATTTGACTACGGGAACTCTCCCACCCATTGAAGAGCATAGGATCACTATTCTCACCGCAGATATCTGCCAATCCACTCGGCTGGCTGAGCGGGTTGGCGCGCGCCGCTTTGGAAAAATATTAAACCAATACTATAAAGAGATGAGCCAGATCATCTTCGACCACAATGGTCTGATGGGGAAATATTTAGGTGATGGGCTCATGGCTGTGTTCGGCCTGCCACATCAGCCGCCAGATCCAGAAAAACGCGCCATCGAGACCGCGTTAGAGATCCTGGATCGAGTAGATCAACTGAGCAAAGAGCTGGGTGAACCTATCCAAATCGGAATTGGCATTAACACCGGTCCGGCCATGGCTGGTTATCTCGGCAGCGAAGAATACGCAGAGTTCAGCGTCATCGGCTATCCGGTGAACATCGCCTGGGGGTTAGAAGCATTAGCCCGGCCCAATCGTATCTTCATTGGCTATCCCACTTATCAAGCGATCAGTACGAGTGAAAGCTCCCCATTTGCGGTGCGACCATTAGGGGCGTTAGTTTATAAGGATCAAGCCGAGCCCATTCAGGCTTATGAAATTCTACGCAATGGAAATATGCCTCCCATCAGCTCCTGACAGCATTGAGAAAATCTGCAAACATACCATAAGCCGTAGTGTGAGGTCCGGGATCTGATTCCATTATCGAAAGCTGCCCCAATACATCGGTTTCAAATTGGATATAACTACTTGTGCCCTCAACATGATAGACGGGCATATCTGGGGTAACCAATTCCGGCTTCACCGAAGCAAAAACCTGATCGCCCTGTCGCTCTGCCTTGCAAATCAACTTCCATCGCTTGCAGGATTGTTCAGCCATTAAAACTTCTTGTAATGTGATCTTGCGGATGCCGGTGCGATCCACTTGATCTGGCTTTATAGGATAGCCCATCAATACTGTCACCAGGAGCGCCGTCTTGATCGCTGCGTCCCAACCGTCAATATCTCCATCTGGGTTTGTTTCTGCAATGCCAATCTCCTGACAGTGCGCCACAGCTTGTTCAAAGGTATTGCCATATTCCATTAAGGATAAAATCATGTTGGTGGTGGAATTAAGCACACCGCAGAACGATTTTAAATTCGCGCCAGGCAATGCCTCCCGAAAAAGGGAGAAGATCGGGGCGCCATCCATTACGGTGGCTTCGAAAAAGAACTTTTTACCTCGATCAGCCGCCAAACGGTTCAATTCTTCATAACCGTGGATTACCGGTCCTTTATTAGCGGTAATCACATGCATCCCCTGCTCCAAAGATGCTCTTAGCGCGTCTAACGCAGGCTGACCAGATCGGTAGTTCACCGGAATACTTTCGAATAATACATCTGCCCCACAGCGGCGAGCAAAATCCACTTCATTTTGTGGTAAAGCGACTTTCGAAAAGACGGATAAATCCTGCCTGGATTTAGCTGCGACCAAAGCTGCTTCGATGTCCAGCCCCTCCGGGTTTATCGCTGCGCCATGATGGCCTGTAGCGATCCCCGTAACCACAAATTCGATCTGATGTTTGTCCCGCAACTCTGCCTGTTTATCCAAAAACAACTGAGCCAACGCTCTACCTACATTGCCAAAACCCAGGAAGGCCAAACGAAAAGTTTTCATCTTCTCCTCCAAATGGTTGATAAAACGGACTAAACCTGAGGCCATGGAAAGACCCGACGATAGGGATCTGGCGGGGGGAATCTGCCGCTGGAGATTAATCGTTCAGCGCGCATTGCCAAAGCTCGAATCTCGCCACGACTTAAATAAGCGGATAGACATTGGGTTAGCTCTGAGGGGCCGTTCTTCGTTGGCTTCAAAGCTTCTAAGAACCTGGTCACATCTGCGCATAGCGCTTCAGGGATTTGCTCACCCACAAAGTCCCAAATCACCGTGCGGAGTTTGTCCTCAACGTGAAAACATACCCCATGATCAATCAACCACAGGCGATCGTTCGCATCTCGCAAAATATGACTCCCCTTACGATCCGCGTTGTTGATCAATATATCGAAGATCACTACAGGACGCAATCGTTGACGGTCAGCCGAACTAAATACAAAATAGTGATACTCAGGGTCATGCTCAACGTAAAGCTGCAATGAGCCCGCTCCGAGAGGTCCTTGTTTGCGATATACCGTGGGCGGCACCAACTCCCAGCCCAACGCCTGGCTGACATGATAAGCTGCCACCTCTCTCTTTGCCAGCGTGTTCGCTGGAAAATCCCAGAGCGGACGCTCGCCCTTGGTTGGCTTATAGACAGCCAAAAGCTGCTCGTCGGCAAGCCTCACCTCCGACAGGAAAGTGTAATTAGAACCCCACAAAAACTCGCCTCGAATCGAAATTTCGCCCAGACTTAAGATCTTCAGGGGGTCAGTGTTTGTGACCATTCTTCTTTGGACAGAAATGGCCTTCTGGATCCATTGGCTCGCCGCACTGAGGGCAAAGCGGACGACCGCGCGAGGCAAGTTCCATACCCCAACGACACATGGCTCGCATCTGAGCTCGCGTACACCAAAAGCGCACTGTTCGGGCGTCTTCCGGGTTTTCATCCTCGCCAACCAACTCGCGGGCGACCAAAACGATTAAATCGTTCTCCATATCATACCCCAGTCCCAGTTCGCCAACTCGGAACATAGGATCTACTGGGGGTTGGATATGCATCTGTTCCTCTTCGTAATCTCCAGAGGCTTCCGGTAAATTCGGATAGCGTTGATGTAACTCGGCTAAAAATTGCTCAAATCCAACCGCCAGAGACTGCACCTGAATTTTCTCGACGATTAATGTGATTGTACGCGTAGCCTGCCAGGCTTGAATGTAAAAGACCCTCTTTCCTGGTTGACCGATTGCGTCTGTAGTAATGTGGGATACAGGTTGCAGATCTATTTCTTCACCCATAGAAACTCCAAGTTATGCGCAAGTATACCAGAATCACGATTTGGGCAAAGTAAAAGAAAGATCATAATTCAATGTCAACAACCGGTTGCCGGTTTCATTCATCATCAACGCAGTGATGGAAGCCGGCGAAACACTTAATCGCTGGAAAAAATCCAGAGGCATGCCCAAATAAAAAGCTACCGCCAATCGAATTGGATCGGAGTGTGTGACGCAGGCAAAAATATCCTCCGCTTCATGCATGCTCGCCAAGTCATCCAATTCCCGACAGATGCGAAACTGCGCCTCGGCAAATGTCTCACCACCGGGGAAACGCATCCTTGAAGGCGTCCATTGCACAACCTTCCACTGCTTCGTACGGCCTAATCCCTTGAGTTTTTGATTTTGCCACTCCCCGAAATCCACCTCGATCAGCCCTGGGCGAGGGATGATCTCAAGACCCAACGTCTGCGCCAGCGGTTGAGCAGTCTCGATCGTCCGCTCTAGCGGGCTGCTATAAATGGCTTTGATCGGCGCGCCTGCCAGTCGCTCTGCGAGCGCCTGAGCTTGTTGACGTCCATTCTGGTTGAGATGCACGCCTGGCAAGCGTCCAGCCAGGCGACCTTTCTTAATATAATCGTTTTCTCCGTGACGGATTAGCAACACAATCGGCATACTTTTCTCACTCTCTATCGCTCAACAAATATTGCCCTACGACCGCAAACGGACGGTAAGGCAATAGAAAGAATTTGCCTTTCTCAAACGATTTTATACCCCAGGTTTATGCTTGCTTTTAATATGTTCGATTTCTTCCTGAGAGAGCGCAGGTAAAGTTTCCGCCCTTGTCACCCCTAACGCCTCGCGCTGCGCCTTTCGCCATCGTTCCAACCGTTCGACCACTTGCGCCTCATACCCCTGCATTGAAGGTTGGTAAAAGTATGTACCGAGCAGCTCTTTGGGCAAATATTGCTGCGGCAAAAAGTGATCCGGAGCTTCATGTGGGTATTGATAACCCTGGCCATGTCCCAGCGCCTGAGCGTCTCGGTTAGCGTCCTGCAAATGGCGTGGCACACCCCCAACACCTTGTTGTTCAATCAGTTGGAAAGCTTTGAAATAAGCTCCGGCAGAGTTAGATTTGGGCGCAGTAGCGAGATACAACGTGGCTTCAACAATGGGATAAATACCTTCTGGAAGGCCAACATAATCAAACGCTTGGGCGGCTGCGTTGGCTATCACTAACCCAAGTGGATCGCCCAAACCAATATCCTCTCCCGCCAATATGATAAGCCGCCTCAAAATAAAACGCGGATCTTCGCCAGCGTATAACATTTTTGCCAGCCAATAAAGCGCGGCATCAGGATCAGAGCCGCGCACCGATTTGATAAAAGCCGAAATGGTATCATAATGCGCGTCCCCATCTTTATCATATAACACAGCCCGTCGTTGGATCGATTCTTGCGCCACCTGTAGCGTGATGTGAATAACGCCGCGCTCATCTTCCAAAGTGCTCTCAACCGCCAATTCAAGGGCATTGAGCGCGTTGCGAGCGTCTCCACCTGCCACGCGGATCAGATGCTCCATTGCATCCTCGTCCACTTGAATCGCGCGTTTACCATAGCCGCGTTCGGGGTCATTGATCGCTGCATGTAGCACCTTGCGGATATCTTCATCTCGCAAAGGGTAAAGTTGAAAAATCCTGGATCGCGAAACCAGCGCTCCGATGACCTCAAAATAAGGATTCTCCGTTGTCGCCCCAATCAGCGTGATGGTGCCATTCTCCACATGCGGTAATAGCGCATCTTGCTGCGCCCGGTTCCAGCGATGCACTTCATCCACGAACAGAATCGTACGCTGATTATACAGTTTACGCCGTTCGATAGCGTGATCAATGACCTCTTTTAGATCTGCTTTGCCAGCCAGCACCGCTGACAATGTTTCAAAGCGGCTTTTCGTCTGGTTTGCAATGACCATCGCCAGCGTAGTTTTCCCCGAGCCGGGCGGACCCCATAAAATGATCGAAGAAAAGAGACGATCAGCTTCAATGGCGCGGCGCAGCAGCTTACCCGGTCCTACGATATGTTCTTGGCCAATAAACTCATCCAGCGTGCGCGGTCGCATTCGAGCGGCCAATGGCGCTTCGCTTTTCATCCGTTCTTGCATGGCATGGGAAAACAGATCCATATGGATTGTATTATAGTCTTATTCACTGTGTATAAGCGATTAACCTCTATGAATCAACAACCCATAGAGAGATCACCCATAATTCCCCCTTCCAAACAAAGGCTACCCCACCGTCTGCCGTCATCACCATCGGTGTGGATATTTCCAAAATCGGCGCTTCTTCCAACCAGCTTTGTTCTCCCTTTTTATTGTAAACCCGCAGTGAACCGGTCACAGTGGTCGCAAATACATCCCCCCGCTTTCCTGCGGCCAAAAAGCGAAGAGTCTCATCGGCTTTCGTCTGCCAGATTAATTTCCCCTCGCTATTTAGTGCATTGACCCAATTGTCTACGCCCATAAAAACAATTATGCCATCCTGACGAATAATTATTGGATACCCAGCGGCCCCAGATGAAGCAACAACGTCTGGCGTTTCTGGCGTGAAACGCCAACGTTCCTGACATGCGCCATCCCAGGCGATCAACTCACCTCTGGACGAAACAGAGTAAAAATTGCCAGACTTATCCACAATCGGCCCGCCGGCCAGAAGCACCTGCGGAATGGCGCACGAATCAACCAGCCTGCCATCCGGCTGATAGAATTTGAGCATAGATGATTCGACAATCAAAATCCTTTTCTCAGGCGTAAAGACCCATCCCTCTAAGGATACTGGCTCAGCCATGATCGCTTCCAATTCAAACGGCAATTTATTTCCTGAGGGTGATATACGGGTGACCTCTCCGGAGCTAATCCCTGTAACATAGATGTCGCCCCACGGCGCTACCTTCGGCGGTTCGCTTGTCGTTTGTTGAAGGGTATATTCCCATTGGATTTCAGCTTCGGTATTAAGGGAAAACAATGTATTCGGATTCCCAACTATATAAATCCGAAAACCATCAGCGCTAAGCGCGGCAGGGGTTGCGCCGGCAAAGCTGATTTGTTGCTGCCAAAGCACATCTCCATTTGAAGACAAACGATACAGAACTCCTTTCGTATCTGTGACATAAATGGAGCCATCATTCGCAGCAACAAATCTCGGCAATAAATCACTTTCAGCAGGTTTCCACCTCCAACCCAGGTGAAAACGATAAGGGGATGTGTCTGAGTCAAAGGGGGTCGCTGTTGAAGGGGGTTCGTGTTGCGCAGTAGGAGTAAATGTCACTGATGTAACTACAGTCAGCGAGGGAAAAGTCTCCGATACAGTTATCGTTGGTGAAGCATGTGCCAGAGCTGCCTGGGGTGTTATAGCCGTTTTAGAAGGAGACGAGGGGGGCACTTGGGGCGCGGCGACCAGCGTTGGCGTCGCTGTTAACCTGCTCGCTTCAATGGTTATCGAAAGAGGAGTGTCGGATGAGCGCGGTTCGAATGGAACCGTAAAAATAGCAGTTGGGGCTACACCGCTCTGACAACCAGCCAGAGATACAGTGATCAAGAGTACAATCGAGGCGATAGGAAGAATTTTCATTATAAAAGAATCTCACCGTAAAAAGGTGTATTCAATTCGGATTATACCTTCTAATAGAATACAACAGCGCCTTTCAGGAGCCACACAACTTGGGTCTATCCTCACATAAATTACGTGAGTACGGGATAAGGGACTTCACCTGGGATAAACTTGTGTTTACCAGAACA
>DYGV01000168.1 GCA_020724505.1 Anaerolinea thermophila
TACGCGCGCGGCATCCTCTGGCGCTCTCGGTGGGTCAACAGCAACGCGCCGCATTGGCCTCCTGTTTGGGCCTGCTGCCACGCCTGCTGATTCTGGATGAACCCACATTGGGACAAGATTGGAACCATTTGCAACGGATGATGAACTATATTCAGGCGCTGAATCGCTTGGGGACCACCATTCTCCTCATTTCGCACGATTACAAACTTGTCCATCACTACGCCCACCGGGTAATCGTGTTGCGGGATGGGCGTATCCAACAAATCGGGAAAATTCCACCCTCATTAATAGCTCATACGGAGGCAGAAAATGAAATTATCCACGCGTGAACTGGCAATCTTGGCAGTATTTGGCGCATTATGGGGGTTGGTTGAAATCAGTTTGGGTTCAGTTTTAAAGACGCTGAACATCCCCATGAGCGGCGCAGTGTTAGCGGCTATCGGGCTTGCTGTAGCTCTAATTGGAAGAGCCTTTGTCCCCCAGCGCGGTTCAACCTTGTTCATCGGGGCAATCGCCATGTTGCTCAAGCTGTTCAGTCTGGGTGGGGCAGTGCTGGGGCCCATGGTGGGCATCCTGACCGAGGCTCTGGTCGCTGAAATCGTTCTCTCCATGGGGGGGCAGCCACGACGGATGTCTTTTATCCTGGCTGGCGCTTTCGGCGTTGCCTGGGTACTCTTGCAACCCTTTGTCACCGGCCCCTTGCTGTTTGGTAGGACTGTTTTAGTGGTCTGGCTGGATCTGTTAGATCGGGGCGGTCGTTTGCTTGGTTTGCAACCCACGGCTGCCATCTGGATTGTGCTGGCATTGCTGGTCATCCACCTTGCGGTCGGCGGTCTGGCCGGCTGGATGGGTTGGGACATCGCCAAAATGCTGCAATCCCGCCTTGGGCGAATGACGACCGATGTAATCCAATAAACCTTGTGCATCCATGAAAAACTTGATCAAAACAAAACGGATCAACAAACACACCATAGAGAGAGAACCAAAATGAAACGCCATATCTTCTTTACCCTTATCCTATCCCTTATAATGCTATGCGCATGCACTTCGACTTCCCAGCCCGCGACGCAAGACAATGCTTCCGGCGCGGCTGCCAGCCTGGTGATTTCGGGCGGCGAGATTCGCAAATCCTACACACGCGCCGATCTGGAAGCCCTGCCTGTCAGTCAGGCGGTTTTCAAAGACGTGACCTACAAAGGTATTACCGTTTCTGCATTACTCCAGGACGCCGGCTTCGACCTCTCCAAAGTCAAGGCAATTAAAGCGGTAGCTCAAGATGGTTTCACCGTCAATTATGATCCTTCGCAGGTTCTGGTTGATGAAGTCATCGTAGCCTATGCCCGCGTAGATGGCGATCTAACGAAAGAAGATGGCTCATTCCGCATGGTTCTACCCGGCGCCGAGGGCAAGCTCAATCTGCGTATGTTGGTTGAACTTCAAATCATCCAATGATCTCCTGGCGCAACCTGAAGTTTAACCTGTTGGCATCCATCAAAAAGCCGAGCCTGGGCGCACTCAGCTACCTGGCGATCTTTGCCTGTTCGCTCGCTGCGGTAATGCTCGCTCCCGCCCCACGGCTGCCCTGGGTTGCCGGCGGATGTTTGGTGGTTGCAGCGTTGATTTATCCCCGCTCATTTTACAGGCTGATGCGTTTGCGCTGGCTGGCAATGATTGGGCTGTTGGCGTTGCCGCCGCTCTTCTTGGTAGGGGAAACCGACCGCAGTCTGCTCGGTATCCCCTACTCTTCTGAAGGATTGATGAGCGCGATGCAAATTGCTCTGCGCATTCTGGTCATATTGGTCTCGGTTCAAGGGCTGACGGAAGCCGTGGACATTTCTTCGATCGCCGGCTTACTGGAACGGGCGGGGTTTCGCGGGCTGGGCTTTTCGGTAGGTGTGGCGTTCAATCTACTGCCGGCTTTGTTCCAATCTGCGCAGAACGCCTGGCGCAGCCTGTGGATGCGAGGCGGTTTGCGCAAAAAACGTTGGCGCGCGCTCCAATTGTTTGCGGTCGTCGTCGTCGGCAACGCCCTCAACCGCGCAGAAGAGATCGCCATCGCTGCGGAAGCGCGCGGCTTTTCGCCGGAGAAATGCTTGGCCTATCCAATCAAAAAAAGCAAGCTAGATTGGCTGATTCTGACGTTGGCGCTGCTTTCTATTGGAGCCATGATCTTGATCCGCTAATCATAGCAATCTGGATTCTTCAGTCCATAACCCATGCAGAGAGC
This sequence comes from Anaerolinea thermophila, assembly GCA_020724505.1. GTDB lineage: Bacteria > Chloroflexota > Anaerolineae > Anaerolineales > UBA4823 > RBG-16-57-11. The sequence goes on from DYGV01000168.1 coordinate 2,228, forward strand.
CGAAACAACGATCATGGGCAAGTAATGCCAAAGCGAAACGCCGTCGAAAGGCCTCTGGTATAATCTGGTCAACAGACATGAAGGCAAGGAAGTTGTCAAGCGGCAACAAAGCGCTGATTGTGTTCACCCTCATTCTATTGGGAGGGTTTTCCTTGGGGGCGTACTTTCTCCGCAATGCAGTAATCCAGACCATCTCGAACAACTTTCAAATCAACCTGATCAACGAGGCTGAAATGATCCAGCAGTCTCTTGAACACGCCTTCATCCAAAATGAATTTGACAGCGCTCAACAAATGGTGATGAGCCTGAGCCATCAGAGTCAAATCAATACGATCCGTATCCTTGACCCGGATGGGAGGGTGATTTTTAGTTCCATTCAGGATGAAATCGGCATCCCGCTGGATTTGCAGAACCCGCAATGTCATTCATGTCACACCGATCACAGCGCGATGACGCTCTCCACCCAGCAACAATTCGTCAACGTCAAAGGCGAGCCAATCCTGATCACCGCCAACCCACTGGAGAACAAGATCGCCTGCCAGGGTTGCCACCCCAACGCCGGCGATTCGCTGGGGGTGATCCTGATTGAGCGGGAGACAGGTTTATTGAACGATCAGATCATGCACATCAGTTCCATGATCTATCTGAGCACGGGTGCTTTGTTCATCCTCCTTGCAACCGCTATTTGGATTGGTTATCACCGAGCTATTTTCCGACCATTGAACGCCTTGACCTCTGGTGAACATTGGGCGGTTTTGGCTTCTCGTGACGACGAATTTGGTCATTTGGCCCGCCAATTTGATAGCTTGACTTCCACTATCAAAGAAAAAGAGGCTCAACTTGAGACGCAACGACGCAACTTCCACGCCCTGCAATCATTGAGTGAGCTGATTGATGTCACCCTGTCCCCCGAAAAAGTGCTGCAACTGGCGATTCCAAAGGTGCAAGAAGTCACCGGGTTCAACCATATCGCCATGCGGCTGTTCGAAACAGAAAATAGATGTTTTCGTTTGGTGGCGCAAATTGGGATGACGCCTAAAATGGTGGACGATCTACGTTGCATCCCGGCAGAGATTGGATTTACCGGCGATGTGTATAAAACACATCGAGCGGCTTACACTTCCGACTTATCCGAAGATCCGCGCCTGGAAAGTCCATCGCCTGTAGAAAGCGGTTTCCGCAGCCTGGTCAGCGTGCCTTTCCTTTCCGGCGACCGGCTGATGGGCTCCATGGAACTCGCCAGTAAGACTTCTCGCGTGTGGCAGGAAGATGAAATTCGCTGGCTGGAATTGATGGGAAGAAGCATTGGGAATGTGCTCCATCACATCGAGACCAGCAATCGGTTGCAAGGGAAAGCGGTTATTCAGGAACGCTCCCGAATTGCACAAGAGATCCACGATGGTCTGGCTCAACTGATTGGCACAATGCGCATTTGGGCAGAGGAAGCCCGATCGGCTCTGCAGCTTGGCGACATCCGTTTAGCCCAAGACGACTTACAAAAAATCGAAACCAGCGCACGGGATGCTTATGCAAGCCTGCGAGAGGAGATTCTGGGGTTACGCGACACACTCGCGCCGGGGAGGGGCATTTTACCGGTCATTCATGAGCTGCTCAGCCGTTATCAACGTCAATGGGGGATCGAAACCCGGCTCCATACCAGCCATGGATTAACGGAAAACGACGGGTCGCTCCTCATATCGCCCGCTGCGGAAATCCAACTGCTGCGAATCATTCAGCAAGCGTTGGTGAACATTCGCCGCCATGCCAGAGCAAGCCTGGTGACGGTATCTTTTCAAGAGAACGAACATCACTTGCGCGTCGAAGTCCGAGATAATGGTCAAGGTTTCGATCCTCAATCCATCCCGGAAGACAAGTTTGGATTGCGCATCATCCGCGAGCGCGCCGCCAGCATAGGCGCAACGGTATCTATTCATTCCGTCCCCGGCGATGGCACACGCGTCATCCTGGAACTTCCTAAAGCAGATCTAAATTCCCCCTCAATCACTTCAAGCGGAGGGATAGAAACCTCATGACGAAAAACACTATTTTGATTGCAGATGACCATGTTCTTTTTCGCGAAGGACTGCGCAACATTATCAATCACTGGGATGACTTCGAGGTCATTGGAGAGGCACGAGACGGCCAGGAAGCGGTCGAGCTGGCCCGCCAGTTGTTGCCAGATATCGTATTGATGGATATTTCCATGCCCGTCATGGATGGTCTGCAAGCTACGCGCCAGATCTGCCGAGAGTTGCCCACGACCCAAGTGGTTATGCTAACCATGTCGGAAGAAGAGGAGAATCTATTTCAAGCCATACAAAACGGCGCACGGGGCTATGTGCTTAAAGATACCCCTTCCACAGGGTTGCATAAAAAACTTTCTGGGGTGTTGCGCGGCGAAGCAGCTTTATCCGGCATTATGGCGACCAAAATTTTGAATGAATTTGGAAAGCCGAAATATCAAAAGGGCGCGCCGGAAACAAATGGATTGGAGCCGTTGAGCGAACGAGAACAACAGGTTCTGGAACTGGTGGTTCAGGGCTTGAGCAACTCCGAGATCGCTGAGAGGCTATATTTGAGCGAAAATACGATCAAGAAATACTTGCATAATATCCTTGAGAAGCTTCACTTGAATAATCGAGTGGAGGCGGCAATTTACGCCGTAAAAGAAGGTCTGGTGAAATAAAAAAACTTCCTGTGTGTGGCAGACCGCCGCCCGTGAACCATCCGCAAATGGATGAACAGGGGGCGTGCCTTACAATTCAGAAAATTACACCACTTACACCCCGAATTGTGCTAAAATCAACCTCCAAAAGCTGCCTCGCGGGCACGCCTGAGTTGCTATAAGCCTCCGCTATCTCAGTTTCTCATTACGTTTGGAATCGCAATCCATCGCAAATGAAAAAACGCCATTGGACAACCACTGCCAGTTTTCGTTATTGTCTGGGGGGTGTAGTCCTGGGGTTATTGTTCCCCCTTATTGCTGCCTGGGCACACGCCCACCAACTGGGTAGGGAGGTCACGCTCGCCAACCTTTGGAATTTGCATAACGAAGATGCAGTCTTTTGGATCATTGATACAGCGCCGCTCATTCTTGGCGCATTGGCTTACTACGCCGGCAGACAACGCGACCGCCTGACGGAACTAACGAATGCGTTGGAACAGAAGGTAGCGCAGCGAACCGAGGAAATCACAGCAGCAAACCTGCGGCTAAGCCGCGAAGTTGAAGAACGCCGTCAATTGGAAATCATTTTGAGCCGTGATAAGAAGGAATGGGAAAGCATCTTTGACGCAGTGTCGGACCTGATCCTGATTGTAGACGGCAAAGGTGAAATCCTGCGCTGCAACCGCTCGGTCGTTCAAGCCCTGGGGAAAAGTTTCGATCAACTGATTGGAAAAAACATTACAGAGATCCTCGGCGCAGAGATCCTCTCTCAACCCTCATCTGTTTCCTGTATTGAAGGGGTGCAAATTCCGGGATTGAACGATTTTTACGAAGTTTCCTGGTACACGCTGGAAGAAGGGCCAGAAGAGGTAAAAACGATCTACAGTTTGCATAATATTTCGGAGCGCGTGGCGGCAACAGCGGAGATCCAACGACAAGAAGAATTCTTCCGGGCGCTCTTCGAATACAGCCCCGTAGCCGTGGTTCTGATAAACCTGGAGCAGAAGGCGGCAGATTGCAACCCGGCGTTCGAATCCCTCTTCGGCTACTCCAGAGGCGAAGTGATTGGAAAAGATCTGGATACCATCATCGCGCCCGATTTCGCGGTAAAGCAAGCCACATTCTTAACCGAACAGGTGTTACGCGGCGAGGCTATTCACTGGATTGACCAGCGAAAGAGGAAAGATGGGCGTTTGGTAGATGTCGAAATCTTCGGCGTGCCGGTGATCGTCAACGGGGGACGGGTGGGAGTATTAGGACTATATCACGACATCAGCGAGCTGGTGCAATCGCGTAAGGCAGCGGAGGCAGCCGATCGGGCCAAGAGCGAGTTTCTGGCGAATATGAGCCACGAGATCCGCACACCGATGAATGGCATTATCGGGATGCTCGAACTGGCACTGGATACGCCACTCACTACTGAACAACAAGATTATCTCAAAACCGCCTTGGATAGCGCAGAGGCGTTGCTCACTCTACTCAATGACATCTTGGACTTTTCCAAGATCGAGGCGGGGAGGTTGGATCTTGAAACGATTGACTTTGACCTGCGCGTGGCAGTAGAAAGCGTGGCAGCAAGCATGGCGCCGCGCGCAGAAGCCAAAGGGCTGGAAATGGCTTGTATGGTGCATCACAATGTGCCGACATTGTTACGCGGCGATCCATCTCGTTTACGCCAGGTTTTGCTTAATTTGGTTGGAAACGCCATCAAGTTCACATCACGCGGCGATATCGTCATCCGGGTGATGCTAGAAAGCGAGACGCAGGATTCCGCCACGTTGCTCTTCACGGTGAGCGATACCGGCATCGGCATCCCCGCCGAAAGAATAAAATACATTTTCGAGCGTTTTACCCAGGTAGATAGCTCAACCACGCGCAAATATGGCGGTACAGGTCTTGGGCTGGCGATTTCAAAGCAGTTGGTGCAAATGATGGGCGGTACAATCGGCGTGGAAAGCGAGCCCGACAAAGGAAGCACCTTCTGGTTCACGGCGCGCTTCCAAAAGCAACCCGCCAGAACCCAACCAGACCCCTTAATTGAGGAGATCAACCTTAAAGGTATCCGCGCCCTGGTGGTGGACGACAACCCAACCAACCAGATGATCTTACGGAAAATGCTGGAAAATATTGGGATGCGGGTGACAATTGCCTCCAGTGGGGCGGAATGCATTGATACTCTGCTTGCGGGAAGGGATGAGAACGATCCATTTGACCTGGCGTTGCTGGATATGCAAATGCCTTCAATGGACGGCGAGCAAACTCTGCGAGAGATCAAATCGCACCCTAGGATCAGTAGTACTGTTGTGATTGTATTGACTTCCATGGGCAAGCGCGGCGACGCCAGCCGATTAGAGGCCATGGGCTGCGCGGGATACTTACTGAAACCCATCAAGCAGACCCAGCTTTATGAGGCCATTGCAGCGGTGCTGGGACGGAAAGATGTCCCCAAGAAACTGAACGTCTCTCAATTGGTCACACGTCACACTCTGGCAGAAAAGAAACGAACAGGAGAATGGATCTTATTGGCCGAGGATAATCCGGTCAATCAGAAACTGGCAGTGGTTATGTTGCAAAAGGCGGGGTATAGGGTGGACGTCGTAGAGAACGGCTTGCAGGCAATTGATGCCTGGTGTTCCAAACCGTATCGTCTGATCTTGATGGACGTACAAATGCCTGAAATGGACGGATTGGAGGCCACCCATTTCATTCGCGAGCATGAGGCGACCGGTCAGCACATTCCAATTATCGCCATGACTGCGCATGCAATGAGCGGCGACCGCGACCGTTGCCTGGCAGCCGGAATGGACGATTACCTTTCCAAACCCCTGGAGCGCGAGGATGTATTGGAGACGGTGGAAAAATGGTTGTCTAAATCGCCGCCTGCTGCTCAAGGATCGGTGTCTGCTAAGCCAGAAGCAGAGACCACTTTGGTTAAGGAAGAACCCATTGATATAGAAGCCGCTATGCCGCGTTTTGGCGGCGATCATGCATTCTTCTTAGAGCTGTTGTCTGAATTTGTCGAGAACATGGATGAACGAATAAAGCTTTTCCGCAGCGCGCTGGAGCGAGGGGAGACAAAGGAGTTGACCCGCATGGCGCACAACTTGAAAGGTGCAGCTTCGAACTTCAATGCCCACCCCCTTACAAACTACGCGTCTGAGCTAGAGTTGCAGGCAAAATCCGGAAATATGACCATGGCCAAAGAGTACATCGAAAAAATACAAGAGGAAGCGCCTCGTTTGCGCGAATTTTTACATCGTCAACTCACGCATGAGCAAAAATGGTAAACTAAATCACCCGATTGAACTCACCTTACCGTTTGCATCGGAATTGTTCGTTGAAGCTATAAACCACGGCAGACCATGGGGCTACGCGCATCCGGAACATAAAATTTCTGAAGAGTTGCAGCTCTTCGCCAGACAATTGCTTCAACCGAAAGCACAACCTATATGACCTTATTTTTGCGCAAACAGAGCCAGTTTCTATTCGTTAGTGCAAACAGACG
>DYGV01000169.1 GCA_020724505.1 Anaerolinea thermophila
GTTCTCTACTCTCCACCACCCTAAGTTCCAGAACGTGCCACTCAATGGACCCGGGTTGGAACGTTGGGCGGATGCCATGCGTCGCGGTGAGCCATTCTACGCCAGCCAGAGCACTTTTGAACCCGGCGAGGCGAGCTATTTGGCGCCTTTAGGAGCGAAATCCATCTTAGAAGTTCCGATTCTGTTGATGGCAGAGACCGCTGCCCGTTCCGACGCGCTAATTGAGTGGTGGGGGGTAATCGGCTTTGACGATTACACACAAGAACGACAATGGTCGCCGGCAGAGGTGGATGCGCTTAAGATTGCCGCAGGTTTGCTGGGCGCGGCGATCCAACGCCAGCGCTACGACCAAGCAATCCACGAGAGCGAATCTATTTACCGGAGGGCGATCAGCGCCGCCGGCGCTGTGCCGTATTTTCAAGATTACACAAAAAACCGCTTCACCTTCATTGGCGAGGGCATCCTGGAATTGACCGGTTATCCCGCCTCGCAAATGAACCCTGATTTGTGGTTTTCACTAATTCAGGAAGCGCTGCCGCGTGGCGAGGCCAGCGGCCTCAGCCTGGAAGAAGCCGTCCACAAAGCGCGGCGCGGCGAACTAAGCGTATGGGAATGCGATTATCGCATCCTCACTCGCGATGGTCAGACACGCTGGATCGCCGAATCGGCGGTGGAAATCATGGGGCCGGATGGTCTGTCACGCGGCTCGCTGGGCATCTTGCAAGATATAACCGAACGCGTTCAAGCAGAGGAGGAAATCCGCCAACTCAACGCCGAGCTGGAACAACGCGTGCTAGACCGCACCGCTGAATTAGCGGCCGCTAATAAGGAATTAGAAGCCTTTGCCTATTCCGTCTCCCATGACCTGCGCGCTCCGTTGCGCGCCATTGATGGTTATAGTCATATCTTGCTGGAGGATTATGCAGAGCGCCTGGAACAAGATGGACAGCAGATTATCCACAACATACGCCAGGCGACGCAAACTATGTCGCAATTGATTGATGACCTGCTGCAACTTTCCAGGGTGACCCGCAGCGAGTTGCAGCGTGCGGAGATAGATTTAAGCCAACTGGCGTATGAAATCTTCGAACGGATAAGACAAAATGAACCAGAGCGCATAGTGGACGTGGTCATTTCACCCCAGATGAAAGCTTATGGCGATCCGCATCTATTGCGCCTGGCGTTAGAAAACCTGCTCAGCAACGCCTGGAAGTTCACCCGTCGGGAATCTCTGGCGCAGATCGAATTAGGATGCCTGGAAGAGAAGGATCGGCGGGTGTATTTTGTGCGCGATAACGGAGCAGGCTTCGATATGCGCTATTCCTACAAATTGTTTCAGCCCTTCCAACGATTGCACCACGCCGAAGAGTTTGAAGGCGTAGGTATTGGTCTGGCCACGGTACAGCGCATCGTTCACCGCCACGGAGGGCAGGTGTGGGCGGAAGGCGAAGTGGGTAAAGGGGCAACGTTTTACTTCACACTGGAAGCGGCCCATCCAGCACGTGCAGAATGAAATCCACTGCCTGCCCCAAGCGCTCGATGCTGACCAGATCGGGCATATCGCCGGGCGTGTGAATAACGCGCTCCAGTAACGCCTCTGCCCCCTGGGATGACAGCGCGACAGCCGGAACGCCGTTCATCACGAACAGCATGTGATCTCCCTGTGGCCAGGGCGACACCTCCGCCAATTGGGGATATTCAGTAGCCAACCGACGCAGCGACTCGGCTAACTGTACAGAGCACTCAAATAAAGCCAGGCTAAGCGGCGCTTCGCGCCAGCCTGCGCCGTCCACATTGATTGCCAGGGCGATCTCCTGCCACTGTGGGGCGCTCCCCAGATAAGCCATCTGCCCCGGTGCAGAGAAATAGTCCTCGCCATTGAAGACAATGATTTCTAAATTGAACGGCAACCGCTCCGTCTTCGCGGACAACGCTTGCGCTAAGGTCAGCAAAACGCTCACCCCAGCAGCATTATCCAGCGCGCCTGGGGTATTTGGCTTGGTATCCATATGGGCGCAAACCACTATCTTGCCGGCTTTTTGCCCAGCGCGGCGGGCGATGACGTTTGCTCCGCTGGACGGATAGCGGCGACAGTCTATGCGCAGGTGCAGTTCACCCTGCGGCGACTGAACCAACCGCTCTGCCGCGGAAGCCGGCAGGGTCACCGAAGGCAAGGCGAAATCACCATCCTCGAAAATGGGCGGGTAATGCGCCTCCTGCGGGCTGATTGCTAACACAGCCAATGGACGCTTCTCCTCCAGCAAGCGGATGATCGCCTGATGTTCTTCGGGATTCCAAAAGACGAAATTCTTGGGCATGAGCGGCTCTTTAGTCAGTTCGCCCTCCAACACGGCGAAACTTCCTTGCAAGTTGCTGGCTTCCAGCGCGCTCAGATTGCTCAAGCGCACAAAAGGTCCAAAGACATCACATGCCAGGGTGTATAGATTGGGGGTAAAAGCCAAAGGCTCGCCATTCAAGGTCAGGCTGGCGCTGTCGAATTGCCAATCCATGCAGGGAAAAGGCTGCAATTCCACCTCAAATCCGGCGGAGGTGAAAACTTCGGCGATGTATTGCTGCGCGGCGCGGTTTTGGGCGCTGCCCACCGGTCGAGGGCCAAACCCCACGCACAATTGCAATAAATGAGTTTCAACTGTGTTCATGAGATCATCCGTTGTCCTCATTGCTTTCAGAAAAGCCCTCCATCTCAGCCAGCCTTAGACAGATCAAAGACACAGAAAGCCTCAACACCTATCTTTCAACTTTTCGCCTGTTATAGTTCCGATTTGCCAACCACACCAATAGCAACATCACCAGTAACACCTCGAAAAATCCCAAGGCAGCGATCGGGGGAAGAGTCAACCGGTCGCGAACTAAAGTGACCAGTTGACCCATCGGCTGAAAGACTGGCCATAGAATAAAGATGTTTTTCGTCAATCGAAATACTGCCGCGTACATTATGCCAATAAAAAATAAAAAGACCATCTCGCTCATCGTCATTCCGTAACCGATATGATACGCGGAATACAGTACGGAGCCCAATAAGATCGCTGGCAATAGACCAAATGCTTCTTCGAGGCGTAATAACACCCAGCCACGCCAGAAAATCGCCTCGAAGAAACCAATCGTCAGGGAAAGCGCAAGCAGCGGTAAAAGCAGCTCAAACACAGGCAATTGGGCTTTTGCTAATGTCCCATAATACTGCATTCCTGCAAAGATCATTTGCAAAACCAGGCTGACTCCTAACATGCGTTTGGATATACCTAATTCCGCAATTGATCTTTTACAAACAATCACCATCCAATACAGCGGTAGTCCAACTCCGAAAACCAAGGCGCCAAGCACAGCGTACAAGAAAAAATATATCAGCCCACCAGCGACTTCTTGACCAACTACTTCGGTAGCCACATAGAGCGCTCCCACCACCAAAATCCAAGATAGCCCCACAACAGCTAAATCTCTTGATGGTCGCCATTTAATTTCAAATAGGTTTAGGATATTTGCTTTCAGTGAAGTATTCATTGTTTTGATTTTTCCTTTTTATTTGATGAATCGGGTTGAACCACATATTTGTTCCCTACTTCTATCTGACAAAGTTCATCAACGCAATCAGCAAGATGCGCTTCCCTTTTACTCCATAAATCAAGTATATCACCAGGCGATGCCATCAAAATTCGGAAATAGTTATCTGCTTTTTTGCTCTAAGACGTTTTATTGGACGCAAAATTGGACGTTCTCAGGACGCCTCATTTCTATAATTACGGATATAAATGCTCTAAATTGTCGAATGGAGAAACAGCGATGGACGAGAGAAGATTATTGGCGATTATGGCTCACCCAGACGACGAATCAATGGGCGTCGGAGGTGCGCTAGCGCGCTATGCGGCTGAAGGAGCAGGAGTATATCTAATTACCGCCACGCGCGGTCAACTAGGCTGGTTCGGTGATGAGGCCAGTTATCCTGGCCCGCAGATCCTGGGAGCGATTCGCGAACAGGAATTGTATGCCGCTGCTAGGATACTGGGTCTGCGCGAAGTTCACCTTCTAGATTATATGGACGGCGCTTTGGATCAGGCACAGCCAAACCGCATCATTGCTCAGCTTGTCAGCCATATACGTCGCATCCGTCCTCAGGTCGTGTTGACCTTTGATCCCAACGGGTATTATGGTCACCCCGATCACATCGCCATCTCTCAATTCACCACTGCCGCATTGATTGCAGCCGCAGATGGAAATTTCAAAGATAAATCTGCGCCGCACCGGGTTTCCAAGTTGTATTATTTGGCAGCTAATAAAGCCACGCAAGACGCATACGAAGCGGCTTTCGGCGAGTTGACGATGAAAATTGACGGCGTCGAACGGCGCTCCACCCCATGGGCGGATTGGGCAATCACCACCCGCATTGATACCAGCGCCCATTGGCAGAAAGTCTGGCAGGCAATCTCCTGCCACCGTTCTCAACTCCCCGGTTATCAGAAGTTGCTCGACCTGCCAGAGGAGTATCACCAGAACATGTGGGGGGCGCAGACGTTCTACCGAGCAATGAGCCTGGTAAACAGCGGACGCGCCGTCGAGAGCGATTTGTTTAGCGGTGTCAAAATGGAACAACACCCTCTGGAAGTCGCTGTAACTCAGCGTATGACAGTTTTTCAACGTTCAGAAATCTTGAACGACGCTGCTTAAAGGCGATTGATACACGCCAGGCTGTAAAGTCTAGCGAAGTAGCTAGAGAATGAGGAGAAAGCTCATGAAGACAACAACCAAAACCAAAAATTTAGTGGTATTGTTTATCGCCAACTTCTCGATCCTGTTTGTGGGTATGGGGCTTTTCCCTATCCTGCCGCTGTACGCCAGCCAGTATGGCGCATCTCCCACGGAAGTAGGGATCTACCTGGCAATCACCTATATTGCCATCACTCTGGGGTCGCTAACCGCCGGCTGGCTAATCGGACGTGTTTCCGGCAGGGTAGCCATGTTGAGTGCTGGAGCTTTGGGGGCGCCGGCTGTGTTCTTGCTTGGTCAGGCTTCTACACTGTGGCAGGTCATGGCGCTGACCGCCGTGATCTGGTTCACCGGAGGAGTTGGCCTCTCTTCGATCAGCATGTTTGCGGCTGCGAGCGCTGAGGCCAATGAGCGTGGCAAATGGTTTGGCTTGATCTCGCTCACCAACCCATTGGGCGCAATCCTGGGCAGCATGGCTGTGGGTTATTTGGTTGAGCAACATGGTTACGGTGTTATGCACACCTGGCTGGCGGCCGAATATGCGCTATGGCCGGTTATGGCTTTGCTAATCCAGGGCAAGATCACAGTGGAAAAGACTTTGGCGAAACCAAGCCAATCTGGCGTCGCTATATCTGGTAAACCGATCTTTTTGCTAATGAGCGCGGCTTTGCTGACAGCCTTCACAGTCAGCGTCGCCCGCATGGGCTTATCCCTGGAGATGAAAGCGCAGAACTTTTCCGCCAGCGAAATCTCGAACGCCAATGTGATCGGTGGAGTGGTCACCATTCCGATCATTCTATCTATGGGTATGCTCTCGGACCGGCTGGGGCGTCGGTTGTTCCTGATCGTAGGAATGATGGTATCCGCGTCTAGCGCAGTTTTGCTTGGGGTTGCCAATCATCTATGGCAATTTTGGATGATTTCGGCGGCTGTTTTGGCCGCGCGCAGCATCAACCCCTCGCTGGCCTCCGCTCTGGCGGTTGACATCCTGGCGCCAGGAGCGCTAAACAAAGGATTGGCGCGCCTGAACGCCATCAACTGGATCGCAGGCATCATTGGGTTTGCCGGGGCAGGCTATTTGATGGAAAACTTGGGGACGGCAGCATTATTCCACATGGCGGCGGGGGCATCTTTCTCCGCCGCGGCACTGGTGGGTATGATGTTTTTGATCAAGAAGCAAACGGTCAGCAAACCTGCGCTTACTCCGGCGCCCTGCGCCTAAGCACCGCAGCCTGTGCCACCGGTGCCCACTCTTACTGAAGCTGAATATTGCTTCTATCAGAATTGAGTTCCTCTGCTCATGATTTGCCCCCTATTCTGGAGCGCGCCTCTCGCCTTGTGTCCGGCAGAGAGGCGCAAATCTTTAAATTGCTGTCAGCCTGCACGCGCGCCTGCCTCGTTTCTTGCTAAAATACAATTCAGCGCAAGGAGGCAAAATCATGAGGCTGAGACATTTTATAGACACCCAAGATTATACCAAACAAGAATTGTTGGACATCATCGAATTGACGCGGCGCATCAAAGCCGCCGACAAACAAGGCTGCACCCCAAAACTGCTGCAAGACGCCACCCTGGCGATGATCTTTGAAGAACCGTCCACCCGCACACGGGTGTCCTTTGAGGTTGCCATGACCGATCTGGGCGGCCATGCGTTGTACTTAAAGCCAGGCGAAATCCATCTGGGTGTGCGCGAATCGCTGTACGACACCGCCAAAGTCCTCTCGCGCATGTGCGATATTTTGATGGCGCGTACCCTGAAACACGAAACCATCCTCGGCCTTGCACAACACGCCGAGGTTCCCGTCATCAACGGTCTGACCGATTACAACCATCCCACACAAGTGGTGTGTGATGTATTGACCATGATCGAACATGCCCCAGCAGGGAAGAAACTCGAAGAGCTAAACGTCACATTTGTCGGCGACGCCACCAATGTGCTTTCATCGCTGATGTTGATCTGTACCCGTCTGGGGATGCACTTCATCCAGGCAGCACCGTCCAAATATCAGGCGCCGCCGCAATGGATCGAATGGGCGCAGGAAAATTGCGCTCAGTCCGGCGGTTCGGTGCGCGTGACCGATGACCCGATCGAAGCTGTGCGGCATGCAGATTTCATCTACACCGATCTATGGTGGTGGGTCGGCCAGGAAGAACAAATCCCCGAACGGCGGGCGGCTTTCATGCCCACCTATCAGGTAAATTTGGATCTTTTCAACCATGCCCCGGCGCATTGCAAGTTTATGCATTGTCTCCCCGCTTCTCGTGGGGTAGAAGTCACGGATGAGGTGATGGATCACCCACGCTCGATCATCTTCGATCAGTCCGAAAACCGGCTGCACACAGAGAAGGGGCTGTTGGTGTACCTGCTCTATGAGCGGTTGCCGCGCCCCAGTCCACAGTTAAGAGCTCACCATCAGGGGCAGATCGAGGCGCTGCTAGCAGATATTCATTCGGATAAAGGATAGTCTCATGGCGCGCACCCTGGATAGCACCCCCGCCGCCGATGGTTTTCGTATGCCCGGCGAGTTCGAACGTCACGCTGGCACGTGGATGCTCTGGCCACAACGCCCAGATAACTGGCGATTAGGCGCGAAACCCGCACAAAAGGCATTTGCCGCCGTGGCCGCAGCCATCTCTCAGTTTGAACCTGTCACCGTCGGCGTCAACTCTGAGCAATTCGCCAACGCTCGCCGGATGCTGCCACCGCAGGTGCGCGTGGTTGAACTCTCCAGCAACGACGCCTGGATGCGCGATTGCGGGCCGACATTCGTAATCAACGACCAGGGCGAGGTGCGCGGTGTGCATTGGCGCTTCAACGCCTGGGGCGGCCTGGTCAATGGACTGTACTTCCCCTGGGAGCTGGACGCTGCCGTGGCGCAGAAAGTCCTTGAGATCGAACGCCTGGACCGCTACCGAGCGCCGCTGGTTTTAGAAGGCGGCTCGATCCATGTGGACGGCCAGGGTTGCTGTATCACCACCGAGGAATGCTTACTGGATGAGGGGCGCAACCCCAAATTGACAAAGGACGCGATCGAAGATTATCTAAAAATATACCTGAACGTAGAGAAGGTATTGTGGATTCCACGCGGCGTCGCCCATGACGAGACGCGCGGTCATGTGGACAATCTGGCTTGTTTTCTCCGCCCGGGCGTGATTGCACTCACCTGGACGGATGACTATTCTGACCCGCAGTACGAGCGCTCAGCCGAAGCCTATGAGTTCCTGAGCAGGGCGACTGACGCATGCGGTCGCGCCCTGCAAGTGTATAAGATCCATCAGCCGAACCCGATACGCATCCAGCCCGAAGAGGCTGAAGGGGTGGATATCGTAGAAGGAACACTACCGCGTCAGCCCGGCCATCGCCTTCCTGCTTCTTATATCAATTTTTACTTCTGCAATGGAGGCGCGATAGTTCCCACATTCAATGATCCACACGATGAAGCCGCGCTGGCAACGTTGCAGCGTCTGTTGCCAGAGCGCCAGATAATCGGCGTTCCAGGGCGGGAGATACTGCTCGGTGGCGGGAACATTCATTGCATCACTCAGCAACAGCCGGAGTAACGATCGGTTAGTTTATCATTCGCCTTTTTCTCGCAAGTGGCTTGTTTGGGCAGGATGCAAGCTGCTTATTCAACCATTTCTAC
>DYGV01000170.1 GCA_020724505.1 Anaerolinea thermophila
CAGCAGGCGGCGTGGCTCATGGACCAACAATACCGCCATTATAAGCGTCTGGCGTTGGTCGCCCACCGTCCTGAGGATTTGGAGAAATATCGTCCCATGGCAAAAGAGGTGGCTGAATATTGCGCCCAATGGGGGATGCAGTATGTTGAAATTCTGGGTTCGGAAGAGTATATACGCCGGCTGGCGGAGGTAACGCGAGATTTGTCTTTATCCGGGGACGATTTTCTGATTGTACCGCCTGGTAGTGAACTTACACAGAGCCAATTTCTACGCTTGAGATAAACCCCATGCCCAAAGTCACCGTTGTCTATGGAGAAAATATAAAAACCATCGAGGTTGCCGAAGGCAGCCTGCTTGGCGATGCAATTGCAGCTACCGGATTGCCTCTCGAACAGCCCTGCGCAGGTCGAGGCACTTGCGGGAAATGCAAGGTTTTAGTCGAAGAAGGAGTTGCTCCGCCAGATGAAATCGAACGAAAACATCTAACCCCTGGCGAACTGGCGCTGAACAACCGCCTGGCGTGTCGGGCGCGGGTGGCCGGCGATTCAAGGGTGGTGTTAGCGCCGATTGTGGTCTATTCGAATAAAATATTTCGTTCCAGCTATCGCTACCGGCGGGTGGAAGCACCGCTGGGGCTGGCAATTGATCTGGGTTCAACCACCGTAGCAGCGTTTCTGACTATATTGGATAACGGGGAGGTGTGCGCCGGCGGCGCCAGCCTCAATCAGCAGGCGGTGTTTGGCGCTGATGTCATCTCGCGTATTGCCGCAGCAATAAACAGCCCGGAGAATGCGGAACGTCTGCATCGCCTGGCTCTGGCTTCGATCAACCAGGCAGTTGATTCGTTGAAATTGCCAGAACGCATCCGGCAGCGGATTGAACGAGTTACGGTGGTCGGAAATGTTGCCATGCATCATCTCCTGGCGAAACTGCCTGTGGATACCCTGGCAGGAAAGCCATTTCAGCCGGCGACCAAAGCCGCTATCCGTGATGCAACAGTTTTAATGGGAGGTATTTTCCCGTCAGAAGCACGCGTGGCTCTACCGCCATTGATTGGCGGTTTTGTTGGTTCCGACGCGCTGGCTTGTCTGGCGTATTTCGGATTTGATCAGCCAGATGGCCCCATGGCGGCGATCGACCTGGGAACCAATGGAGAGGTGTTAGTAACCGATGGCAAGCGCATTTTGACCGCCTCGACAGCCGCTGGTCCGGCTTTTGAGGGTGTCTTTATCTCCTGCGGCACGCGCGCGGTGGATGGGGCGATTGTCTCGGCGCGGCTGGATGGCGACCATATGGCATTTGAAACAATCGCTGGCGAACCGCCTGTCGGCGTCACCGGCTCTGGCTTGTTGAAAATTATCCATGAGTTTCGCAAAGCTGGAGTGATTGAAGCCAATGGACGTATATCAGCCGACCCGCCAGTTTATAAGGAGTTCCTGGAGATTGCTCAGGACGGCGGGAGGAGGCTGCGTCTTACCCCAGATGGACGATTGGGGCTGAATCAATGGGATGTGCGCGAATTGCAAAAGGCGAAAGGCGCAATTCGCGCCGCGGTGGATACACTCATGGCACACCTGAAATTGCAGCCACAGGATTTGCGCCGAATCATTTTGACCGGCTCTTTTGGGGGGCAAATTGACATTGGCGCGGCGGTAGAGCTGGGGATGATCCCACCAGTGGATGTGGAGCGAGTTGAAACCATTGCCAATGGAGCGGGATTTGGGGCGGCGATGTTTCTGAGCGATGAGGGATTCGCTTTGGGTGAAGAATTAGCCCAACGCGCCGAACAAGTTGATCTGGATCAAGACCCCGATTTCATCCCTCGTTACGTGGGCGCCATGCAATTAACCCCTGAGACGCCGGTTATATATGTGACAAAAAGCACAAAGGTACTATGAATTAGGACAAAAATAAAAGAAACATGTAATATTTGTCACTTGTCATCGGACATTTATTTTGCTATAGTCAAGCGCGAGTTAAGGGAAAATAATGTTGAGATGTGAACCGCGCTTTATTGATGGGATGATGAGGACGATTTTCCCAAAACAGTTTCGGGAAAAACCGATAAAACCTGGCCTCTCAGAGCGCCGCGCTCTCCGGCCAGGTTTTTTGTTTATTATCAGAGAATGCCGATAAAAATAATAGACATTGCGAAAGGAAGGAGTTCATGAAAACGGTCACTTTTGATACGCCTGCCCTATATGGTGATCATCATGTCAAAGAAGTCCGGCGAATTTTACTCGAAATACCCGGCGTTACTGATGTTTATGCCAGTAGCGCCTTCCGCATCGTTGAAGTTACCTTCGATGAGGAAAAAGTCGGTGAAGCAGAACTGGCACGCAAACTTGGTGAATTGGGCTATTTAGAGGATTTAGCATTGCCTGAAGAACGCGGGATGGCGAGCAGCCTGGCTTCTGACCGTTCGATGGCTTACTTCCGACATACCGAGGTTTATGAAACTTCACGTCAGGTGGTCAGTTTTGCGCAAAGAGTCAATTATTCCGGCAGACCCTTATGGAATTGTCCCGGTTTTGGCGTGATTAAAAATAAAATGGAGGATTAAACGATGGCAAAGGGAAAGCGAAGCTATGAGGAGAGGACCGCCGACCCAGCCGCCCAAGAAATGTTGATCCGGGCGGATGAACTGGGGGTTTCAACTGCATTTAGCCGGGCGGAGGACATGCCACCGTGTAACATCGGCGGTGCGGGGATGTGCTGCAAAATCTGCGGCATGGGACCCTGCCGCCTGACAAAGGATGGCCAAACCGGCGTTTGCGGCGCGACTATTGACACGATCCAGGCGCGTAACTTCATTCGAGCAGTGGCCGCCGGCGCTGCAGCGCACTCTGATCACGGGCGCGATATGGCTTTCACCTTGAAAGCGGTTGCCAATGGTCAGACCGAAGGGTATATGATCCGCGATGTCGCTAAGCTACGCAGGGTGGCGCAGTATTATGGCATTCCCATTGAAGGACGCTCTCCCAATGAAGTTGCGAATGATCTGGCGGATCTATATATCTCGCAATATGGGCAACAAACAGGCGAGATCGCGCCGATTAAGCGCGCCCCTGTCAAGCGCCAGGCGCTCTGGCGGGAGAAGAATGTAGTACCCCGAGGTATTGATCGCGAGGTGGTCGAGGCTTTACATCGCACGCATATCGGCGATGACCAGGATCCAGAGCATATTCTGGTTCACGCAATTCGCACCGCCCTGGCAGATGGTTGGGGCGGTAGCATGATGGCAACGGATGTTTCCGACATTTTGTTTGGCACACCTGCGCCTCTGTTGGGACAGGCAAACCTGGGCGTTCTAAAAGAAGATATGGTCAATGTGGTGGTGCATGGACATGAACCGACCCTGAGCCAGATGGTGGTGGCAGCGTCTCAGGATCCCGAAATTATCGAATACGCGCAAAAGGCAGGCGCAAAGGGTGTCAACCTTTCGGGCATCTGCTGCACTGCAAACGAAATTTTGATGCGTCAGGGTATCCCCGCGGCGGGCAACTTCTTGCATCAGGAGCTGGCGATATTAACCGGCGCGGTAGAGGCAATGGTGGTAGATGTTCAATGCATTATGCAGGCATTGGTGGATCTAGCTGGTAACTTTCACACCAAAATTATCACCACTTCGCCAAAAGTAAAAATCAAGGGGGCGGTGCATATTGAGTTTGACGAACATCATGCTTTGACGGTGGCAAAGAGCATTCTAAAAACCGCGATTGATAATTACAAAAATCGAGGTAGAGCCTATATCCCGCAGGTGCGCGAAGACTTAATCCCAGGGTTTTCACACGAATATATCAATTACATGCTTGGCGGTTCTTACCGGGCGTCTTTCCGACCCTTGAATGACGCCATTATTACTGGCCGTATTCGCGGTGTAGCGGCGATCGTGGGCTGCAACAACCCGCGCAGCAAGCAGGATTATCTGCACACTTACGTAACACAGGAGTTGCTCAAACAGGATGTGTTGATCGTGGAGACCGGTTGTGGCGCAATTGCCAGCGCCAAGCTGGGGCTGATGTTGGGAGAGGCAGGGTTAGAAAAGGTCGGTCCGGGTTTGCGCGAGATCTGCGAGACGGTGGGCATCCCGCCTGTGCTGCACATGGGATCCTGCGTGGATAATACTCGCATCCTGACAGTCTTGACGCAAATGGTCGAGGAAGGTGGGCTGGGAGATGATATTGATCAAATCCCTGCCGTCGGTTTAGCCCCGGAATGGATGAGCGAAAAGGCGCTGGCGATTGGTACATACTGTGTGGCTTCCGGCGCTTACGTGATCTTTGGCGGTTCTTCGCCGATCAGCGGTATGCCAGATCGAGTTGCAGATAGCGATTTGGTCTTGCGGTATTTGAGCGAAGGCTGGGAGAAACTGTACGGCGGCAAGATGGAATTCATCGCTGACCCGGACGAGATGATCCGCAAGACGCTGGAACATATTGACAAAAAACGCGCCGCCCTGGGATTGCCGGCTTATGATCCATTGAAGTTCGGTCGCAGCGGCGATGCGCGGATGCTGGAATTGGAAAAGCTGCCGGCGATGGAGCGCCGTCAGGCATTGTATGGCGTGGTCGGCGACTAGCCTGCGATTACGGTAGGAGGTTGAAACACTATGTCTCGTTACATTGCAACTCGCGCAATTCGTGGGGCGAACGCCCTGGTGACCGAAGCGGAGCTGATGTTACAAAAGGCCCTGGAGGAAAAGGGGCCCGATACGAAAGTGGCCTTTCCTAATACGGCGTATTATCTGCCGGTTATCCTGGGGATGACGGGCGTTGAGGTGACCACGCTCGGGCAGTTACCGGATATTCTGAAACATGCACGGAAGTTGCTCCACCCCCTTCCTTCAAAGAATAACTGGACGCCCTACCTGGGCGAAACCCTGGATTGCGGCATGGCAACTTTGCTCGCTGCGGAAACTATTGAAGCGATTCGCTTTGTTTATGGTTTGCAGCCAGAGCCGTATCCTGGGTTCCATCTGGCAGGCGGCACCTCCTTCACCAGCCCAGACGCAAACAAAGATGGCGAAAGCATGGATGGTCACCTGAATGGACCCATTGACGA
Source organism: Anaerolinea thermophila (assembly GCA_020724505.1). GTDB lineage: Bacteria > Chloroflexota > Anaerolineae > Anaerolineales > UBA4823 > RBG-16-57-11. The sequence goes on from DYGV01000170.1 coordinate 5,065, forward strand.
TATTCAACTGCGTTCTTGGGGCATTCAATTGGTAGATGGCCGTATGCCCGGCTTTGCTGCCATTGTAGGCTGCGCCAAGTCGAACGAAGTAGCTGTCAAGATCGTTCGCGAACTTCAAAAACGTAATATCCTTTGTTTCCTCTCCGGTAATGTGAATGGACGCAGCATCATAGATCAACTGGTTGAGGAAGGTGTTGAATTGGGATACGATACCTACACCGTTCCCTTTGGCACCGATACGATTAGTGCCATCTACGCTCTCGGCTTTGCCACCCGCTCGGCATTAACCTTTGGCGGTTTGAAGGGTGGCCAGGCGCGCGAGATTCTGCTGTATAACAAGGAGCGCGTCTTTGCGTTTGTGCTCGCCCTGGGCGAAGTGGACGATCTGAAGTATGCGGCTGCGGCTGGGGCGATCAACTTTGGCTTCCCGGTCATCGCCGATACGGTCATCCCCGAGATCTTGCCCACCGGCGTCACCCGGTATGAGCACGTCGTCAGTATGCCTTTCAATGAAATCGAAGGGAAGGATGACCTGGAGCGCGCAGAACGGTTGGTGCAGAAGTGCATCGAGGTGCGTGGAGTCAAGGTCAAGGTCGCCGATGTGCCGGTGCCGGTGCCATATGGTTCGGCGTTTGAAGGCGAGGTGGTGCGTAAGACAGACATGCGCATCGAATTTGGTGGTAAACACTCGCGTTGCTTTGAGTATCTGTATATGGCGCCGTTAGATGAAGTCGTGGATGGCAAGGTAGAGGTTGTTGGCCCGGGGATTGAAAATGTCCCGCCGCAAGGCTCGATGGACATGGGGATCGTGGTCAAGGTAGCCGGCCGACAGATGCAACAAGACTTCGAACCGGTGTTAGAGCGCCAGATTCACTACTTCATCAATGGGGCTTCGGGCGTGCAACATATTGGTCAGCGAGATATTGCCTGGATCCGAATTTCCAACGCGGCAGCGGATAAAGGGTTCAACCTGGAGCATTTTGGAAAAATTCTGCATGCCCGTTTCAAAACCGATTTTGGCGCGATCGTGGACAAAGTGCAGGTGACCATCTACACCGAGCCGGCTAAGGTGCAAGAATGGCTGCAAGTTGCCAGTGAAGCTTATGACTATCGCAATAAACGCCTGGCAGATCTTACCGATGATAAGGTGGACGAGTTTTATTCCTGCACATTATGCCAGTCATTTGCGCCCAACCACGTTTGCGTGGTCAGCCCGGAGCGTTTGGGGCTGTGCGGCGCATATAACTGGTTGGACTGCAAAGCTTCTTACAACATCAACCCCACAGGTCCGAACCAACCCATCAAGCTGGGTAAGGTCATTGATCCGATCAAAGGCTATTGGACTGGAACAAACGAATATGCCAAGATCGGCTCCCACGGACAGGTTCAAGAAGTCTCCATGTATTCGATCATGGAAAATCCGATGACAGCCTGCGGTTGCTTCGAGTGCATCGTAATGCTGATTCCAGAAGCCAATGGCGTAATGGTGGTAAGCCGAGAAGACACCGGCATGACGCCCGCGGGGATGACTTTTAGCACGCTGGCAGGCATCGCCGGCGGTGGGTTGCAAACCCCTGGAGTGATGGGCGTAGGTAAATTTTATCTGATCAGCCCGAAGTTTATTTCTGCGGATGGCGGCTTCAAGCGGGTAGTCTGGATGAGCAGCGTGCTCAAGGAGACCATGGCTGAAGAATTGAAAGCGGTGGCTATACGCGAGGGAGACCCAGATTTGATCGAGAAGATCGCGGATGGTCAGCATGTGACAACTGTTGAGGAGCTTTTGGCGTGGCTGGAAGAACATAATCATCCAGCGTTAGTCATGGATCCAATTTTCTAGTTGGTATATTATTAGGGTCGGATATTGGGATCCGAACCAGTATCCGCCCCATTAAAGTGTATGCGTCAATGATGATGTCTGATGCTGAAAAAGCTTCGCCATTGCTCGTGCGAGATCTGATGACGGTTGGGGTCGCTACTTGCGCTCCGGATACATTGATCGTTGATCTGGCGCGATTAATGATTGAAAAGAACCTGGAAGCTGTGGTCGTGCTGGATCCGATTGAAGGGCACGCTATGGGCGTTGTCAGCCAGGATGAGATTGCCCGCGCTTATGCGCGGGCGGACGTGCGCCAGTTGAAAGCGGAACAAGTGATGCGCGACGATGTACCGCAAGCACGGCCAGATATTCCCTTGACTGCGGCTGCTCAATTGATGCAGGATCATCATTCGCGTGTACTATTTTTAATGCACCATGCTGGGGGAATTGAGTACCCGGCTGGGATGATCTCGTACCAGCATCTATTGCGCCATTTAGGTGCGCGCAATCCGGATGAGTTGCGCGATCTTGGGATCGGCGCAGAGAGAAAATCGCCCATTGAAACGTTCCTGGAGCGCCGAGAGGCCGCGCGCAGACGAAACTTGGGCGAGAAAAATGAAAGCTCATAAAAGTTCACCAACGTTGAACTGGAGGAGACATTATGCCTGTTGAAATTCCAAAAGATAAATGGCCTGGAAGCGTGCGGAAAGTGACCCTCGGCGCAACGGCTGCAGAGGGCGGCACGCGTGGAAGGACAGTCACAGTAGGGGGTGAAACCTCGCTTCCGTTTTTGCACTTCGAAAGCGAGATGCCCTGCCGCCCTGTTGTGGCGATCGAAATCCGCGATCGTCGCCCGGACGATTGGTCGCCGTTGCTCATTGAGACCTGGGAGGAAGTGATTGACGACCCGGCAAAGTGGGCAAAAGCGGCTGAGGACGCGGGCGCTGATCTGATACAGCTTACTTTGAGCTTGACGGATAAAAACGGCGCTCCTAACACGCCCGAAGCCGCGGTGGCCGCAGTCAAAGCAGTGCTGGCAGCAACCAGTCTGCCATTAATTGTTTTTGGTCCGGGGCAGGCAGAGATGGACAATGCCTTGATCGTCCCGGTCGCGGAAGCCGCGAAGGGCGAGCGGCTGCTGTTGGGCATCTGCGAAGATAAAAATTACCGCACCATCGTGGCAACAGCTATGGCAAACGGTCACTTGGTCAACGCCCGGACGCCTATGGATGTCAACCTTGCCAAGCAATTGAACATCTTGATCAGCGATATGGGTTTGCCGACCGACCGGATCATTATGGATCCCACCACTGGCGCGCTGGGTTATGGCATCGAGTACGGTTTCTCGGTGATGGAACGCTTACGGCTGGCTGCTCT